>NZ_JAAFZC010000001.1:300000-600000 GCF_010614805.1 Pseudooceanicola aestuarii
CGTTCGTACCCGCCTGTTGTCCCCATTCGCCCCGGCCCCGCCGCCTCGCCGAACGCCTGCCCGCCCCGTCCACAGGACGCCGAAACAGGCGCCTCCCGCGCGCCGCCTGACGCGCTGGAGGGGGCTGTAACTTCCCCGCGCCCCGTGTCATGGTTTCGCCATGAACGACCATACCGACATTCTGATCGCCGGTGGCGGTGTCGCCGGGATCACCGCGGCAGCGGCGCTGGCGCGCGATGCCACACTCCGCTTGCTGGAGCGTGAGACCCACCTGGCCAGCCACGCCTCCGGTCGGTCGGCGGCGATGTTTCTGCCCGCTTATGGCAATGGGGCCGTGCGCGCCCTGAACGAGGCCAGCGCCGAGGCGCATCACCATCTGGACGGCGGCGTGCTGTCCCCGCGCGGCCTGATGGTCATCGCCCGCGCAGGCAAGGAAGACGCCTTTGCCGATCAGGCCGCCCGCATGGGGCTGGCCGCCATCGACCTCGCCGAAGCCCAGGCAAAACTGCCGATCCTGCGCGCCGATCTGATCGCCCGCGCCGGGTGGCAAGCGGCGGCCTGGGATCTGGACACCGACCTGCTGATCCAGAATGCCGCGCGCCGGGCAAAAGCCGCCGGGGCAGAGCTGCGCACCGGAGCGGAGATCACCGGCATCTCCCGCGCCAACGGCCGCTGGCAGGTCACGGCGGGAGCCAAGATGTTCACCGCCGATATCCTGGTGAACGCCTCCGGCGCTTGGGCCGACGGCCTGGCCTCCCTCGCCGGGGTCGCTCCGCTGGGCCTGCAACCGATGCGCCGCTCCATGGCGCAATTGCCCGCCCCCGAAGGGCACGACATCGCCAACTGGCCCTTCACCGAGGAGATCACCGAGCGCTGGTACGCCCGCCCCGCCGGCGGCCGCTGGGTCGTCTCCCCCAGCGAGGAAGACCCCGTACCGGCAATGGATGCCTGGGCTGACGACATGGTGCTGGCGGAGGGCCTCGCCCGCTACGAGGACATGGTGACCGCCCCGGTGACACGGGTCGAAACCTCTTGGGCGGGGCTGCGCACCTTTGCCCCTGACCGCAGTTTGGTGATCGGCCGGGCCAGTGACCACCCGGCCTTCTTCTGGCTGGCGGGTCAGGGCGGCTACGGTTTCCAGACCGCCCCCGCTGCGGCCCGGCTGACCGCCGACCTGATCGCCGGCCGTCCTGCGGAACTGGACGCCGCCACCACCGCTGCCCTCGCCCCTGCAAGGTTCGCCGCATGACCCGGAAGCTCCCCCCCTCTGCCCGCAGATTCGAACCTATGACAGGCGGGCGCTTGCGCCTGCCTGCGGCGGATCGGAACGCCGGACCGATCACTGACCTGGTGGCCGAACACGGCCCCGCGCGGGGGCTGGCGCTGGAGCTGGCCTCGGGCGCCGGGCAGCATGTCTGTCACCTGGCCCGCCGCCTGCCCGACCTGTCCTGGCAACCCAGCGAGATCGCCGCCGACCGCAGGCAGAGCATCGATGCCCATGCGGCCCACGAAGGGCTGACCAACATCCGCCGCGCCGTCCATCTGAACGCCACCGTCCCCGGCTGGGCGCGGGAGCATCGCAACCAGGATCTGATCGTGCTGGTCAACCTGTTGCACCTTGTCTCACGCCAGGAAGCCGACATCCTGATCGAGGAAGTCGGCCGCGCCCTCGCCCCCGGCGGCACCTTCGTCCTTTACGGCCCCTTCCGCCGCAACGGCATCCTGACCAGCCCCGGCGACGAACGCTTTGATGCCGACCTGCGCGCCACCGATCCCGAGATCGGCTACAAGGACGATCACGACGTGACGGACATGCTGCACGCCAATTGGCTGAACCTCGACCATGTCATCGAAATGCCCGCCAACAACCTCGCCTTCATCGCCCGACGCGCGCGGTAGGGTTAGAGGGCAAGCGTCTGCATGGAAGAAACGACGCTGCATATCCCGGCAAAGAAACATCCCATGGACCCAAGGGCTGATGCAACTGCGCCGATATGGAAGGCCATACGGACGCGCAGCGGCCATTTGGCTTTGCTGTCCGGACGAATGAACGGCGGTTTGTAGAAATAGGTCTCGGTCGAGAAGAGTCCTGAATCCAGAAAATTGACGAGTTAGGCAAAGGCCGAGGTCACGATTGCCAGACCTACGCCCCAGGCAAAGCGAGACATGGGGTTTACCAGATGTGCGATGTCGATGTCGGCACCATTGGCCGATTCGATGGCCCCTGCAAACGCGAGCAGAGCGATGACAGCCCCGCCGTTCACCAGGATAAGCGACTTCACCACCAGCGCCGCCGAGTCCAAAGCAGCCTGATTGATCATCAGCTTGGCTTCTTGGCGCTGTGAATGCGCACGGCACGCCAGCTCGACCATACGTTCGGTATATACCGCGTCCGCCTCTTCCAAGTTTTCCATGCAAATGCCCTTCGATCAAATGAAGCGAAGATAGCACGCACTTCCGAAGACGCGAAAAGCCCCGCCAACTGGCGGGGCTTTCCTGTGTCTGCGGTCGGACCCGGAGGTCCGGAACGATTACTCGTCGTCGCGCTTGAGCGCGGCGCCCAGGATGTCGCCCAGCGATGCACCGGAGTCGGACGAACCGTATTGCTGCACGGCCTCTTTCTCTTCGGCGATCTCGCGGGCCTTGATCGACAGACCCAGACGGCGGGATTTGCTGTCCACGTTGGTCACGCGCACATCAACCTTGTTGCCGACGGAGAAACGTTCGGGGCGCTGTTCGGCACGGTCGCGGGACAGGTCGGAGCGACGGATGAAGGATTTCATGCCTTCGAACTCGACCTCGATGCCGCCGTCCTCGATCGCCGTCACTTCGACGGTGATGATCGAACCGCGCTTCACGCCGCCCACGGCTTCGGCGAACTTGTCGCCGCCGACGTTCTTGATGGACAGGGAGATTCGTTCCTTGTCGGTGTCGACTTCGGAAACGACCGCCTGAACCATGTCGCCCTTGCGGTAGTTCTGGATCGCGTCCTCACCCCGTTCGTCCCAGGACAGGTCGGACAGGTGAACCATGCCGTCGATGTCGCCCTGAAGGCCGACGAACAGACCGAATTCGGTGATGTTCTTGACCTCGCCCTCGACAACGGTGCCGACGGGATGGGTTTCCTCGAACACTTCCCACGGGTTGCGCATCGTCTGCTTCAGGCCCAGGGAGACGCGGCGTTTCGCCTGGTCGATCTCCAGAACCATGACTTCCACTTCTTGCGAGGTGGAGACGATCTTGCCCGGATGCACGTTCTTCTTGGTCCAGGACATCTCGGAGACGTGGACCAGACCTTCGACGCCCGGCTCCAGCTCCACGAATGCGCCGTAATCGGTGATGTTCGTCACGCGGCCCTTGTGCACGGATTCCAACGGGTACTTGGCAGCCACCAGATCCCACGGATCTTCCTGAAGCTGCTTCATGCCCAGGGAAATACGATGGGTTTCCTTGTTGATCTTGATGACCTGGACCTTCACGGTCTCGCCGATCGACAGGATCTCGGAGGGGTGGTTGACGCGGCGCCAGGCCATGTCGGTGACGTGCAGCAGGCCGTCCACACCGCCCAGATCGACGAATGCGCCGTACTCGGTGATGTTCTTGACCACGCCGTCAACGGCCTGACCTTCGGTCAGGTTGGCGATGACCTCGGCGCGCTGTTCGGCACGGGATTCTTCCAGGATCGCACGGCGGGAGACAACGATGTTGCCGCGGCGGCGGTCCATTTTCAGGATCTGGAACGGTTGTTTCAGACCCATCAGCGGGCCGGCGTCACGCACGGGGCGCACGTCAACCTGGGAGCCGGGCAGGAACGCCACGGCGCCGCCCAGATCGACGGTAAAGCCACCCTTGACCCGGCCGAAGATCGCACCTTCGACGCGCTGGTCATCGGCATAGGCTTTCTCAAGACGGTCCCAGGCCTCTTCGCGGCGGGCCATCTCGCGGCTGATCACGGCTTCGCCGCGCGCGTTCTCGGCGGAACGCAGGTACACTTCGACCTCGTCACCGACCTCGATCTCGGGCGCTTCGCCGGGATTCGCGAATTCTTTCAGCTCGACACGGCCTTCCATCTTGTAGCCGACGTCGATGATGGCCTGGCCCGCTTCGACTGCGATGACCTTGCCCTTGACGACAGACCCTTCCTGGGGCGTGTCCATTTCGAAGCTTTCGTTCAGGAGGGCTTCGAATTCCTCCATCGTGGTGTTCTGAGCCATGTGGTCTCTGATTTCCTTTTACACGTTATTCTGGCCGCGCGGTTGTCTCCGCCGGTCTTGGGATTGGCCTTGTCCGGCATCCGCAAACGAAAGAGGGCCGGTAGTTCCGACCCTGCCCGTATCCCTCGTCGCGGCGTTTGCGCCTTGTCGACGCGCGCGGGATACCCCGGAACGGCCGGCAAAGGCAAGCCCAAAGGCATCCGCGCCGACATCGGGACGGGCATTCGCGCAGCCGGAACGGAGGTGCTGCGAGGCCGCAACCGGGGCGAGGCGGGGCCGGTACAGGCGCGAGGCGGCGCCGGCTAGGGCGTCGCGAAGCGCCCGGCATCCATGTGCAACACCCGGTCCATGCGGGCGGCAAGGTCGGGATTGTGGGTTGCGATCAGGGCCGACAGCCCGGTGTCGCGCACCAGCCCCATCAGCGCGTCGAACACCGTGTCCGAGGTCGCGGGATCGAGGTTGCCGGTCGGTTCATCCGCCAGCAGCAGCGCCGGGCCGTTGGCGAGCGCCCGACAAAAGGCCACGCGCTGCTGTTCGCCGCCCGACATCTCTGCCGGGCGATGGGTCGCGCGGTCGGACAGACCGACGCGGGCCAACAGATCCTCGGCCCGGGCCTGGCCGGCGCGGCGCGAGTGGCCGGCAGCCAGCTGCGGAAGCAGGATGTTCTCGGCGGCGGAGAATTCGGGCAGCAGGTGGTGGAACTGGTAGACAAAGCCCACTCCGTCGCGTCTCACGGCGGTGCGGCGACGATCCGACAGGCCGGTCATGTCCTCACCCGCGATGCGCACGGTACCGGCATCGGGCACGTCCAGCAGCCCTGCGATATGCAACAGCGTGGATTTCCCTGCCCCGGAAGGCGCGACGAGGGCCACGACCTCTCCCCGGTTCAGGGTCAGGGAGGCCTGCCGCAGCACGCGGATCTCGTTCGGGGCGCCGGGGTTGTAGGTCTTTTCCAACCCGTCGAGCTTCAGCACCGGATCATTCATAGCGCAAGGCCTCCACCGGGTTCATCCGGGCCGCGCGGCGCGCCGGAAAAATCGTGACGACAAAGCTCAGCCCCAGCGACAACAGCACCGCCGACAGCACGTCCGCCGGCACCAGTTTCGCGGGCAGCGCATAGATCCCCCGGACAGAGGCATCCCAGGCGTCCCCCCCCGACAGCCAGTTCACCCCCGCCATGATCGCGTCGATGTTCAGCGCCAGAAGGCAGCCCAGCAACACGCCCGCCGCGGTGCCGATGATCCCCGTGAAGGCCCCGCAGATAAAGAAGACGCGCAGCACCGCCCCCTCGCTCAGCCCCATGGTGCGCAGAATTCCGATGTCGCGGCCCTTGTTCTTGACCAACATGATCAGCCCGGAGACGATGTTCATCGCCGCGATCAGGACCAGCGTTGTCATGACGACAAACATCACGTTGTCCTCCATGTCCAGCGCACGCAGGTAGCCGTTGTTGGCGTCCTGCCAGGTCCAGGTCTGAGCACGGTCGCCGGCGGCGCGGCGCAGCTCCGGCAGAATCCGGTCCAGCGCCTCGGGCCGGTCCAGCATCACCTCGATCTCGTCGGCGGTGCCTTCGCGGTTGAAATATTCCTGCGCCTCGGCAAAGGGCAGGTAGACGCGGGTGCGGTCGATATCATAGCGCCCGGCGGTGAAGATGTAGGCGATTTCGAATGTCTTCACCCGAGGGGAAGTGCCAAAGGCCGTTTTTACCCCGTCGGGGGAGATCAGCTTGATCCGGTCCCCGGGCGCAAGGCCCAGTTCGTCCGCGATCCCGGAGCCAAGCGCGATGCCCGTGCCGAACCCTGCCAGATCGCCCCGCGCCGACAGCGGATCGGCGATGCGCGGGATGGTGGCCAGGTCCTGGGCGGTGATTCCGTAGATCGCGACGCCGGTGTTGCGCCCCTGCGCCGTCGCCATCACCTGCCCCCGGATCAGCGGCGCGGCGCGGCTCACGCCGGGCACGGCGCGCAGCCGCTCAGCCATCGGCGTGAATTCCGTGATGGCGCGGTCCAGCCGCCCGGCCGCGTCCCGCTGGGCGGCGTTGTAGACGGTGACATGGGCGTTGGACCCCAGGATCGTGTCCACGAATTCCTCGCGAAAACCGGTGCGCACGGCCATGGTCAGGATCAGCGCGGTGACGGCCAGACAGATCCCGATAAGGGAGATCCAGGTCATCACCGAAACGCCGCCCTCGGCCCGGCGGGCCCGCAGGTAACGCCAGGCGATCATCCATTCAAACGGGGCAAAGGGGCGGGCGCTGTTCACGATCTGACATCCTGTTCCGGGCGCGGCGGACGTTGGACCGCCGGCGGGGCAAAGTCAAACCTCTGTGCCTTGCCAGACGGGGGATGGGCGCCGCCTGGCCAGCAACATTCGCGTGAGGCCCCTCTGATCCGCGCTCTGCCCGGCCCCGCTTCTCCAGCGCCGCGCCGCGTGGCTTGCATGCAACGCATGGCGGTGTTCCCTGGCCCACCATGGGCTTTTGCCCCGAACCGCAGTAGAACGCGCGCGATTTCCCCTTTTCCAGCTTCGGACACAGCCTTGAAACGTGCAGCATTCGCCGCCTTTGCCAATCGTATTGATCGGCCCGATCTCCGGATCAATCCCACCAGCCAGCTGACCGCCGATTCCATCCGGATCGAACTGCTGTCGGGTCTCACCGTCGCCCTGGCCCTGGTGCCCGAGGCGGTGGCCTTCTCCTTTGTCGCGGGGGTCGACCCGCTGGTCGGACTTTATGCCGCCTTCATGGTGGGCCTGGTCACGGCGTTGATCGGCGGCCGACCGGGCATGATCTCGGGCGCGACAGGTGCGCTTGCCGTGGTGATGGTGGCGCTGGTGGCCCAGCACGGCGTCGAATACCTGTTCGCGACGGTGGTCCTGATGGGCCTGCTGCAAGTGGTGGCTGGCGTATTGCGATGGGGCAAATTCATCCGTCTGGTGCCGCACCCGGTTATGCTGGGCTTCGTCAACGGCCTGGCCATCGTGATCTTCATGGCACAGCTGTCGCAATTCAAGGTGCCCGGCACGGTCGAGGCCTCGGGCCACGGCACCGGTGGCGGCGAATGGCTGTCGGGGATGCCGCTGTGGCTGATGCTGGGGCTGACCGCGCTGACCATGGCGGTGATCTGGCTGACCCCGCGCCTGACCCGCATCGTGCCTGCCCCCCTGATGGGCATCGGCATCACGGCGGCCATCGTGATCGGTCTGGGACTGGACGTGCCCGTCGTCGGCGACATGGCCTCCATCGAAGGGGGGCTGCCGTCCTTCCACTTGCCCATGGTGCCGCTGAACTGGGAAACGCTGCAAATCATCTTTCCCTACGCGATGATCCTGGCCGCCATCGGCCTGATCGAAAGCCTGCTGACCCTGAACCTGGTCGGCGAGATCACCGGCCAACGCGGCGGCGCCAGCCAGGAATGCATCGCCCAGGGGTCGGCCAACGTGCTGACCGGGTTCTTCGGCGGCATGGGTGGCTGCGCGATGATCGGGCAATCCATGATCAACGTGAATTCCGGCGGCCGCACCCGCATCGCGGGGGTGGCGGCGGCGCTGTTCCTGCTGGCCTTCATCCTCTTTGCCGCCCCGCTGATCGAACGGATCCCCCTCGCTTCCCTCGTCGGGGTGATGTTCATGGTGGTGATCGGCACCTTTGCCTGGAACTCGATCAAGATCCTGGCGCGCGTCCCCGCCACCGATGCCTTTGTCATCATCCTGGTCACCGTCGTCACGGTTCTGAGCGATCTGGCCATGGCGGTGGTCGTGGGGGTCATCGTCTCGGCGCTGGCCTATGCCTGGAACGCCGCGAAACGCATTGGCGCCAAGACCTATGTCACTCCCGAAGGCGCGAAGGTCTACCAGATCCGCGGGCCGCTGTTCTTCGGCTCTTCCGACGGGTTCGTGGAACTCTTCGACGTCAAGGGCGACCCACAGGCCGTGGTGGTGGATTTCGCCGACAGCCGTGTAGTGGACCAATCCGCCCTGCAGGCGATCGAGAATGTCGCCCGCAAATACGAGGACATGGGCAAGCGCCTGCAACTGCGCCATCTCAGCCGCGATTGCCACAAGCTGCTGACCCGCGCCGGGCATCTGATCGTCGACAGCGACGATGACCCCGATTACGCCATCGCCGTGGATTACGGCGTGCGCACCGGGATCCTTGGCGGGCATTGATCCTGTGCCGGCCTGGGCCGCCGGATTGAACAGAACGCGAAAGGGCCGGGTGATTTCCCCGGCCCTTTTCGTGTGACGGCAGGCCCAGGACGGGCGGCGCACTGACCGTTGCCCTGATCTATCCGGCGTCGGTGCGTCCGCGCCGGTCCATGCGCAGCGCGGCATACAGGACATGGGTCCGCCAGCGCCCGTTGATCTGAAGATAGCTTTGCGCGACGCCCTCGTACTTGAACCCCGAGGCCTCCAGCAACCCGCGCGAGGGAGCGTTTTCCGGCAGGCAGGCGGCTTCGATCCGGCTTAGGTCCATACGATGGTAGGCATAATGCACCAGCGCCAGGATCGCTTCCCGCATGTAGCCTTGCCGGGCATGGCGTTCCCCCGTCCAATAGCCCAGCGTACCCGACAACGAAGGGCCGCGCCGGATGTTGTCCAGGGTGATCGCGCCCAGCAGCGCGTCGTCCTGCCGGCGGATCAGGAACAGCGGCAGCGCGGTGCCACCGCTGATCGACCGTTGTGCCCAATAAACCCGGTTGGTGAAAGCCCGGCGCGACAGGTGGTCGGCGGCCCAGGCAGGTTCCCAGGGGGACAGGTAGTCGCGACTTTCGCGTCGCAGGTCGGACCAGGCCCGGAAATCGCCGTGAACGGGCGGACGGAGCGTCATCCGCTCCGTCTCGATCCGCGTTTTCCGGCGGGACAGCCGCATCAGGCAGCGCGGCGGGCAACCAGCCCTTCGAAATCGGGCGCCTGTGCCACCGGCCCGTACAGCGCCAGCGCCATCGGCGCCCGCTGCGCCATCCGTGCGCCATAGGCCCGCAGTTCCGCGACGGTGACGGCGTCGATCTTCTCGACCACTTCGGTCAGTGGCGGTACCCGGCCCCAGATCTGCACCATGCGCGCCAGACGTTCGGCACGCGACGACGCCCCCTCCAGCCCCATCAGCATCCCGGCCTTCATCTGGGCGCGCGCGCGATCGGTTTCGGCCTGCGAGAAGTCATCCGCAGCGCGCCGCATCTCATCCAGCACCAGCAGCGGCAATTCGGCCATCGATGCACCGGACGTCCCGGCATAAATCGTCGTCATGCCGCTGTCGGCATAGGCACCTGCCTGCGCAAATATGGTGTAGCACAGGCCACGTTTCTCCCGCAGTTCCTGAAACAGGCGCGAGGACATGCCCCCGCCCAACGCCGCCGCGTAGACCTGCGCGACATAGGCGTCGCTGCTGCGGTAGTCCGGGCTTTCGAAGCCGATGGCGACATGGGCCTGTTCCAGCACCTTTTCGCGGCGGTATTCGCCGCCTTCGAAGCGGGCGGCCTCTGTCTGCATGGCCGGCAACGGCTTCATATCGCCAAACAATGTCTCCGCCGCGGCGACGATGGCGTCATGATCCACGGCCCCCGCTGCGGACAGAACCATCTGTTCCGGTCCGTAATGTTCGGCGACAAAGGCCGCGAAATCGGCGCGGGCAAAGCTGCTGACCCGGTCCTCCGGCCCCAGGATGGTGCGGCCCAGCGGCTGTTCGGGATAGGCACGTTCCTGCAACCAGTCAAAGATGATGTCATCGGGCGTGTCCAGCGCCTGCCCGATCTCCGACAGGATCACGCCGCGTTCCACCTCGATCTCGCGGGTGTCGAAGATGGAGTTGCGCAGGATATCGGCGATCACGTCCAGCGCCAGCGGCACGTCGTCTTTCAGCACGCGGGCGTAATAGGCGGTCACCTCGCGGGAGGTATAGGCGTTGATATAGCCGCCGACGTCCTCGATCACCTCCGCGATCTGAAGCGCGTTGCGCCGCGTCGTGCCCTTGAAGGCCATGTGTTCCAGAAAATGCGCGATCCCGTTCTGTTCGGGGCGCTCATGCCGGCCGCCGGCGCCGACCCAGACACCGATGGAGGCGGATTGCAGCCCCGGCATCGCCTCGGTGACGATCCGGAAGCCATTGGACAGCGTAGTAAGGTTTACGGTCAATTCGATACCCGTTCCCGAATGAGTGTTTCGATGGCGCCCAGATCATTGCCGATCCGGGTCACACGTTCATCACGATCAAAGAGATCGGCCATGCGTGGCGGCAGCGCGGGGCGCAGGCCCGTCGCAGCCTCGACCGCGTCGGGGAATTTCGCCGGATGCGCGGTGGCCAGCGTGACCATCGGCACATGGGGATCGCGCAGGTCTTCCGCAACCTTGACCGCCACCGCGCTATGCGGGCACAGGATTTCGCCGGTCGTGCCGCGCAGGCGGGTGATGGTCTGCGTCGTTTCTTCCTCCGACGCGCGACCGGAGAGGAACTGCTCTCCCAGGGATTGAAGCGCCCCCTGGCTGACGCTGAACCCGCCTTGTTTCAGCTCCTCCATCAGCTGCGCCACGGCGGTGCCGTCGCGCCCATAGGCATCGAACAAGACCCGCTCGAAATTGGAGCTGACCTGAATGTCCATAGATGGGCTGATCGACGGGATCACGCCGTCGGGCCGATACGCCCCGGTGGTCAGGCACCGGTGCAGGATGTCATTCTGGTTGGTCGCGACCACCAGCTTCTCGATCGGCAGGCCCATCTTGCGGGCGATATAGCCCGCGAAGATATCGCCGAAATTGCCCGTCGGCACCGTGAAGCTGACCGCACGGCCCGGCGCGCCCAGCGATACGGCGGCGGTGAAGTAGTACACGACCTGCGCCAGCACCCGCGCCCAGTTGATGGAATTGACGCCCGCCAGCCCCACCGCATCACGAAACGCGAAATCGTTGAACATATCCTTAACGCGGGCCTGGCAATCGTCGAAGTGGCCATCCATCGCCAGCGCATGCACGTTGGATTCCGACGGTGTGGTCATCTGCCGGCGCTGCACCTCGCTGACCCGGCCATGCGGATACAGGATGAAAACATCGACATTGTCCAATCCGCGAAACGCCTCGATCGCGGCGGACCCAGTATCACCGGAGGTCGCGCCGACGATGCAGACCCGGCGACCCGAACGCTTCAGCGCCGTCTGGAACAGCTGGCCGATCAGCTGCATGGCGAAATCCTTGAACGCCAGTGTCGGGCCGTGGAACAGTTCCAGAAGGAAGTGGTTTGGCGCCAGCTGGACCAGCGGCGCGCGGGCAGCATGGCCGAAATCCGCATAGGCGCGGGCAATGCAACCGCGCAATTCTTCCGCCGAGAAGCTTTCGCCAACAAAGGGCGACATCACGGAAAAGGCCACGTCCTCGTAGCTTTGCCCCGCCATCGCGGCGATCTGCTCTGCGGTGAATCGGGGCACCTCGGCAGGCACGTAAAGGCCGCCGTCACGCGCCAACCCGGTCAGCATCGCCTCTTCGAATGTCAGTTCGGGCGCTTGCCCGCGGGTCGAAATGTATTTCATCGCTCAGCCTTTCCCTGCTGCCGGATGCGATAGATCAGATAGAGGGTCATGACCAGCCAGATCGCCGCCAGGGAGAACCAGGTGATCGCGTATTGCAGGTGATCGTTGGCCACGCTGGAGGTGTCTACAGGCCAGGGCGTGGCGGGATCGGCCGCCCCGGAGATCATGCGCGCCACGATCAGGAATGGTTCGGTGCCCAGCTCCCGCGCCATGGCATGCACGTCGCGCGCATACCACAGGTCGTTGTCGGTGTCGGGGGGCGGGGTCAGGCTGTCGACCTCTCGTGGCCAATGCAGATTGCCGGTGATGCGCAGGCTGCCCTGCGGCGGGGTTACGTCGCCGCCCTGCGCCACGAAGCCGCGTTCCAGCAGCACCCGCCGCCCGTCCCCGGTCTCAAGCGCGGAGATCAGGCGATGTCCGGGCCCCTGCCCCGGCCGCGTAGCGATAACTCGCAGCACCCGGTCGCCCAGCTGCCCCTCCACCGCGACGGGCAGAAAGCGGTCCCGCTCCGGCAGAGCCCGGTCCGGCAGGGATTGCGGCTCGCCGGAGATCTGGGCCTCCATCTGGGTCAGAACCTCGGTCTTCCACTCCAGGCGTTGCAGCTGCCAGCCCCCCAGGGCCAGCAGGACCCCCACCCCGAGCACCCCCAGGACCAGCGCGCCGATGATCCGTTTCGTTTCTCGTGCCATGCCTGTCCTCGTGTCCTCTGTCGCACCCTGCGGGTTGCGACCCCAATCGTCCAGCCCCGGCCGCGGGGCCGCCCCGGCGCGTCCCAACGACAAAGGCGCGAAGCCCCGCCCCGCGCCTTTCAACCCTGTCTCAAGATCCCGTCGGCCGGAACACCGCTTCCATCGCGGCGCGCCGGCCTCGCCGGGTCAGCCGCCCCAGATGTAGACGGCCACGAAGAGGAACAGCCAGACCACGTCGACGAAGTGCCAGTACCAGGCGGCAGCCTCGAACCCGATGTGGTTCTTCGCGGTGAAATGCCCGGCGTAGACCCGCATCAGGCAGATAAACAGGAAGATCGTCCCGATGATCACATGCGCGCCGTGGAAGCCCGTCGCCATGAAGAACGTCGCCCCGTAGATGTTGCCGGAGAAGCCAAAGGCGGCGTGGCTGTATTCATAGGCCTGGAAGAAGGTGAAGATCACGCCGAGGCCGATCGCGATGATCAGGCCCCATTTCATGTCTTCACGGTTTTCCTCGTGCACCAGCGCATGGTGCGCCCAGGTCGCCGCCGCGCCGGAGCACAGCAGGATCAGCGTGTTGATCAGCGGCAGGTGCCAGGGGTCGAAGGTCTCGATCCCGGCGGGCGGCCAGACGCCGTCGCGGATCGGGCTTTCGGGGCCCATCGGGTAGATCGCGTTCTTGAAGAAGTTCCAGAACCAGACGACAAAGAACATCACCTCGGACATGATGAACAGAATCACGCCGTAACGCAGCCCGATCTGGACCACCGGGGTGTGATCGCCGGCATTGTTTTCCAGCACGGTTTCGCGCCACCAGCCGAACATGGTGTAAAGGACGATCAGCAGACCGACCAGGAACATCCAGGGGCCGCTTTCCGCCATCCACATCACCGCGCCGAACAGCATGATGAATGCGCCAACCGATCCCAGGAATGGATAGATCGACGGGGGCAGAATATGATAATCGTGGTTCTTCTCGTGCGCCATCTCGGTTTCCCTCGCCTGAGGCCCTCAGTTTAGGTCCGTCTTCCCGTCGTCGGCCAGGGCCGCCTGCTGAGCAGCCGCCGCGGGAAGATCGGTTTCGTAGAATGTGTATCCCAGCGTGATCGTATGGACGTACTTTGCGTCCCTGTCACTGACGATTTCGGGATCGACGTAGAAAGTCACCGGCATCTCCACCGTTTCGCCCGGCTGCAAGACCTGTTCGGTAAAGCAGAAGCAATCGATCTTGGTGAAGAAGCCGCCCGCGTCATAGGGGGTGACGTTGTAGCTGGCGGTCCCGGCGACCACCCGATCGGTGGGGTTGTGCGCCTCGTAGAAGGCCAGCCCCGTCTCTCCGATCTTCAGCTCCATCTCCCGCTGCACGGGTTTGAAGCTCCACGGCATGTCGCGGTCGACAGAGGCGTCGAACCGGATCTTGATCGTCTGGTCCAGTGGTTCAACGCCGGTCCCGTCGGAGACCTGGGTCACGCCGCCGAAGCCGGTCACCCGGCAGAACAGATCGTACAGCGGCACGGAGGCCCAGGCCAGAGAGCCCATCAATACCACCACCCCGGCAGTCTGCGCTACGGTTTTTGTCTTGCGATCCATGGTTACTCCTGCCCTTCCGGCGCCGCCACCGGCGCGCGCCCCGGCACCTGAAAGCCGGGTTGCTGAGTCTTGGCAATCGTCAAGCCGAAGATCAACGCGACGAAGGCGCCCAGTACGAGCCCCAGGCCCAGATTGCGGCTCCACCGGCGTTTGTGCAGATCGTGTTCCTTGCGGAATGCGGCCATTCTACCAGCCCCCCATGCCGAAACGGGTCAGAACCGCCTGCACGAGGATCGCGCTGAAATGCAGGAAGAGGTAGAGCAGCGACAGCGCAAAGACGCGCTTCTCCACGCGGTAGCCGTCCGCTTGCGCGGCGTCTTCGTCCCGGCGCCAGATATCGACGGCACCTTTCAGGAACAGCGCGTTCAGCACCAGCGACACCGCCAGATAGATCGGCCCCCCTATGGAGGTCGCAGCTACCGCCAGCGCCACGGGCACCAACAGCAATGTGTAAACAAGGATATGCTTGCGCGTGGATTTGCGACCGTGAGTCACGGTCAGCATCGGTACGCCGGCAGCCTCGTAATCGGACTTCATGAACAGCGCCAGCGCCCAGAAATGGGGCGGGGTCCACATGAAGATCAGGGCAAACATCAGCACGGATTCGACGGAGACACCGCCGGTCGCCACCGCCCAGCCGATCATCGGCGGAAAGGCCCCCGCCGCGCCACCGATGACGATGTTCTGCGGCGTCCAGCGTTTCAGCCACATGGTGTAGATCACGGCATAGAAGAAAATGGTAAAGGCCAGCAGTCCCGCCGCGACCCAATTCGCCGCCAGCCCCAGCATCACAACGGCAAACCCGCTGAGGGTCAGACCGATGGCCAGCGCGTCCTGCGCCGTCACCCGGCCCGAGGGCACGGGCCGCGACGCCGTGCGTTTCATCACCGCGTCGATATCGGCGTCATACCACATGTTCAGCGCGCCCGAGGCGCCACCGCCCACGGCGATGAACAGCACTGCACAGAAGGCCACGAAAGGATGCACCGCCACGGGCGCGGCCAGAAGGCCCACCGCCGCGGTGAAGACGACCAGAGACATGACCCGCGGTTTCAGCAGGGCGAAATAATCGCTGAATCCGGCGTCTTTTTCATGCGCTTGCGTCGTGATGCTGGCATCCGTCATGTGCTGTCTTCCGAAAGGGGCCGTCCTGTTGCGCAGGCGCGCGCCCCGGATGAATTGGTTGGAGGGGGCCCGTCCCGCGCGGCGCGCCCCGTCCCGGTCTGTCGAGACCTGTGGGACAGGCCCCTTGCTGTCAAACAGCCCAGCGGGCGCCGGGATCCGGCGCCCCGCTGCCGCGCCTTACCTGGCGGCGATATCGTAGCTGCGCGGCGTGCCGGCGTAATCGGCAATCGCCCCGTCCAGCCATTCGGCATAGGCCTCCTCGCTGACCACCTTGACGGTGATGGGCATGTAGGCGTGGTCCTTGCCGCAGAGTTCGGAACACTGGCCGAAGTAGATGCCTTCTTTCTCTGGCTTGAACCACAGCTGTGCCAGACGGCCCGGAACGGCGTCCTGCTTCACGCCGAAGGACGGCACGGTCCAGGAGTGGATCACGTCGGCGCCGGTGACGGTCATCACCACGGTCTTGCCCACGGGCACGACGACGGAGGTGTCGGTGGCCAGCAGGTACTCATCCTCGGCAAAGCCGTTCGCTGCCAGCTCTTCCTTGGGCAGCAGGAAGCTGTCAAAGGCGAATTCGTGGTCGGTGTATTCGTAGCCCCAGTACCATTGGTAGCCGGTAACCTTGATGTGGATGTCGCCGTCCGGGATGATCTGCTGCTTGAACAGCGTCGGCAGCGAAAAGACACCGATGAACAGCAGGATCACGATGGGCACGATGGTCCATGCGATTTCCAGCGGCGAATTATGGGTAAAGGTCTTGGGTGTCGGGTTGGCGCGGCGGTTGTAACGCAGGATCACGAACAGAAGCAGCCCGCAGACGAAAATGACGATCGCGGTGATGATCACCAGGATCATCCCGTCCAGCCATTGCAGATCGCGGGCCAGTTCGGTCGTGGCCGGCTGAAAGCCCATGCCGCCCGAGATCGGTTTGCCGACGGTTTCCAGCCCATCCTGCGCAGAGGCGGGAAGGGCGGCAAGGAACGCCAGCAGGGCCGGCAGGAGTTTGAGAAATCGCATTGGGTCACCCTGGTCGGTTGATGCGTTACGGCCATGTCACGCCGGGAGCGCGCCGTAAAGACGCGCCGCCCGTTGTTTGTCGCCGCTTAAAACCATAATCTTGCCGCTCAGACAATAATCGCTCTTGCGGCAAACGGACGCTTTTCCTGATTCAGTTCCGGAAATTGCCCGCTCAACCCGCCTTGACCCGCTATCCACAGCCACCAGGAGACCCCATGCCAGACGCGGAATTCCGTCCTTTCGAGACCATGCTGGATCAGGAGGCCGCCCTTGCGGTCCTGCGCGAGACGGTCGCAGGGGGCGATGACGGAGAATTGTTCCTGGAACGTCGCAGATCCGAAGTGTTGCAATTGGATGACGGCCGGATCCGCAATGCCAGCTACGACGCGACCGAGGGATTCGGCCTGCGCGCCGTGCGCGGAGAGGTCGCGGGCTTCGCCCATTCGACCGAGATCACCGAAGCCGCCCTGCGCCGCGCCGCCGCCACCGCGCGGCTGGCCGTAGGCGATGGCGGCGGCAGCATGGCGCCGGGCCCCCGGCCGACGAACACGCGTCTCTATGCCGATCTGGACCCGATCGCGCAGCAGGAATTCCCGGTAAAGGTCGACACCCTGCGCGAGATCGACGCCTTTGCCCGCGACCTGGATCCGCGCGTGGTGCAAGTCTCCGCCGTGATCGCCGCCTCCTGCCAGGAGGTCGAGATCCTGCGCCCCGAAGGGACGCTGGTGCGTGACGTGCGTCCGATGACCCGCGTCAATGTCTCGGTCAGCGTGGAGGCCAATGGCCAGCGCCAGACCGGCACCGCCGGGGGCGGCGGGCGCCTGGGGCTGGACGGGTTGATTGATCCCGTCGACTGGCAGGCCAAAACGCGGGAGGCGCTGCGAATCGCACTGGTCAACCTGGAGGCCGTGCCCGCCCCCGCCGGCATCATGGACGTGACGCTGGGTGCCGGCTGGCCCGGCGTGATGCTGCACGAGGCCGTGGGTCACGGGCTGGAAGGCGATTTCAACCGCAAGGGCTCCTCCGCCTTTTCCGGGCTGGTGGGCCAGCAGGTCGCGGCGCGCGGCGTCACGGTGCTGGACGATGGCACGATCCCGGATCGTCGCGGTTCCATCACCATTGATGACGAGGGCACGCCCTCGGGCCGCAATGTGCTGATCGAGGACGGCGTGCTGGTCGGCTATATGCAGGACCGCCAGAACGCCCGCCTGATGGGGGTGGACCCCACCGGCAACGGCCGCCGCGAAAGCCACGCCCACGCACCGATGCCCCGCATGACCAACACCTACATGATGGGCGGCGACGCCACCCCGGAAGAGGTCATCGGGGGCATGACGGACGGGATCCATGCCGTGGGCTTCGGCGGCGGGCAGGTGGATATCACCTCGGGCAAGTTCGTCTTCTCCTGCACCGAGGCCTACCTCGTCAAGAACGGCCGCCGCGTCGCTCCGGTCAAGGGCGCGACCCTGATCGGCGACGGCCCCACGGCGATGAAGAACATCCGCGCCCTGGGCAACGACATGGCGCTGGACCCCGGCATCGGCAATTGCGGCAAGGCCGGGCAATGGGTGCCGGTGGGCGTCGGCCAGCCGACCGTCCTGATCGGCGGTCTGACCGTCGGCGGTTCGGCCACGTGAAAGGGGATCAAGGCAAATCGGACCGGGCGCGGCGGGCATGACCGGCTGGCCGGTCTGGCGCAGTGATCCGGCGTTGCCGGGACGCCTGCGCCCCGGGCAATGGGTCGCCGCCCTTCTGGCCGCCTGGCTTCTTCCGGCGCTGGCGGGCGCGGCACTGGCCCTTTCCGCGACGGCGATCGCGCAACTGGTCGGCGTGGATCCGGGCGGCCTGCCGTTTCTCGGGCTGATCCTGTTCTACTCCCCGCTATTTTCCTGGGTCGGCCTGCTGCCCGGCGCGGGATTGCTGGTGCTGGCCCTGCGTCGGGGCATCGGCGGCTGGGCCATGGCCCTGGGGATCGGCGGCATTCTGGGTGCCGGGCTGGCGGGCTGGCTGGGGCCGCTGGCCTGGATCATGGGCACCGGGCAATCGCTGCTGGTCTGGGGGATCGTGATGGTCATGGCCCGGCGCGCCGCGCGCCGGACCTGATTCCCCGGTGCAAAAACCGGAGATCTATTCACGTTTGATTAACCCGGAGAACGCTATACCTGATTCTGCAAGCAGGCGGAGCCGACCCGGACGTGGAGTTACATCCTTCCACTCACCCCCCACTCCCACCCACCACGGAAGATCTGCGGTTGGATTGGCTCCGTCTCTTGCGCTCTCGTCGGGTCGGGGTGCAGACCTTCTACCGGCTTCTTCGTGAGTATGGCACGGCGCGCGATGCCTTGGCGGCCCTGCCCGGCGTCGCCGAACGGGCGGGCGTATCGGGATACGTGGCCTGCCCTCCCGGCGTGGCCCATGCCGAACTGCGCGCGGCGCAGAAGGTCGGTGCCCGAATGATCTGCCTGGGCGGATCGGACTACCCGGCCGCGCTGACGGAAATCGACGACCCGCCGCCGATCCTGTGGGCCATTGGCGATCCTGCGCTGCTGACCCGGACCTGCATCGCGGTGGTGGGCGCGCGCAACGCCTCCTCCCTCGGGACGCGCATGGCGCGGGATCTGTCGGGTGACCTTTCGGGGCGCGGCTACGTGATCGTGTCGGGGCTGGCACGCGGCGTGGACACCGCCGCCCACCTGGCCGCCCTGCCAGGCGGGACCGTGGCGATCATGGCCGGGGGCGTGGACCGCGTCTACCCCGCGGAGAATGCGCAGCTGTTCCACGATATCGGCGCCACGGGCCTGCGCCTGTCCGAACAGCCGATGGGGCTGTCGCCGATGGCCCGGCATTTCCCGCGGCGCAATCGCCTGATCTCCGGCCTGTCCCAGGCCGTCCTGGTGGTGGAGGCGGCAGCAAAATCCGGCAGCCTGATCACTGCGCGCCTGGCCCTTGACCAGGGGCGGGAAGTCCTGGCCGTCCCCGGTCATCCTTTCGACGCGCGCGCGGGGGGCTGCAACATGCTGATCCGCGACGGCGCCCCCCTGATCCGGAACGCACAGGACGTGGCAGAGGCGCTGCCGACCTTCGCCCCGGACGCCATGCATATACCGGCACATCCGCCGGCACGGATCCCGACGGCCCCGGACGACACCGCCACCGCGGCTCTGCCCGACGACCGCACACACCCGACGCCCCCAGCGGCGGAGGCCACGGCGGCGGAGGCCACGGCGCTTGGCCCGCGCTCCGGACACCGGTCCGGCCGCCAATTGCCCCACCCCGCCCAACAACCACCGCCCGATAGCCGGCGCGGCGCGGGGGGACGACGCCCCGCCGGCGGCCAGGCGGACCTGCCGCTGGCCGCCTCTGCTCACCCCGATCGTCCGCGCCGCCCGCCCGCACGACCCGCCACCCGACTTGCGCCGCACGCGGCCGCTCCCTCTGTCCCGCCGGACGATGGCCCCACGTCGGAGGTGACGGCCCTCCAGGGGCGCATCCTGCGATGCCTGGGCCCGTCTCCACTGGCGGAGGATCAGCTGATCCGGGATCTCTCCCTTCCCGCACGGGCGGTGACACCGGCGATCACGGACATGGAATTGGCCGGGTTGCTGCGCCGTGAGCCGGGCGGATTGGTGGTTCTGACCGCGCGGGCCGGCCTCGGGCCGCCGCCGTCGGCCTGACCGCATCGGGAGCGCCTTTCCGTCCCGGTGCAAGCCGCCTCTCGCCGATCCGCATCCCGCCGGATGCTCACACTATATCATACGCCACGCGCACCGTCCCGCGCAGCGGCGTCACACCGGACCCCGCAATACCCGCCCCCACAGCCACGCTCCGGAAAAACACCCGCAAAACGCCCCACCGGCACAGCGTCTTTCGGTCGCGTTCCGGGCAAAACACCGCCGGTCCCCCCTTGCGCTGCTGGGGGAACCGCGCCATTGACATTGACTTGCCAGACCCCACATGGTCCGCCGCCAAGGCGCCGATCCGAACATCCGGCGCATGTGAAAGGAGCCTACATGCCCGTCGTCGTTGTCGAATCGCCAGCCAAGGCCAAGACGATCAACAAGTATCTCGGCCCGGATTACACCGTCCTGGCGTCCTATGGGCATGTGCGTGACCTTCCCCCCAAGGACGGTTCGGTCGACACCGACCATGACTTCGAAATGAAGTGGGAGATCGCCACCGACAGCCGCAAGCACGTGAAGGCCATCGCCGATGCGCTGAAGGACGACAACGCCCTGATCCTGGCCACTGACCCGGATCGCGAGGGGGAGGCGATTTCCTGGCACCTCGAGGAGGCGCTGCGCAACCGCAAGGCGATCAAGACCGACACCGCCGTCAGCCGCGTGGTCTTCAACGCCATCACCAAGGCCGCGGTGACCGAGGCGATGCAGAACCCGCGCGACGTGGATGCCCCGCTGGTGGAGGCCTACCTGGCCCGCCGCGCGCTGGATTACCTGGTGGGGTTCAATCTGTCGCCGGTGCTGTGGCGCAAGCTGCCCGGCGCAAAATCCGCGGGCCGGGTGCAATCCGTCTGCCTGCGCCTGATCGTAGAGCGGGAGATGGAGGTGGAGGCCTTCCGCCCGCGCGAATACTGGACCGTCAAGGCCCTGCTGCGCAGCCCGCGCGGCCAGGATTACGAGGCGCGGCTTGTCACCCTGGCCGGTGACAAGCTGGACCGGTTCAGCATTGCGGATCAGACGCAGGCGGAGATGGCGGTGCAGGCCATCACGTCCCGCGATCTTTCGGTTCAATCCGTGGAGGCCAAACCGGCCTCCCGCAATCCGTCGCCGCCCTTCATGACTTCCACACTGCAACAGGAGGCCAGCCGCAAGTTCTCCATGGGCGCGCGCCAGACGATGAGCGCGGCGCAGCGACTTTATGAGGCGGGGCACATCACCTACATGCGGACCGACGGCATCGACATGGCCCCCGAGGCGGTGGAAGCCGCGCGCTCCGCGATCGGTGATCGGTTCGGCGCCGAATATGTGCCGTCCGCGCCCCGGGTCTACAAGAACAAGGCCAAGAACGCGCAAGAGGCGCATGAATGCATCCGCCCCACCGACATGACCAAGGACGCCACCGCGCTGAAGATCACCGATGGCGATCAGCGCAAGCTGTATGACCTGATCTGGAAACGTACGCTTGCCTGCCAGATGGAGGGCGCGCGCCTGGAGCGCACCACCGTCGAGATCGGCAGCCAGGACGGACAGGTCGGCCTGCGCGCCACCGGCCAGGTCGTGCTGTTCGACGGCTTCCTGCGAATCTACGAGGAGGGCCGCGACGACGTGGCCGAGGATGACGACAAGCGACTGCCGCAGGTCCACCAGGGCGAAACGGCGGAAAAGCGCGACGTCACGCCCGAACAGCATTTCACCCAGCCCCCCCCCCGCTATACCGAGGCGACGCTGGTCAAGCGTATGGAGGAACTGGGCATCGGCCGGCCCTCCACCTATGCCTCCATCGTCACGACGATCCAGGATCGCGGCTATGTCCGCAAGGACAAGACCCGCCTGCTGCCCGAGGACAAGGGCCGGCTGGTGACGGCATTCCTGTCGAATTACTTTGCCCGCTACATCGAATATGATTTCACCGCCTCGCTGGAGGAGGAGCTGGACGATGTCAGCGCCGGGGAACGCGACTACAAGGACGTGCTGGGCCGGTTCTGGCGCGACTTCTCCGCCGCGATTGCCGAAACGGCGGAACTGCGGATCACCGAGGTTCTGGAGAAGATCAACGAGATCCTGGCGCCGCATCTGTTTCCCCCGCGCGAAGACGGCAAGGATCCGCGCCTGTGCCCAAATTGCGAGGCCGGGCGTCTGTCGATGCGCACCGCGCGGTCGGGCGGGGCCTTCATCGGCTGTTCGAACTATCCCGAATGCCGCTATACCCGGCCCTTCGGCCCGCCCGATGCGGAGGCCGAGGCCAGTGCGATCCCCCCCGACGGCAAGTTGCTGGGCGAGGACGAGGGCGACGAGATCCGCGTGTTCAAGGGCCGGTTCGGCCCCTATGTGCAGCGCGGGCCGGTGACCGAAGAGAACAAGAAGCCGCCGCGCCAATCCGTCCCCAAGGATTGGGAAGCCGAGGAACTGACTCTGGAACAGGCCGTGCGTCTGCTGACCCTGCCGCGCCTGATCGGGCAGCATCCGGAGGACGGAGTGAATGTCTGGGCCAATATCGGCCGCTACGGGCCCTATCTGAAACATGCCGAAAGCACCTCTGATCGGGGTGGGACCAATGCCAACCTCGAAGGGCTGGAAGAGGTCTGGATGGTCGGCATGAACCGCGCGGTGCAGCTGCTGGCCGAGAAGGTCGCCAGCCGGGGCGCGCGCGGTCGCGCCGCCACGCCGATCCGGGAGCTGGGCGAACATCCCGAGGCCGGCGGACCGGTCAATGTCTTTGACGGCAAATACGGACCTTACGTGAAGTGGGAGAAGATCAACGCCACGATCCCCGACACGATCGAGGTCGACGCCCTGACCATCGGCCAGGCGGTGGAACTGATCGCGGAACGTGCGGCCAAGGCCGGCAAGACGGTGAAGAAGAAGGCTGCACCGAAAAAAGCCGCCGCCAAGAAGGCACCGGCCAAGAAGACCGCCGCGAAGAAGACCACGACCCCCGAGACCGCCACCAAGAAGGCACCGGCGAAGACGACCGCGACCAGGAAAGCCCCGGCCGCGGACACGGAGTGATCCTCCGCCCCGACGAGCGCACCGACCAGCGCACTGACGGGGCGCCGAGGCTCACCGCCACGACAGGTCCCCTCCCCCGCTTGGGGCGGGGGCACCCGTCACCAGGAATATTCCGCAGCGCGGCATTTCGTTGACTCTCCCTCCTCCCTTGGCCAGAACGTGACCAGTCTGGCCAGGAGGAAATCATGAAAAAGATATATGGCTCTGCTGCGGAGGCGCTGGACGGCGTCCTGTCCGACGGCATGCTGATCGCTGCGGGCGGCTTCGGCCTGTGCGGCATACCCGAGCTGTTGATCGCCGCGATCCGGGACAGCGGGGTCAAGGATCTGACCGTCGCGTCCAACAATGCCGGCGTCGACGATTTCGGCCTGGGCGTTCTGTTGCAGACCCGCCAGGTGAAAAAGATGATCAGCTCCTACGTGGGGGAGAATGCCGAATTCATGCGGCAATACCTCTCGGGAGAGCTGGAGCTGGAATTCAATCCGCAAGGCACGCTGGCCGAACGGATGCGGGCCGGCGGCGCAGGCATCCCCGGCTTCTATACCAAGACCGGCGTGGGCACCCAGATCGCCGAGGGCAAGGAGCACAAGGAGTTCGACGGCGAAACCTACATCATGGAACGGGGCCTTTTCGCGGACCTGGCCATTGTGAAGGCGTGGAAAGCCGATGAAACCGGCAACCTGGTCTTCCGCAAGGCGGCGCGCAACTTCAACCCGCCCGCCGCCACCTGCGGCAAACTCTGCGTGGTGGAGGTCGAGGAAATCGTGCCGACCGGCAGCTTGGACCCTGACCACATCCATCTGCCGGGCGTCTATGTGCACCGCCTGATCCAGGGGGATCACGAGAAACGGATCGAACAGCGCACCGTGCGCAAGCGGGAGGAAGCCTGATGTCGAGCGCAATGAAAGGTTGGGATCGCAACCAGATGGCCGCACGAGCGGCGCAGGAACTTGAAGACGGGACTTACGTGAACCTTGGCATCGGCATCCCGACGCTGGTGTCGAATTATATCCCCGAAGGCGTCGAAGTGACGCTGCAATCCGAGAACGGGATGCTGGGCATGGGCCCTTTCCCGCTGGAAGGGGATGAAGACCCCGACCTGATCAACGCGGGCAAGCAGACGATCACCGAACTGCCTCATACCGCCTATTTCGACAGCGCGACCTCCTTTGGCATGATCCGGGGCGGCAAGATCGCGATGGCTATCCTGGGTGCGATGGAAGTGGCCGAAAACGGTGACCTGGCGAACTGGATGATCCCGGGCAAGCTGGTGAAAGGCATGGGCGGCGCCATGGACCTGGTCGCCGGGGTGCGCCGCGTCGTGGTGGTGATGGACCACACCAACAAGGCCGGCGAGTCCAAGATCCTGACAGAATGCACCCTGCCCCTGACCGGCACGGGCGTGGTGAACCGGATCATCACCAATCTGGGCGTTCTGGACGTGGTTGAGGGCGGTCTGAAGATCGTCGAAACCGCCGCTGGCGTGACCGAGGACGATCTGCGCGCCGCGACCAAGGCGACAATTGTCGGCTGACCCTACGGGTTGATCAGGTCGCAAGACCGCCGCACGGCCTGAAAGGTCCGCCCGTTTGCCGGTGCGGGCCTTTTTTCTGCGCGAGAGGTGGGGCCAGGTCGATCCTGGCCCGGCGTCCCGGAAGCCGGTGCCCGGAGCCTGTCCGATGCGACGATCAGGGCAGGTGAAAAACGCAGCCGTCCGAGATCAGGATCGGCGGCGTCATGCACAGCTTGCGCGCCGTGTCGAACGCGGCGAGCACCTTGGGGACATAATCACGGGTTTCGGCGATATCCGGCACACCCTGGTGTTCGGCCACCCGCGTCTCCCCGGCGTTATAGGCGGCCAGCACCAGGATCGGATCGCCGCCATAGCGTTTCATCAACACGTCCAGAAACGAGATCCCGCCGCGAATGTTCTGTACCGGGTCCAGCGCATCGGTGACCGCGTGATCCGCCGCCGTCTGCGGCATCAACTGCATCAGCCCCTGCGCGCCCACCCGGCTGACCGCATCAGCCCGGCCGCCCGATTCCACCGCAATCACCGCCAGGACCAGCGCCGGGCTGACCGACGTGCCCACAGTGTTCTCCAGGATGGCGGGCGCATGGGCGCGGGCGATGGCCAGCAGCTCGTCCAACCGGGGCGATTGCACCGCCTGCCCCGCCGGGGCCGCCGCCAATCGCATCAGGGCAGGCTCCAGCCGTCCGGGACCGCTATCCGCGCTTGCGGGGGATACCGCGTCCCAAAACCAGGAATAGCGTCCGCCGCTGCTTCCTGCCGACGAGAGGGCGGGAGAATCGCTGGTCGATTCTCCCTTTGGCGGCGGTGCGGGAGCGTCCTGGGGGGAAATCTGCACGTTTATCCGCTTTTTCACGCCTGCCTTGGGGGGAGCGACTCGCTTGAACGTGAAATCCGGGAAGGGTTCGGGGGATTGTGCGGCGGCATTGCCCACCAGAATCGCGGCCCAAAGGCCCACAGACGCGAAAATCAGCTTCATCTGCTCGATACCTTGCCGGTTTGACCGTTCTCATTGGCTTCATTCTTACCACAATTCCCCGCAAGCGCGGCAGAATCCGAATGCTTTGATCCGCTTTTGGCCATGAATCCCCGCCAAAACAGTCCGCTACAGGCGATTTCAGCGCTTTTTCCACTTTTTTCCCGCATTTTTTCAGATGCTTGCCCTCTCTTTCGGGCCGAAAGCGGGGACTCACAAATTTCGTACGAATCGCGCCAAATTCATGCCCCAATCCAACGGCTATATGTCCATGTACCGCGAAGGTGGTGGCCCAAAGTTAGAGAGAGCAGGGCGACCAGAGACCAGACCGGCGCGAATGAAAAATCAATCATCTGATCCTTTGGAGGGACCACCATGCTTAACTTCATCAAAAACTTCCGCAACGACGAAGACGGCGCAGTTACGGTTGACTGGGTCGTGCTGACCGCAGCCGTCATCGCCCTGGGCGGCGCAGCCTACACCGCCATCGAAGGCGGCGCTACGGAGATGACCGGCAATATCAAAGACCACATGAGCACCGCATCCATCGGCGGCTCCAACAACTGAGTGTTGGAGGGTCCCCGGCAACTTGCATAAGTCGACCTGGGTGACCCCAAGTGGTTCGAGGCCGCGTCCGTCCCACGGGCGCGGCCTCTGCGCTCTGTCCATCGGGGTCCGTGCGCTCGCAACCGCCAGTAGCGAGAGGTTTCATGAAGGAACGACTCAAACTATTTTTCCGGCGTGAAAACGGCGCTGTCACTGTCGATTGGGTGGTCTTGTGCGCCCTGATGATCACCTTGGCGACCATTGTCGTAGCCTCGATGACCGACGCGACGACGACCCTGACCGACCGGATCACCGCTTTCCTGGATGGCTACCAGTTCTGATCGCCCACCAGCGAGAGCTGCGCCTGACCAGCGACAGATATTCCCTGCTCCGGGCTGTTCCGGGCCGGGGTGGAAACCGTAATGCTTAAAAGGTGACCGATATGCGTAGTGTTTTTGGACTTGTTCTGATCGCCGGCCTGGCCCTGGCCGGTTTCGCCGTCTACATGGTCCAGGGGCGCATGGCGGTCTACCAATCCGCGCTGGCAGAGGAACGTGCCGGCCGCAACGAGGTGGCCACCGTGCCCGTCTTTGTCGCGACGCGGACCCTCGCCTACGGAGAGCGGCTCACAGCAGAGGACGTTCGCGCGGTCGATTGGCCCATGAACGCTGTGCCCGAAGGTGCTTTTGTCGATGCCAATGTGCTGTTCCCCGAAGACCAACGCGATCCGCGCTACGTACGCCGCGCGATGGAAAAGGACGAGCCGCTGATGGCGATCAAGATCACCGAACCGGGTGAAGAGGTCGGCGTGATCTCGCGGCTGGAACGCGGGATGCGGGCCTTTGCCATCTCGGTCGATGTTGCGTCGGGCGTGTCCGGCTTCCTGCGGCCGGGAGATCACGTCGATGTCTACTGGACCGGCGACGTGGACGATTCCCGAGGCGAGGTGACGAAGCTGATCCAGACCCGGATCAAGCTGATCGCCGTCGACCAGTCCGCCAGCAAGGACGAGACCGAAACCCGGATCGCACGAACTGTCACCGTGGCCGTGAACCCGCAACAGGTCGCCGCCCTGGCGCAGGCGCAATCCACTGGTCAGCTGACCCTGTCGCTTGTCGGATTCGACGACGAAACCATCGCCGAGGCAATCGAAATCGACCAACGTATGCTGCTCGGCCTGCCCGAAGAAGCGCCGCAACAGGTGCGCCAGGACCAGCCCATGCCCGAGGAACGAGTGTGTACCATCCGCACCCGGCGCGGGGCAGAGGTCGCCAACATCGTCATCCCCTGCACGAATTGATTGCCGGGAACAGGCGCGGCATTGCTGCGCCCCGACCCCGGCCCCTGTTGCGGGTTATCCACATACGGCACGCCGTCAAAGCTATTGTTTATTGCGCGAAATGGCGATTTCGCGCAGTATGTCATTCAGATCGGGCAAAAGATCCGGCGTGACCGACTTCGAGAGGCGGGTCAAATGGCAGTCAGAACACTCTTGAACGCGGCCCTCCTGGGCCTTGTCGCGCTTGGTGCGGCCACCGCGTTGCCCGCCCGGGCAGAGCGGTTGCAGATCGTGCAACAGGGTGCGGCCTCCCGGCTGGCGGTGTCGATGAACCGCGCCGTGGTCGTCGAAAGCGACGTGCCCTTTGCCGAACTCAGCATCGCCAACCCTGCGATCGCCGATATCTCCTCTCTCTCCGACCAAACGATCTACGTGCTGGGCAAATCGCCGGGCACCACGACGCTGACCCTGCTGGATGCCACGGGGCGGTTGATCACCAATGTCGATGTCGTTGTTTCTGCCGACGTGTCGGAATTCAAGGAACGGCTGCGTCAGATCCTGCCAGGCGAGAAGATCGAGGTACGCACGGCCAATGATGGGATCGTCCTGTCGGGCACTGTTACCTCTGCGCAGAAATTGCAGCGCGCGCTGGATCTGGCGGAACGCTATGCGCCGGACCGGGTGTCGAACCTGATGGCGGTGGGCGGTATTCAGCAGGTGATGCTGAAGGTCCGATTTGCCGAGATGCAGCGCAGCGTGTCGAAATCCCTGTCCAGTTCCCTGGGGCTGAGCGGCAATGCCCTCGGCGGCGGGCTGGGCCTGTCCGGCGGCACGGGCCGGGGCGTGACCAGCGACAACCAGGCCAACATCCTGGGCGGGACGCTGCCCAGCTCCAACGACAACAGCGGCGCGCTGATGTTCGGGTTCAACGCCGGCGCGGTCGAGGTCGGGCTGCTGCTTGAAGCGCTGGAATCCAAGGGCGTCGTGCGCACCCTGGCGGAACCGAACCTCACCGCTCTGTCAGGACAGGAGGCCAAGTTCCTCGCCGGGGGCGAATATCCTGTGCCGGTCTCGCAGACCGACGGCGCCGTGTCGGTGGAATTCAAACCCTTCGGCGTTGAACTGAACTTTATTCCGCGCGTGGTCGATCAGGATCTGATCAACCTTGAGCTGAAGGCCGCCGTCTCTGCCATTGACAGTTCCAACGGCTTTGAGCTGGACGCTTTCCGCATCGATGCCTTTTCCCGGCGCGAAGCCTCCACCACGGTGGAATTGCGCGATGGCGAAAGTTTCGCCATCGCCGGGCTGCTTCAGGACGATTTCAGCGACAACAACAGCCAGATCCCCTGGCTGGGGGATGTGCCGGTGCTGGGGGCGCTGTTCCGCAGCGCCGAGTATCAGCGTTCACAATCGGAGCTTGTGATCATCATCACCGCCCACCTGGTCACACCGACACGGGGCGACGTGCTGGCCCTGCCGACGGACCGGATCAAGCCGCCGTCGGAAAAGGATCTGTTCCTGTTCGGCCGCACAGCCGGCGGCGAGGGCCGCAAGCTGAAAGGCGCGGCGGGAGAGGTTGCAAGGCAGGATTTCAACGGCTCCTACGGCTATGTGATGGAGTAAGACGATGCACCGGACGTCCCAGATTGCGCTGTTCGTCGCTGCCCTGGCCCTGGCCGGGTGCGGCCCCTCCAGCCACCGCGAAGCCGGCGCCGAACTGGACAGCGGGTATTTCGGAAATTCCCAGATGCACAATCATCAGGTGATGACCGGACAATATCTGCACCAACTGGGCACCCGTTTCGCGCAAGAGGTCGACACCACCGTCACCTTCGCTTTCAACTCCGCTGTTCTGGATGCGCAGGCACAGACCGTGCTGGCCCAGCAGGCGCAGTGGATCCGCCAGTTCCCCGAAGTCCGCTTCCGCGTTTATGGCCATACCGACGCGGTCGGCACCAATGCCTACAACAAGAGGCTGGGGCTGCGCCGGGCCCAGGCGGTGGTTTCCTTCTTTGCGACGCGCGGCATCAGCCGGTCGCGGTTGGAGGCAGTCGTTTCCTATGGCGAGACGCAGCCGGTGATTCCCGTCCCCGGCCCCGAGCGTCAGAATCGCCGGACGGTGACCGAGGTTCTGGCCTTCGTCGATGGTCACAAGAACGTGCTCGACGGCAAATATGCCCAAATCATCTATCGCGATTATGTCCAAAGCGCGCAGAGCGCGACGCAATTGTCCGGCGCGGAAGTGGGCGCAACCGGCGAATAGAACCGAATTGACTGCGTAGACGGTCATTTCCAGCGAGTTCCGCCCCGTCCAACAGCGGATTCCGGTCACGCACACCTGGCGATCACACAGACCGAAACAGCCTCTGGGGCGACTATCTTAGACCCCATTAATTCGGCTTTTTGGCCCCATTCTCGCCCAGATGTTCAGCGAAATTTCAAGGTGAACACAGCGACCGACACGAGTCGGATGCCCCCCGGAAGACTGGTCACATGACCACAACCATGGGCGGAGCGCAGCATGTGAAGGGATAGAGGCGATGAGCGCGACAGCGGCAGTGCAGATGGAACCCAGCCCGATCGAGGCGTGCACGATCCGCCGGGAGCCCGACGGGTTCGACCTGCTGATCGAGGATATGGAAACCGCCATGGGCGAACGCTGGGGCGACCTGGGGTTCGCCGAGGCGCTGATGTTCTTCAACCAGCCCGAAGCCGATGCGCTGGAATTCGTCGCCATGGCCATCGACGCCGAGGACGAGAACAACCTGGCCCTGCTGGGTGAGGTGATCGCCCAGGCGAAACAGCACGGTATCAAGGTCATCCTGATCGCCGAGGACGTCAGCCCCGCCGCCTTGCACCAACTGCTGCGCCGGGGCGCGGACGAATTCGTCCCCTACCCCCTGCCCGAGGCAGAGCTGCAATCGGCCATCGACCGCATCCGCACTCCCGATCCGATCCCCGAGGCGCCGGCCCCGACGAAAACCGGGCGTCGCAGTGGCGATCGCAACGGTGTCGTGCTTGCCATCCACGGCCTGGCGGGCGGCACCGGGGCCACAACTCTGGCGGTAAACCTGGCCTATGAATTATCCACCGGATTGGGCGAACCCAAGAAACGGCGCAAAAAGTCCGAGCCGCGCGAGATGCCGCGCGTCTGCATCCTGGACCTCGACCTGCAATTCGGGTCGGTCGGCACCTATCTCGACCTGGATCGGCGCGAAGCCGTCTACGAGATGCTGTCGGACACGGAGGCGCTGGACGACGACGTGTTCAGTCAGGCCCTCATGACCTTCAGCGACAATGTGCAGGTTCTGACGGCCCCGACGGAAATGCTGCCTCTGGATCTGCTGACCAGTGAAGATATCGCCCGGATCATCGCCATGGCGCGCTCGCATTTCGATATCGTCATCGTCGACATGCCCAAGACCGTCGTCCAATGGACCGAGACGGTGCTGAACGAATCGCAGCTTTACTTCGCGGTGATGGAGATGGACATGAGGTCGGCGCAGAACGCGCAGCGCCTGAAGCGCGCCTTCCTGGCCGAGGAACTGCCGATCGAGAAACTGCGGTACGTTCTGAACCGCGCCCCGAAATTCACCGATATCACGGGCCGGAACCGGGTGTCTCGCCTGGCGGAAAGCCTTGATATCTCGATCGAACTGCAATTGCCCGACGGCGGCCGACAGGTCACGCACGGGGCCGATCACGGCATTCCGCTGGCCCAGGCCGCGACGAAAAACCCGCTCCGCAAGGAAATCGTGAAGCTGGCGCAGACGATCCTGGAAATCGAGCATTCCGCCGAGGCGGTAGAAGCGTAAAGGCAGGTCACGATGTTCTCACGCTACAAGAAGGACGGCGCAGCGCCCAAGGCGCTCCCCCCCGCCACCGCACCGACGGCCCGGCCGCGCCCCGAACCCACCGCCGCGCCCGTGCCGCGCCAGGCCAAACCCATCGCCACGGCCGAGCCGGCCCGCATCATGCGCAAGCCGATGCCCGGCGGTCGCGCCCCGGCCGAGGCTGCCGCCGCCGACAAGTCGCGCAAGCGCAAGGAACGGCTGTCGGAGATCAAGCTGGACCTGCACCGCGCCTTGCTGGACAACCTGAATCTGGCCGCACTGGACACTGCCAGCGAACAGGATCTTCGGATGGAGATCAATTCCATCGCCACGGAGGTCTTGCAGGACAAGGGCATCGTTCTGAACCGCGAAGAACGCACCCAGCTGAACCAGGAGCTCTACGACGAGGTCAAGGGTCTGGGCCCGCTGGAAAGCCTGCTCAAGGACGACACGGTGTCGGATATCCTGGTCAACGGCCCGCACCAGATCTTCATCGAGCGGGACGGCAAGCTGCAACTGAGCGACGTCACCTTCAAGGATGAAAAGCACCTGCTGCGGATCATCGACAAGATCGTCTCGGCCGTTGGTCGCCGGGTGGACGAATCCAACCCATATGTCGATGCGCGGCTGAAAGACGGATCGCGTTTCAACGCCATGGTGCCGCCGGTCGCGGTGGACGGGTCGCTTGTCTCCATCCGGAAGTTCAAGAAGGACAAGCTGGGCATCGACGACCTGGTGAATTTCGGCGCCTTCTCCGAAGAAATGGCCGCCTATCTTCAGGCCGCTGTGGCCACCCGGCTGAACATCATCGTTTCCGGCGGGACGGGGTCCGGCAAAACCACCACGCTGAACGCGCTGTCGTCCTTCATCGATAACAGCGAGCGTATCCTGACGATCGAGGACACGGCAGAACTGCAACTGCAACAGACCCATGTCGGCCGGATGGAAAGCCGTCCGCCCAATGTCGAGGGCCGTGGCGCCGTCACCCCGCGCGATTGTCTGAAAAACGCCCTGCGTATGCGCCCTGACCGGATCATCGTCGGGGAAACGCGTGGCGAGGAAGTCATCGACATGCTGCAGGCCATGAACACCGGCCACGACGGTTCGATGACCACCATTCACGCCAACTCCGCCCGCGACGGGGTGTCCCGATTGGAAAACATGATCGCCATGGCCGGCATCGACATGCCGCTGAAAGCGATGCGGGCGCAGATTTCCTCGGCCGTGCATCTGATCGTGCAGGCCAGCCGCTTGCAGGATGGGTCGCGCCGCATGACCTCCATCACCGAAGTGACGGGGATGGAAGGCGAAGTCATCTCCATGCAGGAGGTGTTCCGTTTCCAGCGCGTCGGCCTGACGCCGGAGAACAAGATCCTCGGGCATTTCACCGCCACCGGCGTGCGCAGCAACTTTTCCGAACGGTTCAAGATGTGGGGCTATGACTTGCCCGCCGCCATCTTCGAACCCTCCAACGGGAGCTGAGCAAAATGGCCCTGAGCGCCGAACCCGTCATCTATGCGCTGATCTTCATCGGCGTGCTGGTCCTCGTCGAAGGTCTGTATCTGACTGTCTTCGGCAAGTCGATCAACCTCAACAGCCGCGTCAACCGCCGCCTGGAAATGCTGGAAAAGGGCACCGGCCGCGAAGAGGTGCTGGAAAAGCTCCGCAAGGAGATGGAACAGCACATGGCGGCGCGGCAGATCCCGCTGTATTCCCTGCTGGCCGAAAAGGCCCAGCACGCCGCCATCGCATTTACCCCCAGACAATTGATGATGATCATGGGCGGGCTGAGCGTTGTGGCCTTTCTTGGCCTGACCATCGGCACGGAAACTGCGGTGCCGGTGCGCCTGTTCGCCTCCGTCGCGATCGGCATCGGGGCGGTCTACTTCTGGATTTCACGCAAAGCGAAGAAGCGCCTGTCGATGATCGAGGAACAATTGCCCGACGCGGTGGAACTGATCGTGCGCTCGTTGCGGGTGGGGCATCCGTTCTCCTCCGCCATCGGAATCGTGGCCAAGGAGGTCTCTGATCCGTTGGCCTCCGAATTCGGAATGATCTCGGACGAGGCCGCCTATGGCCGCGACATGGGCGAGGCGATGAAGGACATGGCCGACCGCATCGGCCTTCAGGATTTGCGTTTCCTCGCCGTGGCGGTGACCATCCAACAGCAATCGGGCGGCAACCTGGCCGAGGTGCTGGCCGGCCTGGCCTCTGTCATCCGCGCCCGGTTCAAGCTGTTCCGCCGGGTGAAGGCGATCACCGCCGAAGCCCAATGGTCCGGCAACTTTCTGTCGGCCTTCCCGCTGCTGGCGCTGATCGTGATCACCGTGACCGATCCGAACTACTACGACGAAGTTCTGGACCATCCGTATTTCGTCCCCAGCTGCATCGCGGTCGCGCTGTTTCTGGTGGCGAACCTCATCATCATGCGCCGCATGGTCAACATCAAGGTCTGAGGAGACAGGAAATGAACGCCGCGATGAATGTTCTGACCGGAGTGATGGGACCGATGGGGCCGCTTTACGCGGTGGGCGGGCTGGGCTTGTTCCTGATTCTCGTCACCCTGCCCTTCCTGTTGAAAAAAGAAGACGATCCCCTGGAAAAGCTGAAGGCGGGGAATTCCGCCGTCAAGGCCGGGAACCCGTCCAAGGAACAGCGCCTGCGCGCCCGCAAGAGCAACGAGAAGCTGGAAAAATATTCCTCCCTCCTCGAACCCCAGAACGAGGAAGAATATTCCGCGATCAAGCTGAAGCTGTTGCAGGCCGGCTACCGCTCCCGCGATGCGGTGCGGTTCTATCATTTCGCGCAATTCGCCCTGGGCATTCTGGGGCTGGTGGCGGGCGTGGTCTACTTTCTGCTGTTCGTGTCGCATTCCAATCCCGATACGCAAAAGACCATCATGTACATCATCGGCCCGGGCGCCATCGGCTACATCTTCCCGAAATATTGGATCAGCAAACGCGTCGAAGAGCGCAAGCAGCAGATCCAGGACGGGTTTCCCGACGCGCTGGACATGCTGCTGGTCTGCGTCGAGGCCGGGCAATCCATGGACCAGGCCATCATTCGGGTAAGCAAGGAAATCCGCGCCTCCTACGAACACCTGGCTGATGAATTCGAGATGGTCAGCCACGAGATCAAGGCCGGCAAGGACAAGGCCGCCGTGCTCGCGGACATGGGCGAACGCTGCGGCGTGGCCGATATCTCATCCTTCGTGACAGTGCTGATCCAGTCGCAGACCTTCGGAACGTCGATCGCCGACGCGCTGCGGGTCTACGGTGCCGAAATGCGGGACAAACGCGTCATGCGTGCCGAGGAAAAGGCCAACAAGCTGCCGACCAAGATGACGCTGGCGACCATGGGCCTGACGGTGCCGCCGCTCTTGATCATTCTCATGGGACCGTCCATCGTGAACATTCAGAACATGGCCCAGTAACCCGGATCCCGATGCCTCCTGCCCTGACCCGCTGCGCGTTTCTTTGTCTTCTGGCGCTGTTGGCGGGCTGCGCTGCGGGGCCACGGGCTGGCGACACGCCCTTTGCGCCCGGTGTGGATCACCGCGCCGATGCCGTGGACGGCGTGCTGGTGGGCAATCGTCTGCTGGCCGCCGGGGAATTCGAACTCGCGCTGGAGGCCTATACCCGCGCCGCGTTGCAGGACGGCATGACCGGCGAAATCTACGCCGGTCTCGGCTCTGCCAACCTGGGGCTTGGCCGGCTGGGCCAGGCCGAACGCCAGCTGCGCCGCGCCGTCACATATACCGACGCCCATCCCGAAACCTGGAACAACCTGGGCCAGCTGCTGATGGAACGCGGCGATCACGCCGAGGCGGCGCAGATGTTCAAACGCGCCTACGCGCTGGACAATGGCGAAAGTACCGCAATCCGCGACAATCTGCGCAATGCCCTCGCGTTGATGGACGAAGCCGGATATGATGGCGGCAACGAACAAGAATTTCAGGTGGTGCCAAGCGGACAAGGTGCATACGAGATCCGCAAGTCACCCTGACATGAGGCAGCAGTAAAGGACGCATCTGATGCGCCAATCCCCTGTTCTTGTCACGGCATTGCTGGCCCTCGGGGCCCTGGCCGCCTGTGACAAGCCCCGCGGAAACGAGGTCGAACGCGCCTTTCAGGAGGTGAATGTCGTCGACGAAAGCAATCTGTCCGATATCATGCTGACGGTCGGTGACCCGAACGAGGCCGTCGCCTATTTCAAGCGGAGCACGACGGAAAACCCCGACCGGATCGACCTGCAACGCGGGTTGGGCCAATCGCTGATCCGCGCCAACCGCGCGACAGAGGCGGTGCCGGTCTGGGCCGCGATCACGCAGATGCCCGCCACCACCCACGAAGACAAGGTCGACTACGCCGACGCGCTGATCCGCGCCGGTGACTGGATGCGTGCGGACAAGGCGCTGGACGAGATCCCGCCAACCTACGAGACTTACAAACGCTACCGGCTGGAGGCGATGATCGCCGACAGCAACAAGGAATGGGACAAGGCCGATAGTTTCTACGAAATCGCCACCGGGCTGACGACGAAACCCGCCGGCGTGATGAACAACTGGGGCTATTCCAAGCTGACGCGTGGCGATTACACCGCCGCCGAACGCCTGTTCGCAGATGCGCTGCGGCAGGACCCGTCCCTGTTCACCGCCAAGAACAACATCGTCCTGGCCCGAGGCGCGCAGCGCAACTACACCCTGCCCGTAATTCCCATGCAACAGGACGAGCGGGCGCAATTGTTGCACACCCTCGCCCTTTCGGCGGTCAAGCAAGGCGATGTGGAGACGGGGAAATCCCTGCTTCGCGAAGCCATCGACACGCACCCCCAGCATTTCGAGGCCGCCGTGCGCAGCCTGCGCGCGCTGGAAAGCAGTTAGGCCGGGCAGATCATGCTTGCCCTGCCCCAGATGGTGGCACTGGTCTTTCTGCCCTTCGTCCTGCCGATCTGCGCCCATGCGGCTTGGACGGATCTGCGGGCGATGCGGATTTCCAACTATGCGGTGCTGGCACTGGCGGCGGTGTTCATCCTGCTGGGGCCATTTCTCTATCCGCTTGAAACCTATGGCTGGCGGCTGTTGACGCTGGCAGTGGTTCTGGTGGTCGGGATCGTTGCCAATGCCATGCGGCTGCTGGGCGCGGGAGATGCGAAATTCATCGCCGCCGCCGCGCCCTATATCGACCCGGCGGATCTGCGGCTGCTGATCGCCATGTCCGCCGCCATCCTGCTGGCCGCCTTTGCCAGCCACCGCATTGCCCAGCGTACCCCACTCCGCAACCTGGCCCCCGATTGGGAAAGCTGGCAGCGGCAGGGCGATTTCCCCATGGGCTTCCCACTGGGCGCGACGCTGGCGGGCTACCTGTTGCTGGGCGCGTTCACCTGACCTTGCAGCCGAAAGAGCGCGTAAAGGTCCGTCGCCTCCACCAGCACGGCCTGGTCCTCGGGGATCAGATCGAGAATATCGCGCCGGATGACGCGGCTGGACGGGCAGGTCGGCACCAGCAGATATTCCGCATCTGCAATCCCCGGTAGACCATCGTAGTACCACGGCGCGCCGTGATCCAGCGGCGCCCACCCGGTGTAAAGCCAATGCGGCGCAAAGATATCCGCGACAAAGGGCTGTTTATCCTGCACATGTCCGCCCGCTGCCAACTGCGCGTTCATCGCCCGGAACAACGGCGTGAACCCGGAATCCAGCTCGCAATCCGCGAAGTCCTGCCCGGCCCAGGTGAACGCGTCCTCTCCCGCCGGGATCAGCGGCACGGAGGCCCGGCTGCGCAGGGTGCGGTTTTCAATCGTGTAAAGCGCGGTGGCCTCGGGTCGGTCCGGGAACAGCCGGGTATAATTGCCCGCCGGTTCCAGCAGATGGCGCAACGGGCTGTAAACGATGTTCAGCGCAACTGGCCCGATGGCCACCAGCGCCACCAACGCCATGGCCCGCAATGCCCGAGCCTGCCTCTCCAGCCCCGGACGCGCCGAGAGCGTGAACAGACACAACGCGAAGACCGTCAACCACAATTGGTCATTGCCGAAATTCTGGAAACTGGCATAGGCGAAGGCCGGCAGGAACATCAGCACAATCAGGCCCGTGGCCTGCTGCCCCTTGCGCGCGCGCAGCATCAATCCAGCCGTGATCACCAGCAGGGTTCCAATGGTGAACGACGGCGACAACAGCGTTCTGGCATAAGGCTCTCCGGGATAGGGCCTCCCGTCGGAGTTGAGAACCACCAGCAGGTCGTCCAGATAGGCCAGCCAATAGCCCGGCCCATGCTCCGCCGTGACCAGCGCCAACAGACCCAGCCCCGCAATCACCGCCCACAGGATGCTGCCGCCCCGCCGTTGCAGGATCAACCCCAGCACCACCGGCAGGAACAACGCGGCGGCAAAGGTGATCTTGACCACCGCCAACGCCGCCATGGCCAGGCCGATCACCACGCCATCCAGGATCAGCGCGCGCCGCCCCGTCGGTCCGGGGATCAGCACCAAGGCCGCCACCAGCAACGCCAACGCCCAGGCCCAGCGATTGTAATGCATTGAAAACGAAAGGTAGATCTCAGTCCCGCCGTAGATTACAGCCGTGATCAATGACACCATCCCGACGCACCACATCAGCCCCGCACCGCGCGACAACCGGCTGATCGCGACCCAACCCACCGCCGGGGCCAAAAGCGCGGCCACCGCGATCTGCGACCATAGCATCGCCTGGCCCAGGGGCAGCCCCGCCTGGATCAGCAACCCAATGGGCCGCACCGCCCATTCACCGATCGGGGTCTCGAAATCCACATGCGCCACAGCGCCGCGCGACATGCGTTCCGAGATCTCGATGAGGTGCAGCATGTCACCCTCATGGACCCCGAAATAGAGCCCGCCGCGCAGCGCGACAATTCCCGCCTGGATTGCAAGCGACAGGATCAGGATGCCCCAAACTTGTCCCGCCGGTGCCTTAATCATACTGTCCTCTTGGGTTTTTTAGGCACAATAGGCGGACAGTAAACGATTTCGCCAGTGTTTTTGCGTATAGGGTCAACATTGCGGCCTGCACAAACCAGAGGCAGAGACATGAACATGGAATTTCCCCGCGGGGTCCAACCCCCGCCCCTGCCCCGCACGCTGGAGGACATGCGCCTGCCGGTGGTGATGATGCGCGACCTCGTGATCAAGACGATCTTTCGCAAAAGCATCGAATGCGTCACCGACATCGCAGAGGCGATCTGCCTGCCCGCCGCCGTTGCACAGGAGCTGGTGGATATCTGTCGGGAACAGATGCTGCTGGAAAGCGCCGGCAACATGTCTGGCGGCGGCGGCCCGGAAATCCGTTGGCAACTGACGGAGAACGGTCGCGCGCGGGCACTGGATGCGTTGGCGCAATCGGAATACTACGGTGCCATGCCCGTCCCGCTGGAGGTGTACCAACAGCAGATCCGCCGCCAGTCGATCCGGGATATCCGCATCACCCGCGATCAGCTTGTCGCCTCCATGGGGCACCTGGTGTTGCCGCCCGACCTGATCGGCACGCTGGGCCCGGCGGTCAGCTCGGGCCGGTCGATCCTGATGTATGGCCCGCCTGGGAACGGCAAGTCTTCCATTTCCAACGGCATACGCGACGCCTTGGGGGACAAGATCTACGTACCCCGCGCCATCAGCTATTCCGGCCAGGTGATCACCGTCTACGACCCCATCGTGCACAGCGCGGCGGAGGAACAGACCGACGACCCCACCCAGCTGCGCCGCTCGGCCAACCGCTATGATGCGCGCTATATCCGCTGTGAGCGGCCCACGGTGATCACCGGTGGCGAACTGACGCTGGACATGCTGGACCTGCGCTACAACCCCGTGGCACGCACCTACCAGGCGCCGCTTCAGATGAAGGCCACGGGCGGGGTGTTCATTGTCGACGACCTGGGCCGCCAGTCGGAACCACCGCAAAGCCTGATCAACCGCTGGATCGTCCCGCTGGAGGAAGGCAAGGACATCCTGGCCCTGCAATCGGGGGAGAAATTCGAAGTTCCCTTCGACACGCTGGTGATCTTCTCCACCAACTTTCACCCGAACGAGATCTTCGATCAGGCGGCGCTGCGGCGGATCTTTTTCAAGATCAAGATCGACGGCCCGGATCAGGAGAATTTCCTGAAGATCTTTGCCCTGGTTGCCCGCAAGAAGAAAATGCCCCTGTCCGAGCCCGCGCTGATTCACCTGCTGCGGGTGAAATATCCCACCATCGGCAGTGTTTACGCCAACTACCAGCCGGTGTTCCTGATCGACCAGATGATTTCCATCTGCGAATTCGAGGGGATTCCCTACCAGATGACGCCAGAGCTGATCGACCGCGCCTGGGCCAACATGTTCGTTCGGGACGAGCGGATCGTGAAATGATCGCCGCACTGCCGTGCCACGAGCGCCGGCCCTGGTCCGGCGGGGCCTATTCCGCCGGGGCGGTGCCCGCCTGCGCGCTGTCGATCGGGTGCTCCATCAGCCGCAGCGCCGCCAGGCAGGCCAGCGCGGCCAGAACAGATGCAACCAGGTAGATCGGCGTCATCGCGTCGGAAAACGCCTGGATCACCGCTTCTTTCTGGCCCGGCATCAGCCCGGCGATCATCTCGGTCGTGACGGCATCGCGCCCGTCCAGCCCACCGGGCAACAGCGGCGCGACGTGGTCCACCAACCCGACCGCGAAGATTGCGCCAAAGATCGACGTGCCGATCGACCCGCCGGTCAGGCGGAACATGTTGGCGCTGGCAGTGCCGACGCCCAGATGCGCGCGCGGAATCGACAGCTGGATGGAGACGACACCGACGCTCATCGTCGGGCCGATACCGATCCCGGTCAGGAAGAGGTACAGCACGATCACCGGCATCGGCGTGTCCGGCCCGATGGTGGACATCAGGAACATCGCCACCGTCAGCAGCATGGTCGACAGGATCGGCAGCATCCGATAGCGCCCGTAGCGCGTGATGTAGCGCCCGGAGAAAAACGAGGTGCCGATCAGCCCCAGCATCATCGCCACCAAGTACAGGCCGCTGTCCACCGGTGGCACGCCCTTCACCACTTGCAGGAACATCGGCATGAAGGCGACAGTCCCGAACATCGCCATGCCGACCAGCAGGTTGACGCTGTTGGCGGCCTGGAAATTGCGGATGCGGAACAGGTCCAGCGGCATCACCGGTTCAGCCGCCCGACGCTCGGCCGAGATGAACCCGACAAGCGCCAACGGCGCGGCGGCCAGCAGCACCAGCACCGGCAGGCTGCTCCACGAATAGACGGTGCCGCCAAGGTTCGCCAGCAACACGGTCGAGGACAACAGCACCGCCAGAAGCGCCGCGCCCATGAAATCCATCTTGTGCGGCGTGCGGTCGGTGCTGCGCTGCAACGTCTTGGTCAGAACCGAAAAGGCCAGCAGCCCCACGGGGAAATTGGCGAAGAACACCCAATGCCAGCCCAGGTTCTGCACGATGAACCCGCCGATCAGCGGCCCCAGTACCGTGGACAGGCCGAACACGCTGGACAGCGCGCCCTGCGCCCGGCCACGCTCGCGGGGTGGCAGGATATCGGCCACGGTCGCCATGGAAACCACGATCAGGCTGCCGCCGCCCAGGCCCTGGAACACCCGACCCAGGATCAGCATCTCCATGTTGCGGGCCAATCCGCAGACGATCCCGCCCAGAAGAAAGACGCCGATTGCGCCTTGCAGCACGATCTTGCGACCGTACATATCCCCCAGCTTGCCCGCGATCGGCGCTCCGATGGTGGAGGCCAGCAGATAAGCCGTCACCACCCAGGAGATGTAGGACAGCCCGCCCAGATCGCTGACGATCTCGGGCAAGGCGGTGGTCACGATCGTATGACCGGTTGACGCCAGGAACAGTGTAAAGGCAACAGTAACAAGAACGATCCGAAGCGTTTTCGGATCGGGGGTGTCGATTGGTTGGTCGTCGGGACGTGTCACGCGGTCACCATCATTGACTCGCGGTCCAAGGCATTCCAGATTCGAATGCCTTTCGATCCGCAGAGACGTGTTCGGTTGGGTCGATTTCGGGATGAAATATGTGCCGCTTGCAATTACATGTCAAGAGCATGTATCTCGCCCGCACGCAACAGGAGGACAGACCATCGGCAGCCGGGACGAAGAGATGATAGCCTTTCTGGCGGAATCCGGAATCTCGCCGGACACCGCACGGGAAGCGCTGGCGCTGGATGCCATCCTTCAGGCATGGCGGCGGCGCATCCAGAAGCGGGAGCTGGGCCAGATGGCCCTGCGCGATCTCGGGCTGGACAGCGATCTGGACCTCCCGAAGCTGGATGTGCTGATGGCGATCTGGGGTCCGTCCAACGAATTCGGAAAGGATCCGGGGGAAACCATGGTCTCCACCATCGCGTCGCGACTGGGGATCGACCCGTCCCGCGCCTCGCGACTGGTCAGCGAATTGATCGCGCAGGGCTATGTCAGCCGCGCGGTCAGCCAGCAGGACGCCCGCCGCACCATCGTCGAGCTGACCCGAAAGGGCCGGGCGGTGATCAGGGGGGTGCGCACGATCAAGTTCCTGGTATTGGGCGATTTCCTGTCCAATTGGTCGCCCGAGGAAATAGAGACCTTTCACCCCCTGCTGGAACGGTTCTCCGTCTGGGCAGAAGAAGCGACGGAGAAGGGCGAAACCCGGCTGGCGCCGCAGATCGCGGAATTGCGCAAACGGCTGGGCCCCGACCTGGGTTGAGCCGATGCCAAGGGCTGGATGTTCGCGTTGCGTTCCTGTATTCGGGAATCCATGACCGCGCTTCCCGACCCTTTTGGCGACTGGTTCGCCGGCCGAGGCTGGACCATCCACCCCCACCAGCAGCAGATGCTGGACCGCGCGGCGGAACCCGCCTTGCTGCTGATCGCGCCGACTGGCGGCGGCAAGACGCTGGCCGGGTTCCTGCCCACCCTGGCCGAACTGGCGCAGGGTCGTCACCAGGGGCTGCACACCCTCTATATCTCTCCGCTGAAGGCGCTGGCGGCGGACATTCGCCGCAATCTCTCCACCCCGGTGGAGGACATGAGCCTGCCGATCCGGGTCGAGGACCGCACCGGAGACACGCCATCCTCGCGCAAGCGGCGGCAGCGCGCCGACCCGCCGCATATCCTGCTGACCACACCCGAAAGCCTGGCCCTGCTGACCTCCTATGAGGATGCGGCCCGGACCTTCGCCGGGCTGCAACGGGTCATCGTGGACGAGGTCCATGCCCTGGCCGAAAGCAAACGCGGTGACCAGTTGATGCTGGCGCTGGCGCAGCTTCAGACGTTGTGCCCCGGCCTGCGCCGCGTCGGCCTGTCCGCCACAGTCGAAGACCCCGCAGCCATCGCCCGGTTCCTGGCCCATGAGAGCGATCCCTGCGCCATCCTGCACGCCGATCCCGGCCCCGCACCCGACATCGCCATGCTGGAGACCGACAGCGCGCCACCCTGGGCCGGTGGTGGCGGCGCCCATGCCATTCCCGCCGTGCTGGAACAGATCCGCCAGCACCGCATCACCCTGATCTTCCACAACACCCGCGCTCAGGCAGAGATCTTCTTTCACAACCTCTGGCTGGCGAACGAGGACGCGTTGCCGATTGGCATCCACCACGGATCGCTGGATCGCGAACAGCGTGAGCGTGTCGAACGCGCCATGGTTCAGGGACGGCTGCGCGCCGTGGTCTGCACCGGTTCGCTGGACCTGGGCATCGACTGGGGCGACGTGGACCTGGTGATCCAGATCGGCGCCCCCAAGAACGTCAAACGCCTGGTGCAGAGAATCGGGCGCGCCAATCACCGCTACAACGCGCCGTCCAAGGCGTTGCTGGTGCCAGCCAACCGGTTCGAGGTGATCGAATGCCGCGCCGCGCTGGACGCCGTGGCCGCCCGCGATCTGGATGGCGACCCGCGCGGCCCCGGACCGCTGGACGTGCTGTGCCAGCACATCCTGATCCGGGCCTGCGCCGGGCCTTTTGATGCCGATGCCCTGTACGCCCAGATGCGCGGCGCCGGCCCCTATGCCGGGCTGACCCGCGCCACTTTCGACGATTGCCTGGAATTCTGCGCCACCGGCGGCTACGCCCTGCGCGCCTATGACAAATGGCAGCGCCTGCAACAGACCCCGGACGGCCAATGGCAGTTGCGCGACCCCCGCGCGGCACAGTTGATCCGCATGAATATCGGCACGATCCAGGACAGCGACACGCTCAAGGTTCGTCTGCGGCGCGGCGGCGGCAAGCCCCTGGGCGAGGTGGAAGAAAGCTTTGCCGCCTCACTCTCGCCCGGCGATACTTTCCTGATCGGCGGGCGCATCGTACGCTACGAGGGTCTGCGCGACATGACGGTGGAAGTGTCTCGCGATGCCGCCCGCAAACCCCGGATCGCGACGTTTTCGGGCACCAAGTTCGCCACATCGACACAATTGTCGCACCGCATCCTGCGAATGCTGCAACAGGACAGCTGGCCGGGCCTACCGCCAGCCACCGCCGAGTGGCTGCAATTGCACCGACAGATGTCACGCCTGCCGGAACCGGGCCGGCTGCTGATCGAAAGCTTCCCTTTCGAGGGGCGCGAACACATGTGCGTCTACGGATTTGCCGGGCGCAACGCCCAGCAGACTCTGGGCCTGCTGCTGACCAAGCGGATGGAGGAGGACGGGCTGGCGCCGTTGGGATTTGTCGCCACCGATTACGCCACGCTGATCTGGGGCCTTGAAGCGGCAGGCGATCCTGTGCCGCTGTTTGATCTGACCCGGCTGCGCGACGGGTTGGATGGCTGGCTGGCGGGCAACGCGGTGATGAAACGGACCTTTCGCGGCGCCGCCACGATCTCGGGGTTGATTCAGCGCAACCTGCCCCAGGTTCGCAAATCTGGCCGACAGGCGACGTTCTCGTCCGATATCCTGTATGACACGCTGCTACGCTACGATCCTGATCATCTGTTGATGCGGATCACCCGGACCGAGGCGATGCGCGGCCTTGTCGATTTCGCCAGGATCGAGGGAATGCTGCGCCGGGTCGAAGGGCGGATCGACCATATCCGCCCCGGCCGCGTCACCCCCCTGGCCGCGCCGCTATTTCTGGAGGTTGGTCGCGTGCCCGTCGACGGCGCAGGTCGCGACCGGCTGGAAGCCGACGAGGCACAGCGCCTGATGAAAGAGGCCGGGCTGGCATGAGCGCGCCGCACGACACAACCGGGCCGGGGGGCATGGCTGAGGGCGCGGCTGGGGTCACGGTGGACGCCGGCCCACAGGGCCTGCCCTTCACGCTGGCGGGGGCAAGGCTGGTGGCCATGGGCTCCGGCGCGCTGCACTGGCCCGCACGACGGTTGTTGTGTGTGTCGGACCTGCACCTGGGCAAATCCGAACGCCAGGGCCGCCGCGCCGGGGCCATGCTGCCCCCTTACGAAACCGGCGATACCCTGCGCCGGTTGCAGGACGCGATCACCGCCACCGACCCCGCCTGCGTCATCTGCCTGGGCGACAGTTTCGACGATGCCGTCGCCGCACGCGCCCTGCCAGACACCGCCCGGCAGTGGATCGCGCGCCTTCAGGCCGGGCGCCGCTGGATCTGGATCGAGGGCAACCACGATCCCGGACCCGTCGATCTGGGCGGCACCCATCTGACTGCACTGCGCCTTGGACCGCTGACTTTTCGCCATATCGCCAACCCGGCAGAAACGGCCGAGGTTTCAGGTCATTACCACCCAAAAGCCGGTCTGCGGCGGCGCGGTGCCGGCCCGGCACGCGCCTGTTTCCTGCACGACGACACGCGGCTGATCCTGCCCGCCTTCGGCACCTATACCGGCGGCCTGCGGTCCGATCACGCGACGCTGACCGCCTTGATGGGTCCGCGCGCAGTGGCGATCCTGACCGGTACCCGGCCCACCGCGATTCCGATGCCGCGCCAGGCGTCGCCTTGAGGGCCAGCTAGGCCAGCCCCGTCCGCTCCAGCGCCTGCCGATGCGACCGGGACACCGGCAGCCGCGCCCCGTTGCGCAGCAGCACGAACATCTTGCCCCCCGGTTCGCGGTCGAATCCCGCCACTGCCGCCCGTGCCACCCAATGTGAGCGATGGGTCAGCATCCCCTCCACGTCATCCATTTCCCGTACCGCATCGGCAAAGCGCAGGCGCAGTTGTTCCCGCCCGGTGTCGCGCCCGACGATCACCAAGTGATCGTCGGCCGAAAGGTGCTGCACCGTCCCGCCGGTGGCCGCCAACCGATCATACAGCCGGGGCCGCATGGGTGCCGGGGGGGACATTGGCGCCATGGCCGGAGGGGGGCTGCCAGTCCCGAACGCGCAAGGGAACGGCGGGTCGGCGATCGCCGCGCCGGTACTGGCAGGCTCCGCCGCGGGCTTGGCTTCGGGCGTGGGCACATCCACCACCTCGGGGCGCGCGCGATCGGGGATGCTGGCCGCCTGCATATGCGCCACCGCCTTGCGCGCCGCGCGGTCGATATGACGTTGCAGCAGGAGCCGCGTCAACGATGACAGCGATGACAGCGCCAGCACCCCCAACCCCCAGAACAGCAGTGGCTCTCCGGGGTCGGACCCTTCGTCGCGCAGGCCCTGCAACGCCGCCCAGCAGGCCGGCGCCACGACCAGCGCAATCACCAGAGGCGCCGCAAGGGCGGTGCCCAAAGTGCCCAACCCCCAATGAAAAGCAAAGGTGCCGCGTATTGCATTGCCCACAAACAGGCCGAAAAACCCGGCCAGCCCCCAGAATGTCACCCGCGCCACGGGTGAAAGGATGCTATCGGTTCCGAGAATGCCCAATAAGCTCGCCAGACATGTAAAAATGCCCCAGCCAAGCAGGCAGACCGGCGAAACCGTTGCCATCACACTGCGAGACAAGACCTTGCGAATCATTGCAAAACGCCGCTGCGACGACATCGAAGAGGGATTTCCGAGAAGACCGGACAGGGGGCGGATATGTGTGGGAACCGGGTCTGACAATGAAATTGGAAGGTCAATGAGAGAATGAGCATTGAGAAAAAAGAACAGGATATGCGCAAGCGTATCGAAAATAGCTTTGCCCGGCAAACGATGATGCAGACCTTTGGCGCGCGCTTGCGGGAAATCGCGCAGGGCCGCGTGGTAATCACCGCGCCCATCCTGCCGATCGCGACCCAGCAACAGGGCCATGGCCATGCCGCGCTAAGCTTTGCGATCGGAGATACGGCGGCGGGCTACGCGGCGCTGACGGCGCTGGAACCGGGGATGGAGGTCGTCACCGCCGAGATCAAGATCAACCTGCTGGCCCCGGCCCGTGGTGACCTGCTGATTGCCACCGGCCGGCTGGAGAAGGCCGGACGGCGGCTCTGCGTGGTGACCGCCAGGGTGCAGGCGCGCGACGGGGCGGGCCTGCGCGACGTGGCGCTCCTGCAAGGCACCATGGCGCCTGTCCCGGCCTGAGACCGTGCGCCCCCCGGCGCCGGGCGTCCCCTGGACGGGGCGCGGCAAGGGGTAGAACCTTCAGGCGGATCAGGCAGTCTGGCGGATCAGGCGGTCAGCCCCTCCGGCTCCGGCAGGTTGGCGGCGCGGCAGCAGGCGGTCAGCGTGTTGGCCAGCAGGCAGGCGATGGTCATCGGACCCACACCGCCCGGCACCGGGGTGACCGCGCCCGCGACCTGCGCGACGCTGTCGAAATCCACATCGCCCACCAGCCGCGTCTTGCCTTCCCCAAGTTCCGGGGCGTCGATGCGGTTGATGCCGACGTCGATCACCACCGCGCCGGGCTTGATCCAGTCGCCCGGCACCATTTGCGGGCGTCCCACCGCCGCGACCACGATATCCGCCCGACGCACAACCTCGGCGATATCGGCGGTGCGGGAATGGGCAATGGTCACAGTGCAGCTGTCACGCAGCAGCAATTGTGCCATCGGCTTTCCGACGATGTTGGACCGTCCGATAACCACCGCCGTCTTGCCCGACAGCGATCCGAAGGTATCGCGCAGCAGCATCAGGCACCCCAGCGGCGTGCAGGGCACCATGGCGCTTTGCCCCGTGGCCAAACGCCCGACATTCGAAATGTGAAAGCCATCCACGTCCTTTGCCGGGTCGATCGCGTTGATGACAGCAGCTTCGTCCATGTGATCCGGCAGGGGCAACTGCACCAGAATGCCATGCACCGCCGGATCCGCGTTCAGCCGTGCGACCAGATTCAGCAGATCGGATTGCGCGGTCTCGACTGGCAGCTTGTGTTCAAAGCTCTGCATCCCGGCCTCCACGGTCTGCTTCCCCTTGCTGCGGACATAGACCTGGCTGGCGGGATCCTCGCCGACCAGAACAACGGCCAGCCCGGGGGTAATGCCGTGATCGGCCTTCAGCCGGGCGACGTGTGTGGCGACGTCGGCCCTGACACGAGCCGAGAATTCCTTGCCGTCGATACGGGTGGCGGTCATGCGTCTTCTCCTGTGGTGCCCAATGTCGCCTGTTCGCGACGAATGAAATGGTCGATCATCACGCGCCACATGGCCACGGCCACATGCGGATCGACGCCCGCCTGCCCGGCCTTGTGGTGCACGCGTTCCAGCACGGCGGCGGCGCGGGCGGGGGCGGCGGCGGCAATCCCCGCCCCGGCCTTCAGCGTTGCGGCGCGGTCAACATGGGCCTGGCGTTCGGCCAGCAGGGTCAGCAAGGCCCCGTCGATCGCGTCGATCCCGGCGCGGACCTCCGCCAAGCCGGTCAGGCTGGCAGGATCGGGGCGCGGGGTGGTGGTATCACGGGATGTATCGGTCATGGCACGTCTCATAGGACGGGACGGCGCGCGCGGCCAGCCCCGACAGACGCGCCAGATCCTCCCACCCGGACGGCGGACCCGCGCAATCAGCAGAGCAAACCTCACAGACGGGGAGGGCCTTGGAAAGCGCCGATCCCTCCTAAGCGGCCCTCGCCCGAGCCCCCTAGAACAACCCCTCGATCTGGCCGGCGTCATTGAGCATGATAGCCTCCGCCGAGGGGACGCGCGGCAGGCCGGGCATGGTCATGATCTCCCCGCAGATCACCACGACGAAGCCTGCACCGGCCGACAGCCGGACCTCCCGCACCGGCACGCCGTGGCCGGTGGGGGCGCCGCGCAAGGTAGGATCGGTGGAGAAGCTGTATTGCGTCTTGGCCATGCAGACCGGCAGATGGCCATATCCCGCCGCCTCCCATTGGTTCAGCTGATCGCGGATCTTCTGATCGGCCAGAACCTCGTCGGCATGGTAGATCCGCTTGGCGACCGTCTCCATCTTCTCGAACAAGGGCATCTCGTCAGGGTAGAGCGGCGCGAATTGAGCGGTGCCGCTGTCGGCCAGATCGGCGACATGGCGGGCCAGCGCCTCGGCTCCGGCGGAGCCTTCGGCCCAGTGCCGGCATTCGATCGCTTCCGCCCCCTGTTCGGCGACATAGGCCTGCACTTCTGCAACCTCTGCCGGGGTATCGGTGACGAAATGGTTGATCGCGACAACCACCGGCACGCCGAATTGTTTCACATTCGCGATGTGGCGGCCCAGATTGGGGCAGCCGTCGCGGACCGCTCCGACATCCTCCGTGCCCAGATCGGCCTTGGCCACGCCGCCGTTCATCTTCATCGCGCGCACGGTGGCGACGATCACCACAGCGTCGGGCGCCAGTCCCGCCTTGCGGCATTTGATGTTCATGAACTTCTCCGCCCCCAGGTCGGCGCCGAACCCGGCCTCCGTCACCACGTAATCGGCCAGCTTCAGGGCCGTCGCGGTGGCGGTGACGGAATTGCAGCCATGGGCGATATTGGCGAAGGGGCCGCCGTGGACAAAGGCGGGGTTGTTCTCCAGCGTCTGCACCAGATTGGGCTGCATCGCGTCTTTCAGCAGCACGGTCATGGCGCCGTCGGCCTTGATGTCGCGGGCATGGATCGGGGCGCGGTCGCGGGTATAGGCCACGATGATGTCGCCCAGCCGCTGTTGCAGGTCGCCCAGATTCCGCGCCAGGCACAGGATCGCCATCACCTCGGAGGCGACGGTGATGTCGAACCCGGTCTGCCGGGGAAAGCCGTTGGCCACACCGCCCAGGGCGGTCACGGTATCGCGCAACGCGCGGTCGTTCATGTCCAACACCCGGCGCCAGACCACGCGGCGCTCGTCGATCTCCAGCGCGTTGCCCCAGTAGATGTGGTTGTCGATCATGGCCGACAACAGGTTGTGCGCGCTGGTGATGGCGTGGAAATCGCCCGTGAAATGCAGGTTCATCTCTTCCATCGGCACAACCTGCGCCAACCCGCCACCCGCGGCGCCGCCCTTCATCCCGAAACACGGTCCCAGAGAGGCCTCCCGGATACAGATCGCGGCGTTCTTGCCGATGCGGTTCAGGCCGTCGCCCAGACCGACGGTGGTGGTGGTCTTGCCCTCGCCTGCCGGGGTCGGGTTGATCGCGGTGACCAGGATCAGCTTCCCGTTGGGGCGGTCCTGGACGCTGTCGATGAAGGCCTGGCTGATCTTGGCCTTGTCGTGACCATAGGGCAGCAGGCTGTCGGCGGGGATGCCCAGCCGCTGGCCGATCTCCTGAATCGGTTTCTTCTGTGCGTCGCGCGCGATTTCGATGTCAGAGCGGTAGGTCATTGCAGGGCATCCTGTCGGTCAAGTGGGCTGGCATGGGAAGCCGGCGTCGGGGCGGGCGGGGCGCGTCGCGCATCATGTATCGCTCTTAACGCAGAGCGGCGGATCACACCGCCCGGATTGCGACCAATCCGCTGCGGTTTTCGGCGCGGGACCAGGCGGCGCCGGTTGGGCGCACGGGGCGCGGCAGGAACCAATTGCGACGCCGGGGCGTTGGAATGGCAACACAAGGGCAGCGGGCAGGATCCGCGAAACGCCCCGGATATAACGCAGGATAGAACACATGAACGCCGCAGCTTTCGTCATTCACATCAGTTTCGCCCTGACCCTCGTGGGGGCCGCCGCATTGCTGGCCTGATCCCCCGAACGGGCGCGGAGCCGCATCAATCACGCCCAGGCCCTCCCTCCCCCGAGCCCCCCGCTAGAGGCCCGTCGCGGATTATTCCGCGCGGGCCTTTTCCAGATTTAGCCACACCGGTTGATCGGGAATGTGAAGGGTCAACACGTCGTCCAGTTGAAAATCCCCTTCCCGTTCGACCCAGGCGGTGACGCCACGCCGGTCGCGGGCGGCGGATTTGAACAATTTGCCCCGTCCGGGATACGCCTTCTCGATCACCGGGGCGGGCAGCATGCAGGAGCGGTTTTCCATATCCACCACCAGCGTCGCGCCCGAAGGCGCCTGAAGCCGCGAAGACGGCGGCAGGTGGGTGAAATCGGCCAGACCCTCCACCATCATGGTGGCGCCCAGCCAGGCGGGGTCCAGTCGGTCGACCCCCATTTCCGCTGCCGTGGCGGCCAGATCCTCGGCAGAGACGATGGAGAACTGGCGCACATTGCGGATCTCTGTCCCACGCGCGAATTGTTGCAGCACCCGTGAGCACGACGGTCGGGTCAGGCCGCCATGGGCCTCTCCCTGCGGGCCGGCAAAGGTCGCCGCCATGGTCGTCACCGCGTCGGAGGCCAGCGCCGCATCGCGGTCCGCCACATGGCCAAGCCAGACAATACGGGCGGTAAAGGAAGTCGGCTTGAGCGCTTGCATGGCAGTCTCCGTCAGGTCAGTCGCGGCGCAGAGTGAAGAAAAGTCGCCGAAAAGGAAAGAGGACAGACCCGTCCGGCTGCACCGGGTAGATCGTTTCCATCACGCTGTCATATTCGGCCACGATCCGATCCGCCACCGCCGTATCCAACCCTTTCAGATAAGGGCGCGCGATCGTCGATTGCGTGAACCGCCGCACCGGGTGCCCCTCGCCGGTGGTGGCCAGCTGCTGGTGGTATTCCGTCTCCCACAGGTCCAGCTGTCCCAGCGGCGACAGGAGGCGGTGATAATCCACCGGGTCCAGAATGCCGGGAATATCCGCGGTACCGGCGCCGGCGTGCTTGTCCCGGATATCGGCCCACAGCCGATGCGAGGGCGCGCGGTTCTGGTTCGGCACCTGCACCGCCAGCACGCCGCCGGGCGCCAGCAGCCCGGCCAGCCGGGGCAACAGCGCCTCGTGATCGGGCAGCCAGTGCAGCGCCGCATTGGAGAAGATCAGCGCCGGCGGCGCGGCGGGTTGCCATTGCGCGATATCGGCCTCGGCCAGATCGTCGTAGCAACCGGCCTGCGCGGCCTGTTCCAGCATCGCCGGAGAGCTGTCGACCCCCGTCAGTCGCCGTCCACCGAACCGCGTTCGAAGCACCGGACCGACCACCCCGGCGCCGCAGCCCAGATCGACCATTGCGCCTTCGGGCAGGTCGGGCAGCTGCCCCAGCAGGTCCAGCGCCGGGCGCAGGCGCAGCCCGCGAAATCGGGCATAGGCGGTGGGGTTCCAATCGTTTGGCGTCATGGCAATCCTTTCCTTCGGGGGCCGGGTCTTTCCGGTGTGTCGCCCGTGTCGCACGGCGGCGGGACTGGCCGGGCGGTCGGGACCGACGTCCCGGCGGGCGACCCGGCATCGACCCCGAACGGGTCGCTTCCGTGCCGTACCGGCGTCCCCACGGTGCCGATCCGGTTGGCAGATTAGGGCGCCCCCCCGGATTGGCAAGAAAAAGGCCGGGCAAAGGCCCGGCCGGTTTCCGTTTCAAGCAAGCTCAGGCCGTCGGTTCCGGCTCCATCCCGCCCGGTTTGCCGCGCGGCTTGGTCTTGGGGATCGCCGTGACCGAGGCACCGCCGGTGGGCTTGTCGTCATCCTCGTCCTCGTCGGCGCGGGGCGGCTCGCCCTTGATCACGCGCTTGATCTCCTCGCCGGTGAGGGTCTCGTATTCCAGAAGCCCTTCTGCCAGGCGCTCCCATTCCTCTTTCTGCTCCGACAGGATCTTGAACGCCCATTGATAGGCGTCGTCGATCATGCGCTTCACCTCTTCCTCGATCAGCTCCTTGGTATGGGCGGAGACAGAGAAACCGCCGGCGCCATTGCCCATGTAGCCTTCGTGCGCCTGTTCGTAATCGACATTGCCGACCTTGTCGGACATGCCCCACCGCAGGACCATCGCACGAGCCAGGCCACTGGCCTGCTGGATGTCGCCAGCCGGACCGTTGGACACTTCGTCGGCACCGTATTTCAGGATCTCCGCCGCCTTGCCCGCCATGGTCATCGCCAACTTCTGCTCACATTCGGACTTGTGCCAGTTCAGCCGGTCGATCTCCGGCAGGGAGACGACCATGCCCAGGGCACCGCCGCGCGGAATGATCGTGGCTTTGTAGACCGGATCGCATTTCGGCAGTTCCAGCCCGACAATGGCATGGCCGGCCTCGTGATAGGCGGTCTTTTCCTTCTGGTCGTTGGTCAGCACCATCGACCGCCGCTCCGCGCCCATCATGACCTTGTCCTTGGCATTCTCGAAATCGACCATGGTGACGAACCGGCGACCGACGCGGGCCGCCATCAGGGCTGCCTCGTTCACCAGGTTGGCCAGATCCGCCCCGGAAAAGCCCGGCGTGCCGCGCGCGATGATGCGCAGGTCGACATCGGGGCCCAGCGGGGTCTTGCGGGCGTGCACGCCCAGGATCTTCTCCCGGCCCTTGATGTCGGGGTTGGGAACAGTGACCTGGCGGTCGAACCGGCCCGGACGCAGCAGCGCGGGGTCCAGCACATCGCGGCGGTTCGTGGCGGCCAGGATGATGACGCCTTCGTTGGCTTCGAACCCGTCCATCTCGACCAGCAGCTGGTTCAGCGTCTGCTCGCGTTCGTCATTGCCCCCGCCGTAGCCCGCGCCACGATGACGGCCCACGGCGTCGATCTCGTCGATGAAGACGATGCAGGGTGCGTTCTTCTTCGCCTGTTCGAACATGTCGCGCACGCGGGACGCGCCCACACCGACGAACATTTCCACGAAGTCGGAGCCGGAGATGGTGAAGAAGGGCACACCCGCCTCCCCCGCGATCGCGCGGGCCAGCAGCGTCTTGCCGGTGCCCGGAGGGCCAACCAGCAGCGCGCCCTTGGGGATCTTGCCCCCCAGACGGCTGAACTTCTGCGGGTTGCGCAGGAATTCGACGATCTCTTCCAGCTCTTCCTTGGCCTCGTCGATGCCGGCCACGTCGTCAAAGGTGACCCGGCCGTGTTTTTCCGTCAGCAGCTTGGCCCGGCTTTTGCCGAACCCCATGGCCCCGCCTTTGCCGCCGCCCTGCATCCGGTTCATGAAATAGATCCACACACCGATCAGCAGCAGGATCGGCAGAAGCGAGATGATAAAGGTCTGAAACCCGCTTTCTTCCTGGCTCTTGGCGCTGACGGGGATCGACTGGTCGATCAGAAGGTTCGTGATTTCCGCGTCTTCCGGCTTGATCGTGACGTAATCATTGCCGTCGCTGCCCCTGAACCGGACCTGTTCGCCGTCCAGCGTGACGGAATTCACGTCCCCGTCGTTCACCCGCTCCACGAATTGCGAATACGGAATCTCCCGGCTCTGCAACGTATTGCCGGAGCCGCTGAACAAATTGAACAGTGCGACGACGAGAAGCAGCAGAACGACCCAGAAGGCGATATTTCTAGCGGTGCCCAAAGAACCTCTCCCTTAGAAGGTTGACCCTGCGGGTATCACAGAGCCGTAGGCACTTAAATATGTTTTACGGCGCCACGTTCAATCCGCCATGGACGCGGCGTCACCGGTCATCTCGTCGCGGATCAGCCGCGCGGACCAGCGCGGCGCGGTTTCGGCCAGCGGCGCGCAGAGCAGCCGATCACCCGCCCACAAGGCCGGACCGACCATCTGCGCGGCGCGCGGCAGTCCCGCCACGCGCCAATCCGGGCATTGCGTCAGCCCGGCGGCGCCCAGGGCGCGGATCTCCGCCCCCGGTGCTGGAGGGCCCTCCAGCCTCCAGCGCCCATCCCAGAGCCCCCCCAGGGGCGTCCGCGCACCGGCAACTGCGTTCAATTCGCGCATCAGCTGCGCCTGTGTGCCGTCTGACATCAGCACACAACCGGCCAGCGTATGGGTGCCGCCCCGGTGCAGAACGGCCAGCGCATCCGCCAATGCGGCGCGGCGGGGCGGGTAGTCGGCGCCGTTGATCCAGCGCAAAGCACGGGCCAGAAGACGGCGGGCGATCTCGGCGGTTTCCCGCCCAACGCCGACCGCGTCGATCCGCAGGATGCCGCGATCGGCCGTGACCAGCCGGCGCGCCGCGGCGCTGGTGGCGGCATCCAGGGCGGCGCGGGCCTCGCCCAGTTGGGCGGCGGTGGCAGCCAGGGCCGGGACCGTCAGGCCCAACGCGTCCAGCTGGGCGCGGGCCTGGCGCAGCCGAATGCGGTGAAACCGGGGGTCGTCATTGGACGGATCATCTGCCCAGGGGATCGCGCGGGCGGTCAGGATCTCGCGCAGAGCCTCGCGGGTCAGGCCCAGCAGCGGGCGGTGAAAGGTCACGCCATGGGCCACGCGACGCGGCGCCATCGCCGCCAGCCCGTCCACCCCGGCAGAGCGCGCCAGCCGCATCAACAAGGTCTCCGCCTGGTCGGTGGCGCTGTGGGCCAGCGCCACGTCGGCGATCCCCTGCCCCCGCGCCCAATCCGCCAGCAAGCGCAGCCGGGCCCGGCGCGCAGCGTCCTGAAGATTGCCCTGCCCGTTCCACCCCGTCCAGGTCAGCACCGTATGAGGCAGGCCCCAGCGGGCGCAAAGCCGGGCGACCTGTGCCGCCTCCTGCCGGGCCTCGGGCCGCAGGTTGTGATCAACGGTGGCGACATGCAGCGCCATCCCGGGCGCATCTGCCGTAGCGTGATCGCGCAGCAGGCAGAGCAGGGCCAGACTGTCGCTGCCCCCGGACACGGCCACCCCCAGCCGGGGTAGCGGATCGGTGAAATGGCGGCGCAAGGCCGTGGCGCCCGCAGTCCCTGCCGCGTCCGCCGTCATGACGGCCACCCGGCACACGGCGCCGCGCCCGACGGCGCCGTGGGCGTCACGAGCAGCTCAGCGCCCGCAGCTCTGCCTGGGCCTCGCCCGCCGCAGCGGAGCCGGGGAACCGGCGGGGCACTTCTCCCAGGGTCACGCAGGCCTCGTTCGATTGCCCCAGCTGACCCAACAACCGCCCCAACCGATAAAGGGAGGACGGCGCGTCCTCGCCTTCGGGTGCCACGGTAAAGGCTGCCAGATAGGCCCGGGCCGCTTCCTTGATATTGCCATCCGCCTCCAGCGCGCGGCCCCGGCCGAACTGGGCGCGGGCTTCCAGCGGGCTGCCGGGATAGGTGTTGGAGAAGTCGAGGAAGGCGCGCGCCGCGGCGGCATGTTCGCCCGCGTCCAGCGCCTGTTGCGCGGCGTCGAAATCCTCCTGTTCCCCCATGGCAAGCTGCGGGCCGGACTGGCCCGGACCGACCAGAGTCGTGCCGCCGCCCCCGCCCGCACCCATGGACGCGCCGCCCCCGCCCTGCGGCAGAGAGCCGCCGCCCAAGGTCGTGGTTTCGCCCAGCCGCGAGGTGTCGCCGCCTTCCAGTTCCACCAGTCGGAATTCCAGATCACCGATCCGGTTGGTGCCGTCCTTGACCACGCTGTCGATGCGGAATTCCAGTGTCTCGGTCTTGGAGGTCAGGCGCTGCACTTCGGATTCGATGGCGTTCAGCCGTTCCAGCGGCGAGCCGGAAACCACCGCCTGCCCGGTGCTGCCCGTGGTGCTCAGCTCCCGCTTGAGGCGTTGCAATTCGACGTGCAGCGTCGTCAGTTGCTGGCGGATGTCGGCCAGCGTCTCCTGCCGGTCCTGCGCAAGGGCGGAGACCGGAAAAAGCAGCGTGGCGGAAAGCAGAAGGGCGGTCAGGCGCAAGGCGATGCTCCGTCTCTGTGGCATTGGGGTCGGGCCCGAAGGCGCGGATCAGCTGTTGCCGGCGGCCAGGGTGGTCACCGCGCGACGGTTCTTGGCATAACAGGCCTCTTCGGAGCAGATCTCGATCGGGCGTTCCTTTCCGTAGCTGACGGTGCGCAGGCGGTTGCCCGCGACGCCGCTGGTGATCAGGTATTCGCGAACCGCGTTGGCGCGGCGCGCGCCCAGGGCCAGGTTGTATTCCCGCGTCCCCTGCTCGTCCGCATGACCCTCGATCACCGCGCTGTAATCGGGGTTGGCGTTCAGCCAGGCGACCTGCCCATCCAGGGTGTAGCGCGCGGTATCCGTCAGGCTGGACTGATCGACCAGGAACAGCACGCGGTCGCCGACGCTTTGCTGGAAATACAGCGGCGAGGCGGGATCGGATGCACTGCCAGGCGTGATCGCCGCGGTCTGGCTGGCGGAGGAGGATCCGTAGTCATCCCCGAACCGGTCGGCATTGGTACAGGCGGCGAGCGTCAGGCCCGCAACAAGAAGAACGGCTTTGGTCAGGTGTTTCATCATGGACCTTCTGATGCTCGAATTCACTGTATCCTAACAGGTGCGACGCCTGCGCGACATCCCCCGCAGGTGCTTCATTGCAAGGGGGACCACGCCGGGTCGGAGGCTCCGCCCTCGGTGCGGACACGTTTCAGGTTCCGGCCGGTTATGTCCACGGAATAAAGCGAAGACGACCCGGTTTCGCCCCGCGTTTCGCGCGTGAACATGATGACGCGGCCGTTGGGCGACCAGGTCGGCCCCTCGTCCAGGAAGGATGCGGTCAGCAGGCGTTCGCCGCTGCCGTCGGTGCGCATCACGCCGATGTGGAACCGGCCGTTGTTCTGCTTGGTAAAGGCGATCATGTCGCCACGCGGCGACCAGACCGGGGTGCCGTACCGCCCCTGGCCAAAGGAAATGCGCTGCGCCTCACCACCATTGGCGGGCATGACGTAAAGTTGCGGCGCGCCGGAACGGTCGCTTTCGAACACGATCTGGCTGCCATCGGGAGAGAAGCTGGGCGCCGTCTCGATCGACGGGGCTTCCGTCAGGCGCGTCGTCTGACCCGAGCCGAGGTCCATGCGAAACAGGTCCGTATTCCCACCCGAGGTGGCGGAATAGACGATGGTCCGCCCGTTGGGGCCGAAGCGGGGCGCAAAGCTCATCTCACCGCCCGCCGCGTCAACGACATTGCGCCCGACGCTTTCGACATCCAGCAGGTAGATGCGCGGGAACCCCGTCTGGTAGGACGTATACAGCACCCGGTCCCCGGTGGGCGAAAACCGCGGCGCCAGCACGATGGAGGCGCTGTCGGTCAGGTACTGCACGTTGTAGCCGTCGTAATCCATGATGGCGAGGCGCTTGCGCCGCTCGTCCTTGGGTCCGGTTTCGGACACGTAGACCACGCGGCTGTCGAAATAGCCCTGCTCCCCGGTGATCCGGGAATAGACCGTATCGGCGACCTTGTGGGCCATCCGGCGCCAGCCGGCTTCGGTCCCGGAGAATTGCAGCCCGTCCCCCAATTCCTGGTTGGCGAACACGTCGTGAACGCGGAACTTGACGTCCAGCCGGCCGGACGGGTCCATCGACACAGCGCCGGTGATCAGCGCCTCGGCGTTGATTGCCTTCCAGTCGGAATATTCGACAGGGCTGGAAAAACTGGTGATCGACCCGATGAAGGCATCGCGCGGGATCTCCCGGAACAGGCCCGTGCCGGACAGGTCTTCGGCCACGACGCGGGCGATATCCTGCGCCATCTGGTTGGCGGCCGTGTTCTCCGCCACGAAGGCAGGCGCAGCAAAGGGCAAGGGTTCGATCACGCCTTCTGTGATCTCGATCCGCAGGGGGCCATCGGTCTGGGCCATGGCGGGAACGGCGGCCGCGAAGGGCAAAACCGCGATGACGAGGCTGGCAATCAGGTTACGCATCATAGGTTCCGCATTTTCTCCGGGTTGAATGTCATTTCGATCTCGCGCCATTGCTCGAACTTCTCTGACGGTAGGTCATATCCGCCGCGTTCACAGCGTAGCACGGCACGTCGGGCGGTTTCGAACGCAATTGATTGCGCGGAGGCATCGCCCCCCTCGGCAGAGATCCGCCGGATGGAGCTTTGAATCACACGCCCGCTGCGATCCATGTCGAAGCCAAGGGTGATCACCACATCGCTGGAGGCCGATCCCGGATCGACGACCCAGCAATTCTGCACCGCAAGGCGCAACGCCTCCTTCTCTCCGGAGGTCAGGGGCGGGCCAGCGGGCGCGCGCGGGGTCTCCGACGGCGTGTCGGCGCCGCCGATGGCCTGGGCGAGGGCATCGGCGATGGCGTCTTTTTCCTCTGCGCGCTCCGGCGTGGCGGTGGGCGCGGGATCGGGGGCCGGTTGTTCCGGCGCGGGGGTCTCGGCGATCTCCACCTCGGGCTCCGGGCGATCCGGACGGGCCCGCGGACGGGGCGAGCGGGTGGGCGCCAGCGGCCTGTCCTCCTCCTCCGCCTCGGTCACGATCTCGGGGGCGGTTTCCTCTGGCGCGGTACTTTCGGTTTCCTCCGGCGCCTGGCGCTCCGGCTCCGGCGTGGGGGCGGTTTCGTCCCGGCGGATGTCATCGGCGGCCACGTCGCGGTCAGGCGCGGGCACCGGATCGGGAGAAATGCGCGGCACCGGGCGGGCCGCCGGACGCTGCTCGGCGGTGGGCAGGTTGTCCTGCGGGGTCTCCGGCGCTGACAACACGGGCGGCGCATCGGCGGCTTCGGCCTGCGGCGGTGCAATGGGCTCGGGCGGGCGCGGTGCGGCGTCGGGCGGGGTGGTCTCCGGCGCCGGGTCCGGTGCGGTCACCTGCGGGGGCCGGTCCTGCGCCTGTTCCGGCAATCCGGGGCTTTCGGCCTCGTCCGGGGCAGGCGGCTGCGGCGCGGCCACATCCGTATCCGCCCCCGGCGGGCGGGCCGCGTTTTCGAGCCGCGCGAATTCCTCCGTCGAGATGACGGAGACTTCCTGCACCTCTACCGGCGGAGGTTCCGGCGCGGCCCAACCGCCAAGGAACAGCCAGCCGATCAGCGCGGCATGGCCTGTCCCGGATATGACATGCCCGATGTTCAAGACGACCTCAGTTGGTCCCGGCGTCCAGCGTCGGACCGCCGCTTTCCGTCACCAACCCGATGTTGGAGAACCCGCCCCGGTTCAGCGCGCCCATGACCTCCATGACCTGCGCATAGGGCACATTGCCGTCCGCGCGCACGTAAACCCGATCCGAGGACCGCTCGGCGGCCACGGCGCGCAGCTTGTTCACCAGGTCGGCGCGATCCGTTTCGGCCGATTGGATCATCACGCCCCCCTCCGCTGTGACGGTCACGGTCAGCGGCTCTTCCGCGTCGGAAGGCAGCGCCTCTGCCGCCGTCTTGGGCAGCTCCACGGGCACGCCCGCGACCATCAGCGGCGCCGCGACCATGAAGATGATCAGCAGCACCAGCATCACGTCGACAAACGGCGTCACGTTGATCTCCGCCATGGGCCGCGCGCGACCACCGCGCCGCCGCCCGCGCCGCCCCGATCCGCCGGATTTCTGCACCACACCCGCGCCCATGTCAGCTGTCCAGCTGACGCGACAGGATGGTGGAGAATTCGTCGGCAAAGGCCTCGTAACCGCCGACCAGCCGGTCACTGTCCGCCGAAAGCTTGTTGTAGAAGACAACCGCCGGGATCGCCGCCAGCAGCCCCAGACCGGTGGCCAGCAGCGCCTCCGCGATGCCGGGGGCGACCACGGCCAGATTGGTGTTCTGCTGCTCCGCAATACCGATGAAGGCATGCATGATGCCCCAGACAGTCCCGAACAGCCCGACAAACGGCGCGGTGGATCCGACGGTCGCCAGCACCGGCAGGCCCGATTGCAGGGTTTCCGCCTCCTTGGCGATGGCCACGTCCATGGATCGGTCGATCCTCGCCTGCGCGCCCGCGATCATGCGCCCGTCCTCCCGGTGGGAGCGGCGCCATTCCGTCATCCCGGCGGCAAAGATGCGCTGACTGCGGCCGCGCGGGTCCGGCCCGATCTGTTCATAGAGCCCGTCCAGAGGCTCCCCCGACCAGAAGGCGCGATCAAACCGCGACGCCTCCCACCGCGCACGGCGATAGGCGATCAGCTTCTGCACGATGATCGACCAACTCCAGAACGAAGCGACGATCAGCATCAGCATGACCATTTTCACGGTAAAGGTCGCGCGGGCGAAAAGCGCCCACATGGAGAAATCCATCTCCTGCGCGAGTGCGAGGGTTTCTGTTTCCATGTACCTGCTCTGTCTCGGTGCCAACTCAGCGTCGGGCCTGGTTTCGTGGCCTCATTGCTGCGCAAACTAGCGCAGATCAAGCGTATTGGCCATCATATTGCCGCGAGGAGCCACCGCCAGCGCCCCCCGACACGGCTGATACGCGGGCTTTGGCGCCTTCTGTCGGCGGGTCAGTGCAAAAGCAGGCGGATATTTGCCGGAAGCCGCGTCGGCAGGCCATTGCCCGACAGCATCACCAGCGTCACGGTGGCGCTGAACAGAACCTCCCCGTCACGGACCACGTCCTGCTCCAGCACGATGCGCGCGCCGGTCACGGCCTCGGGGCGGGTGATGACCTCCAGCATGTCGTCGAACCGGGCGGGGGACAGGTAATCGGCCTCAACCCGGCGGACGGCGAACACCAGCCCCTCGTCTTCCTTCAACGCCGCCTGATCGACTCCCAGCCCGCGCACCCATTCGGACCGGGCGCGTTCGATGAACTTCAGGTAATTGGCATAGTAGACGATGCCCGCAAGGTCCGTGTCCTCGTAATAGACACGCAGGGAGAAACGGTGATCCACGGGCGGGCGTCCTTTGATTGGGCCCACCCAGCAAAGCACCGGCGCGGACGAAGGGCAAGCCGTCAAACAAACCGCAACCCGCCGCCCGCGCGATCACCAAACCGCCCTGCCCCTCCCGGCGCTATCGCTCAGGCAAAGGCGCGGCGGGCGCGTGCGGCGATGCGGTGGGTGATCACCGGATCCTCGGAAGCGACGGGCAGCACCGGATCATAGGCGGCGTTCAGGATGGCGGCCAGATCCGGGCGCAGCACGGCGCCGCGTCGTCCCTCGATCGTGGCGAGCGCAGAGCGACCGGAAAAGGCCGCAGGAGACCACGACAGCAGCGATTTCATCGCCTGCTCCAGCCCCAGATCGGCGGCCGGCATCGCCGCCATGGCGCCCCCCATGCGGATGAACACAAAGCTCGCCTTGATCGACATGTCGCTGTCGAAGCGGAAGAACCGGTACTGATCCGCTCCGCTGGCCGCCAGCCGGTCCAGCAGCCGGGGCAGGTCCGGCACCATCTCTCCGAGGTTGGGGAGTTCGGCCAGTTCCTGCCAATCCTGCATGAAGAACACCATCAGGTTGGCGCCCAGTTCGGGATCCGTTTCGGCCATGCTGTGCCCGGCGGTGGCAACCACCGCCTCGATCGCGCCCTTCAGCACGCCGATGCTCTCGTCCGCCGCGCCAAAGACGACCGGCACCACAGGCCGGCCCCATCGGGCAAAACGGAACCCGGTCTCCGGATCGGTGAACAGGGCCTCTACATCGGGGGCGGAAATCTCGGGTCCGGTGCTCACGTCATCCTCGGGTCTGGGGCCTGAACGGCCAGGATCTGACTGCGGGGTCATGCCCTAAGGCCCAGAAACGGGGGATGCAATGCCGGGGTCAATCGTCGAACAGATCCGGCACCCCCTTCGGCGGGTTCAGGCCCAGGTGCCGCCAGCCGCGCGGCGCCAGCATCCGCCCGCGTGGCGTCCGTTGGATCAGCGCCTGTTGCAGCAGGTAGGGTTCGATCACGTCCTCGATCGCATCGCGGCTTTCGGACAACGCAGCGGCGATGGTGTCGATGCCCACCGGGCCGCCGCTGTAGCTTTCCCCGATCAGCTGAAGGTAGCGCCGGTCGGAGAGGTCCAGCCCCAGCCCGTCCACGCCCAGCCGCGTCAGCGCGCTGTCGGCAAGCGCGCGGGAGATGTGGCCGCCCCCCTCCACCACCGCGAAATCCACCACCCGGCGCAGCAACCGCCCGGCGATCCGGGGCGTGCCGCGGGCGCGCCGCGCAATCTCCATCGCGCCGTCGCGGTCGGCGGGGGCGCCCAGCAGGCGGGCGTTGCGGGTGACGATCTCGAACAATTCCTCCACCGTGTAGAATTGCAGCCGCACCGGAATGCCGAACCGGTCGCGCAGCGGCGTGGTCAGCAGGCCCAGCCGCGTAGTCGCCCCGACCAGAGTAAAGGGCTGCAATTCGATCCGCACGGTGCGCGCGGCGGGGCCTTCGCCGATCACCAGGTCCAGCTCGAAATCCTCCAGCGCGGGATAGAGGACTTCCTCCACCGCGGGGTTCAGGCGGTGGATCTCGTCGATGAACAGGACATCGCGCGCCTCAAGATTGGTGAGGATCGCGGCCAGATCCCCGGCCTTGGCCAGCACCGGGCCCGAAGTCATGCGGAAATTTACCCCCAATTCGCGGGATATGATCTGCGCCAACGTCGTTTTCCCCAGACCGGGCGGACCGTGGAACAGCGTGTGGTCCATCGCCTCCCCCCGCTGGCGGGCGGATTGGATGAAGACGCGCAGGTTGGACCGCGCCTCCGCCTGGCCAATAAATTCGCCCAGACCCTGCGGCCGCAGGGCGCGGGTGTCGGCGGCGGCGTCTTCTTCCAGTGGAGCGGGCCGCATCAGCGGATCGGGACCGGCATCAGACACGGGCAGCCCCGGTTCGGTGGGCGGCGAGATCAGGCAGGCGGGCCGGGTCAGAGGCACAGCGGCGGGCGGATCGGGTCATCATCACTCCTTGGGCGCGAGAAGACGCAGCGCGGTACGGATCACCCCGGCGGTGTCGCCGGCCTCCTCCATGGCGCGGGCCACGGCAGCGGCGGCCTCTCCCGGTTGATATCCCAGGTTGGTCAGCGCCGACAGGGCATCGGCCTGGGCGCTGGCATCAGGGTCAGAGACCGGCGCAGCGGCGGGGACGGGAGCAGGCGCATCCGTGTCCGCGATCACCGTGTCCGGGGCCGAGGCGGCGGCGGGCGGGCTGGTCATGGCCATGATGGCCGGCGCCTTGTCCTTCAGTTCGTTCACGACGCGCTGCGCGGTCTTGGGGCCGATGCCCTTGGCAGCCTTTACCGCGTTCCAGTCGCTCAGGGCGATGGCGCGGCTGACCCCGTCGGGGCCCAGCGTGCCCAGGATCGCAAGCGACGCCTTGGCCCCCACCCCCTGGACCGACATCAACAGGCGATGCCATTCCTTTTCCACCATGGTCGGAAAGCCGAACAATTGCAGCAGGTCTTCCCGCACCAGCAGATCGGTGTACAGCGCGGCCTGCCCGCCCACCGGCGGCAGCGCGGCCAGCGTACGGTCCGAGCAATGCACGATATAGCCCACGCCGCGCACATCCAGCAGCACGTGGTCCATCCCCTTGGCGTCGATCCGCCCGGCCAACCGTCCGATCATGCCGTGGTCCTTTCCCGCAAACCCGGTGCCCGCCTATGATGCGCGTGGCAGATCGCGATGGCCAGCGCATCCGCCGCATCGGGAGAGGACGGCGCGCAGCCCGGCAATTGCAGCCGCACCATGTGATCCACCTGCTGCTTTTCCGCATGGCCGACGCCGACCACCGTCTTCTTTACCTTGTTGGGCGCGTATTCCGCCACCGACAGACCGGCCTGCGCGGGCACCAGAAGGGCGATCGCCCGTGCCTGCCCCAGCTTCAGCGTTCCGGCGCCGTCCCGGTTGACAAAGACCTGCTCCACCGCTGCGGCCTGGGGGGCGTATTGCGCGATCACGGCAGTCAATTGATCGTGCAGCGACAGCAGCCGCAGCGCCAGATCGCCCTCCCCCGTGCCGGCGATTGTGTCGCAGGTGCCGTTTGCGACATGGGTGATCTTGCTACCCTCGACCCGAATCACGCCCCATCCAAGATGGCGCAATCCGGGGTCCAACCCGATAATCCGCATGGTTCTGCCCGCCTTTCGCGCCACTGCCCGCCTGCTGAACCCGGTTCCGCAGATCTTTTTTCCGATCTAGCACGAAACGGGAACATTCTCCAAGTCATTTGCCGGACGAACCAAAAACGACACCGCCATGTCGGCGCCGGGATACCGGCGCTCCGAAACGGCGAAAGATGGTCTGAAAACGACATCATGAGAGGCGGATTATTTCTCCTTGTTTCAGTCAGTTACAGCGGATTTCAGCCATGCAAAAATCGCAAGTGGCCTGTGCAGAAATGGTGTATTGCGCGGCGGTTTTCGCGCGCCTAGTTCGGGTTTCGACCACACGCCCCAGCGGCCCGAAAAAAGGACAATCCCCATGTCTGCCATGCTCTATGTACCCCGCACCATCGACGGCACTGCCGTTTTCGGCCGTCTCGGCCGTGGCCTGTCCCTCGCCCACCAGGCATTGCGCGACTGGAACGATGCCCGCGTCACTCGCGACGCGCTTTGCCGCCTGACCGATCACGAATTGTATGACATCGGCTTGAGCCGCGGTGACATCGACGGTGTCCGCCGCTGACACGACCGCCGCGACGCGCTGACGTCGTGGATGGGGGATCCGGGCCGGGGCTGGTGAACAGTGCCGGCCCTTTTCATGTCCGATCCGCCTTGGACCCGCTCAGGGCAGGGCCAGTCAGAACAGCGCTGCGAGGGCCGCATTCAATTGATGCGAGATCGCCCGCGTCACCGGGTCGACCTGCATGACGAAACCGCCGGCGCGGTCCCAGATGGCCCCATCGGCCAGTGGCGCCAGCCGCGCTGCATAGGTGGCGGGGCCCAGGTCGGTCAGCAGCACCGCCTTGAACAGGGTCAGCCCGAGGACCAGGAACACCACCACCCGCAACGGGCGCCGCAGCAGGGTTCGGCGCAAACGGGGATTGGGGCGGATGCGGATCAACCCGGTGCCGTCATCCTGCGCACGATAGCCGCCGCGCATCTTCTGGTGCTTCCGATCAATCCGGGTGATACGCTCGTCGAATTCTCCGAAAAAGCTGTTTCGCATGGTCGCCTCTGACGCGGTTTGGAGCCAGTCGGACCAGTATGACGTCAGTTTCGGGCGGTTTTGCGGCAGAATTCCGGTGACGGCGGGGGATGTCTATTCCGCCCGCGCCAGGGTCAGCGTGGTCCATTCCCCGATATCTTCGCGGTGGGCGAGGGTCAGACCCTGGTCCGTATAGGCGGCTTGCACCGTCTCGGCTTGTTCGACCAGCAGGCCGGACAGGACGGCATGGCCGCCGGGCGCCAGGTGGGTGGCGATGTCGGGCGCCAGATGGATCAGCGGACCCATCAGGATATTGGCAAAGATCAGGCCATAGGGGGCGCCGTCCTGCAGGATCGGATGGTCAAAGCCCGCCGCTTCCACACAGGTCAGGCGTCCGGCCATGCCATTGGCGGTCAGGTTGGCCTCTGCCACCTCGACCGCGACGGGATCGATGTCCGAGGCTATAGGCGTGCCGGGCCAGATCCGGGCCGCCGCCATCGCCAGCACGGCGGTGCCGCAGCCGATATCGGCGACGCGATCACAGCGGATGCCCTGATTGTCCAGCCGGTCGAGCGCCCGAAGGCACCCCAGCGTGGTCCCGTGATGCCCGGTGCCGAAGGCCATCGCCGCCTCGATCAGCAGAGGCACGCAATCCTCTGGCACCTTGTCCGCGTCATGTGATCCGTAGACGAAGAACCGACCGGCGCGCACCGGCGCCAGCTCCCGGCGCACCTTGGCCACCCAGTCGGTTTCCGGCAGCTCCGATACGGCGAAGGGCTGCGCGCCATGCATCGTGGCCAGCAGCGCCAGCCCGGCGGTGTCGGGGCTTTCGGTGAAATAGCCGCCGACCTCCCACAGGCCCGAACCGTCTTCCATCTCGAACACCCCGACGCCGGTGGGCTCGGGGGTCAGGCGATCCATCGCCTCCCCCAGCGCATGGGCCTGGGCCTTGCCGGGCAGGGTCGTGAGGGCGGTAAAGGTGGGCATGGCACGCTCCTTGGGTTTGGCGCGGGGTATGCGCGTCGGCGCGCGGGGTCAAGCGGGGATGACACCGGCGCCGCTCGCAAGCGGGCGCGGCTGATCGGGCGGGGGCAGGCACGGCGGCGGCCAGGGTCGTTTGGCACAGCAGGCGACGGTCACTCCGCCGGTGCGCTGTCGCGCACCAGGCCCAGCCGCGTCTCGTTGCCCGGCGCAGGATGGCGCGGGATCAGCAGCGCCAACGCGAAGGAGGTTGCCGCCATCCCCGCCGCCACGACAAAGACCGCACCGGGTGAGTAGAGCCACAAGTAGCCCAGACCGGCCGGAAGGAAGACCGCCGCAATGTGGTTGATGGTAAAGGCAACCGCTGCCGTAGGCGCGATATCGCGCGGATCGGCGATCTTCTGGAAATAGGTCTTCAGCGCCAGCGCCAGCCCGAACAGCAGGTGATCGATGACGTAGAGCGTGGCGGCCAGCAGCACGCCCCAGCTGAAGTAGTACACCCCCGCATAGGCGGTGAAGACGATCACCAGCCCGACATATTCGAACAGCAAGGTCTTCTGCTCCCCGAACCGGGCGACGGCATGGCCCATCAGCGGCGCGATCATCATATTGGCGACCAGGTTGATGAGGAACAGGCCCGTGACCTCGTGCACCGCAAAGCCGAAGCGTTCGACCATCATGAACCCCGCGAACACCACGAAGATCTGCCGCCGGGCGCCCGCCATGAATTGCATCGCGTAATACAGCCAGTAGCGGCGGCGCAGCACCATTTTCTTGATCTGCGGGTTCGGCGCCTCGAATTGCGGATAGGCCAGCAGGGCGAACAGCGCCAACAACGCGGTGAACCCGCCCGAGGCCAGGTAGACCATGTTGTAGGTCAGGCCCAGCGGCTCCCACAGCAGAACGATCAGCCCGTAGGAGGCCAGCGTCGCCGCCGATCCGGCGGCCAGCAGCAGGCCCAGCACGCGCGGAGCCTCTTCCTTGGTCAGCCATTGCAATTGCAGGGATTGGTTCACCGTCTCGTAGTAATGGAACCCGATCGACGACAGCAGCGTGATCATCAGGATCCCGCCAAGCGAGGGGAACCAGGCAGTAATTGCCGTGGCCACGCCCAGCAGGATCAGCGACACCATCGCCAGCACCTGTTCGCGGACAAACAGGATGACGGCGATCACTCCCACGGCCAGGAAACCGGGGATCTCGCGCACCGTGTGCAGCCAGCCGATGTCCGATCCGTCGAACTGCGCCACTTCGATGACGAAATTGTTCAGCAGCGCCGACCACGTCGCAAAGGCCACGGGCATGGCCGCAGCCATGAGGAACAGCAGAGTGACAGGTCGCCGCCAGATCGGCAGCTCCGCTGCCTGATCAAGGCGAGTCGTGCGTGTCATGCGAATCCCATACGCCCCTGACCCGCGAAAGGCGAGATTTCAGTTCCGCAACGGCGCCAGCGCGGGAACGCAGGCGTCGCGGGGATAGGAGGACTGCGGCGAGGCGTGGCGCGATCTCGGCGGGCGGCTTTCGGGTCGGCCTTCGGGTCAAAAGCCCGAGTAACCTGCCGCCCTGCGGAGCCGGGCAGATCGCACGCAGCCGCCCGAGCCGCGCCCTAAATCCATTCCCAGCTACCCGAACCCAGAACCATGGCTGTCAGAGGAAGCTCTGCGGGTCGATATCCACGCTCAGCCGCGTGTCGCGAGGCAGTCGCATGGGGGCGATCCAGTCGGCGACGGCCTGTTGCAGCGGCGCCCCCTTGGGCGCACGGACCAGCAGGCGCACCCGGTGCCGTCCCCGGATGCGCGCGATGGGCGCGGCGGCAGGGCCCAGCACCTGCGCCCCGGCCCGACGCAGCGCGCCGTCGTTGCGCACCAAAGTCTGCGCGGCGGCAAATGCGTCTTCCTCCCGACCGGCGGACAGGATGATCCCGGCCATCCGGCCAAAAGGCGGCACTCCGGCGGCCTGCCGGGCGGCGGCCTCCGCATCCCAGAACTCCGTCTCGTCGCCGAACAGGATGGCGCGGATTACCGGATGCTCGGGTTGGAAGGTCTGCAACAGCGCCTCCCCCGGCCGGTCCTGCCGCCCGGCACGCCCCGCCACCTGCCGCATCAGCTGAAAGGTCCGTTCGGCGGCCCGCAGGTCCGACCCCTGCAACCCCAGATCCGCGTCGATCACCCCCACCAGCGTCAGCAGCGGAAAATTGTGCCCCTTGGCCACCAGCTGGGTTCCGACGATGATGTCGGCGCCCCCCTGGGCAATCGCCTCCACCCCCGCTTTCAGCGCGCGGGCGGAGGAAAAGAGATCCGAGGACAGCGTGGCGATCCGGGCCTCCGGGAACAATGTCTCCGCCTCCTCCGTCAGCCGTTCGACACCGGGGCCGACCGGGGCCAGCTTGCCTTCGACCTCGCAGGAGGGGCAGGCCTCCGGCACGGGTTTGCTTTCGCCGCATTGGTGGCAGACCAGCCGTTTCAGGAACCGGTGTTCGACCATCCGCGCATCGCAATGATCGCAACCGATCTGCTCCCCGCAGGCCCGGCAGATCGTCACGGGGGCAAAGCCGCGGCGGTTGAGGAACAGCAACGATTGCTCTCCCTTCTCCAGCCGGTCGCGGATCGCGCCTTTCAACGTGGGAGAGATCCAGCGCGCCCGTTCCAGCGCCTCCCTCCGCATGTCGATGGCCGCCATGCGCGGCAGGACCGCCGCGCCGAACCGGTCGGTCAGGTCGATCCGGTCGTATTTCCCCGCCTTGGCATTCACCCAGCTTTCCAGCGACGGCGTGGCCGAGGCCAACACCACACGCCCCTGCGTGAGCGAGGCCCGCAGCACCGCCATATCCCGCGCGTTGTACAGCACACCGTCCTCCTGCTTGTAGGAGGTGTCGTGTTCCTCATCCACGACGATCAGGCCCAGATCGCGATAGGGCAGGAACAGGGCCGACCGGGCGCCGACGACCAGCTGAGCCTCGCCCTGTCCCACCATTTTCCACGCACGGCGGCGTTCGGTCTGGGTGACGCCGGAATGCCATTCGGCAGGTTTGGCGCCGAACCGGGCCTCCACCCGTTTCAGGAACTCGGCGGACAGGGCGATTTCCGGCAGCAGCACCAGCGCCTGCCGCCCCTGCGACAGACAGGCCGCGACCGATTCCAGATAGACCTCCGTCTTGCCAGAGCCGGTGACACCGCGCAGCAGCGTTGTGCCGTACTGCCGCGCCGCGATGCCCGCGCGCAGGTGGTCGGCCGCCGCGCGCTGGCTGTCGGTCAGCGGCTTGCCACGCCGGGCCGGGTCCAGATGCGGATAGGGCAGATCGCGCGGCGCCGCGCGCTCCTCCACCGCGCCCTGAGCCACCAGCCCCTTGATCACCGAGGTCGAGACGCCGGCGGCCTCTGCCAGCTCCGTCTGAGCGAAGACGGCGCCGTCGAATTCCTCCAGCACGGCCAGCACCTTCTGGCGGGCGGGGGTCATTCGGTCCGGCTCCCGATGGCCCAGCGCATAGACCTTTTGCATCGAGGGCGGCGCCCCCAGCCCCGGCGCGCGGGTCGCCAGCCGCAGCATCGCGGGCAGCGGCGTCAGGGTGTAGGCCCCGGCCCGGATCAGGAATTCGCGCATCTCTTCGCGCATCGGGGCCACGTCCAGAACACGGGCCACAGCGCGCAATTTCTCCCGTGGGAAATCGCCCGCCCCCGGCCCCCAGACCACGCCCGACACCTGGCGCGGACCCAGCGGCACCTGGACAAAGGCGCCCATATGGCACCCGCCGTCGGGCGCCAGGTAATCCAGCGGCCGATCCAGCGGCTGGGTGGTCAGCACGGACACGACTTGCCCGGCCGCGAAATGGTCGGGAAGATCGGCGGTCACGCTGGGCCTCGGGATGTCATGGGGGTTTCGGACATGGACCCTATCGGTTAAACGCAGGACGAGGAATATCAATCCCCGAGGAGGGAGCCGCAATGAAATTTTTCGTCGATACCGCCGATATCGAGGCGATCCGCGAATTGAACGATCTGGGCATGGTGGACGGTGTCACGACCAACCCCTCGCTGATCAAGAAATCCGGCCGCGACATTCTGGAAGTGACCAAGGAGATCTGCGACCTGGTCGAAGGCCCGGTCAGCGCCGAAGTCACCGCCACCGATGCCGAAGAGATGATCGCCGAGGGCCGCAAGCTGGCCCAGATCGCCGACAACATCGCCGTAAAGGTGCCGCTGACCTGGGACGGGCTGAAGGCCTGCAAGGTGCTTTCGGACGAGGGCAACATGGTCAATGTCACCCTGTGCTTCTCCGTCAATCAGGCGCTGCTGGCGGCCAAGGCCGGGGCGACCTTCATCTCTCCCTTCATCGGGCGGCTGGACGACATCAACATCGACGGCATGGAGCTGATCGAGGACATCCGCACCGTCTATGACAATTACGGCTTCGAGACGCAGATCCTGGCCGCGTCGATCCGTACGGTCAACCATGTCGCCGACAGCGCGCGCATCGGTGCCGACGTGATCACCGCACCGCCCGCCGTGATCAAGTCTCTGGCCTCCCATCCGCTGACCGACAAGGGGCTGGACGCCTTCCTGTCCGACATCAAGGCGGCGGGAATCAAGATCCTCTGATCTCCACCGCCTGCCCCGCCGCCCGGCCCGTCCGGGATGCTGCGAACCGGAAAACCGGCGCAGGCGGGGCAGAAAACACCCCAATCAGGCGCCGGATCTGCTATCCTGTCGCCGAAAAGAGGTAAGGCAGGCATGAGCGGCATTCCCGAACTCGACGCGCAGATGCGCGATCGCATCATTTCCCATCCCGATTCCATCCTGGACGACAAGGACGTGATGCGCGCCCTGATCGCCGCGAATGAAAAGACGATGGGCAACAACATCGTCGATCTGCGCGGCATCGCCATGGAACGGCTGGAGGCCCGGCTGGACCGGCTGGAGGACACCCACAGGTCGGTGATCGCCGCCGCCTACGAGAACCTCGCCGGCACCAACCAGGTGCATCGCGCGATCCTGCGCCTGATGGACCCCGACGAATTCGAGACGTTCCTGCGCGACCTTGGCGGCGACGTGGCCGAAATACTGGGCGTCGATTGTCTGCACCTGGTGCTGGAAAGCACCCAGGACGGCAACGATCCCGCCGTGCGCCGGCTGGGCCAGGTGCTGCGCGTGGTCGAACCGGGCTTTGTCGCTGCCTACATGGACGGCCACCGTCACGGCCCGGACAAGGTCGTGATGCTGCGCCAGCTGCAAGGCGGGCGGGAGGCGCTGTATGCCGAACAGGCCGACTGGATGCTGTCGGAGGCCTGTCTGCGCCTTGATTTCGGCCCCGGTCGCCTGCCGGGGATGCTGCTGCTGGGATCGGAGGATCCGCATCAATTCGCCCCGCAACAGGGCACCGATCTGCTGACCTTCTTTGCCGGCGTGTTCGAACGTACGATGCGCCGCTGGCTGTCCTGAGGGGCGCCGGGGATGAGCCTGATCTCTCCCGCGGCGCGAGACGCGCTCCAGTCCTGGCTGGAGGGGGAGCGCGCATTGCGCGGCCGGGCGGAGGCCACGATCACCGCCTATGCCGCCGACGTGGGCGAATTCCTGGCCTTCATCGCGATCCACCGGGGCGGCGCCGCCGGGCTTGCCCCGCTGGCGGAGGTCGGGACCTCGGACATGCGGGCCTGGATGGCGCAGCTGCGGCAGGGCAACCTGGGCAAGCGGTCGCTGGCGCGCAAGGTCTCTGCCGTGCGCGGCTTCTACCGCTACCTGTCAGAGCGGGAGGGCTTCGACGCAACCGCCGTCCTCTCCACCCGCACCCCCCGCTATCAGCGCAAACTGCCCCGCCCGGTGGCCGAGGATACGGCCCGCGATCTGTTGCAGATCGTCGGCGAGCAGGATCACCGGCCCTGGGTGGCGGCGCGCGACGTGGCGGTGGTGACTCTGCTCTATGGCTGCGGGTTGCGGATTTCAGAGGCGCTGTCGCTGCGCGGCGCCGACCTGCCGATGGGCGTCTCGCTGCGGATCACCGGCAAGGGGGGCAAGGAACGCGTGGTGCCGGTCATCGCCCCGGCACGCGACGCGGTGGACCGCTATCTGGCGCTGTCGCCCTGGCCGCTGGAGGGGGATGACCCGGTGTTTCGCGGCATCAAGGGCGGCGCCCTGTCGGCCCGCGCGATCCAGTCGGTAATGGCTCAGGTGCGCGCCCAGATGGGCTTGCCCGCCAGTGCCACCCCCCATGCAATGCGCCATTCCTTCGCCACCCACCTGCTGAACGCGGGCGGCGATCTGCGGGCCATTCAGGAATTGCTGGGCCATGCCTCCCTGTCCACGACTCAGGCCTATACCGCCGTGGACAACGCCCGGCTGATGGATGTCTACCGCAAGGCGCACCCCCGCGCCTGAGAAAGATCCCGGACAGGAGGGCCATCCCATCCGCCGCGCCCGCCCCCCTACTTCAGCAGGTAGGGCATCGCCAGCCAGCGTTGCAGGGCCGCGCGCACGGTGTCGGGCTGTTCCAGCGTCGGCAGGTGCCCCGCCCCATCCAGGACCGCCAGCTCCGCATCGGGGATCATCCTGGCCATGAACTCGTGACGGCTGGGTGGGGTCAGGGTGTCCGCGGCGCCGCACAGGACCAGCGTCGGCGCCCGCAACCGCCGCAGCGCCGCCTGCTGGTCGCGGCGCCGTTGCAGCGCCCGGATCTGACGGGTCAGCACCTCGACGCCAAGATCCATCCCCATCTTCACATAGCCATTCTGAAGATCGCGGCGCCGGGGCGTGTCGTCCAGCGCGTTCAGCGGCAGGGCGGCGCGCAGGGCGTCCTCCAGCCGTCCGGCGCGGGCTTTGACCAGCAGCGCTTCCCGGTCGGCGGATTGCTGCGGCGTATCGGCCAATGGCGAGGTCGACAGGAGCGCCAGCCGGGTGATCCGCTGCGGCGCCTTGCGCACCATCTCCAGCGCGACACCACCGCCCAGATCGTAGGCCAGCAGGGCAAAGCGCTGCGGCAATTCGGACAGCAAGCTGTCGGCAAAGGCCTCCATCCGGTCACCCCGTGTGGGCATGGCGATGGTCACGCAGCGTTCCGTCGCCATCGACCGCATCAGCGTGCCAAAGACCCGCGCATCACACATCAGGCCGGGAATCAGGACGAGGGGTTCGCTCATCATTCACTCGCTCAGGGATGCGGCCGCACGGTTACCGGATCGGGTCCGGGCGCGCGCCCACGGAGGGGGCGGACGGGTCGGGGCACACAGCCGCATGGCGCACGGCCCGCCCCGCAGGATCAGGTGGCCACGGGCGGCCCCTTGCGCGGGCGCCCCGTGGGGAATGGCCCCCGGCTACCCTGCCCCGGTGACAGAGAACCCACCGGGCAGAGCGGACCAAGGGCCGGACTGCGCACAGTTTTTCAGATGCCACCGGAAACGCAAGACCCCCGGCGCAGAAGCCTGGCACGTGGCCCGGCGACCAGCCCCGGCGCCGCACCCACACGGCATGCGGCGTGGCATGGCGCCGTGCACCGGTCCGGCATCAGGGCTGGCTGACCTCCGCAATCGCCTGAGTCAGCAAGTCAAGGCATTCGGGGGTGGAGAACCGGTGATCGGCGCCCTTGACCAACGTCAGGCGGATATCGGCGCCACGGGCGGCCTCCAGCAGGCGCATGGCCTTGTCGGTGGTCACATCCGTGTCCGCCGTACCCTGCAGGAAGCGCACGGGAAACGGCAGCTGGATCGGCGCGTCCAGCAACAGGTGATCGCGACCGTCCTCGATCAGGCGGCGGGTGATCGGATAGGGGCTGCCGTAATCCGAAGGGATGGCGATCCGCCCTTCCTTCATCAGCTTGGCGCGCAGAATGTCGTCGAACCCGGCCCACATACTGTCCTCGGTGAAATCGGGGGCGGCGGCGATGGTCACCAGCCCGGCGACGCGATCGGCCAAACGGGCGCACATCAGCAGGGAGATCCAGCCGCCCATGGACGACCCGACCAGGATCTGAGGCCCCTCCGTCAGCAGGGATATCGCGTCCTCGGCATCCTGTGCCCAGTCGCCGATGCAGCCGTCGGTGAAATTGCCGTTGCTTTCACCGTGGCCGGAATAGTCGAACCGCAGATAGGCGCGGCCCTGCGCCCGGCACCAATCCTCCAGATGCGTCGCCTTGGTGCCCTGCATGTCGGACATGAAACCGCCCAGGAACACCACCCCCGGCCCCTGTCCGGGCGTCTGGTGATAGGCGATGCGGCGGCCCTGGGCATTGGTCAGGAACTGGGTTTCGGCCATGGTCTGTCTCTCCCGTTTCGGGTGGTCTTCCGTTGGGCGATGCAATGCCATGGCGACATGATCAGGGGCAAGTGCGCGCGGTCATGATCAGGGCGGCGGGCGAAAGGCAGCAGGCAACGGCCCGCCGATGGCCCCCGCCACGGGCAAGGTGTGGCGGGCGGCCCTACCGCGGAACCCACTCGTCAGCCCTGCGTCTCCACCTCCTCCAGCAGGGCCAGCGCCAGCACTCCGCCGCACAGCGCCAGCGCCGCGAAACCGGCCAGCGCCCAGGCCGGCCCGATCAGGCTGAGCCCGCCACCGAACACGCCCGACACCAGCAGCAGCCCGCCGATCAGGGTGTTCGCCACGGCGGTATAGCGGCTGCGTGCGTCCTCCGGGGCCATATCCACCAGGTAGACCGACCGGCCCTGCCGCACCCCGTGATAGGCGATCATCAGCACGAACAGCACCACCGGCCCGGCCCAGGCAGCCGCGCCCAGCCCCAGGCCGTGCAGCGCCAGCATCGCCGCCATCGCCATGCCGCCACCGAATCCCGAAGCCGCCAGCACCCGCCGTGACGACAGGTCCGCCAGCCGCCCCCAGACATAGGAGCTGACCAGCGAGGCGAACGCCGAGGCCAGCACCAGCGCCCCCAACCGGCCAAGGACGGCTCCGTCTTCGCCGCCAGCAAGAATCACCAGATACGGCGGCGCCAGCGCGGTGGAGACCAGCAGCCCCCGCACCAGCACGAAGCGGCGCAGCCGGGCGTCCTGCCGTAGCGGCGCCAGCAGCGCGGGCCGTCTGTCGCGGGCGGGGTGGCTGCGCTGTTCCTCCAGCGTCGCGAACAGCAGCGCGGCCATCAGCCAGAAGATCCCGGCCAACGCGATCGCCGCCAGCACCGCGCCCCGGTCCTGCAACAGGCCCGACATCAGCAGCAGCGCAAAGCCTACCACCGCCACCGAAGCGACAGACCCTGCCAATCCGGTAACCGCGCCGCGCCGCGTCTCCTCTACCGTCTTGCCCAGGATGTCCTTGAACGAGACCGAACACGCGGCACGCGCCAGCGCCAGCACGGCCAGCAGCAGGCAGATCGCCAGCCCCGCCGCCGCCCCGTCCAGCCACAGCCCCGCCGCCGCGATGCCCAGCGCGGCCGAACCCTGCACCGCCGATCCCGCCGCCCACATCCATTTGCGCCGGCCCATCCGCGCCAGCCCGCCGGCCAGCAGGATCTGCGGCAGCAGGGCACCTGCCTCCCGGATCGGCACCAGCGCCCCGACATAAACGGCGGGCGCCCCCAGGGCAGACAACAGCCAGCTGAGGACAAGCTTCGGATCAATCAAACCGTCGGCCACCTTCGTCAGGGCCAGCGACCCGACATGGCGCAGCCCGTTGCGAGCCTCTTGCCGGGGGGCGCTGGCGGCCTGCGTCAGGCTGGCGCCCGTGATCCGTGCGAAGAGCGCCCGGACAGGGCTGCGATTGCTGGCTTTGGTCATGCGGCCCTCGGTTGACTTTGCGTGCAGGTCCGATCACTTAGGGCGCGCAACAAAACCCGCAACCCGGCGTTCCGTGGGCGCCAAACTGACGAGGAGGCCGCAAATGGCTCAGATCTCCCTCAAATTTCCTGACGGCAATACGAAGGCGGTCCCGCAAGGGATCACCCCGGCGGAAGTTGCCGCCGATATCTCCAAGTCGCTGGCCAAGAAGGCGATCAGCGCCACCGTGAACGGGGCGCATCACGATCTGCAATGGCCCATCGACGCGGATGCGGAGATCGCCATTCACACCATGCAGGACGACGCCCCCGCGCTGGAGCTGATCCGTCATGATCTGGCGCATATCATGGCCCGCGCGGTGCAGGAGCTGTGGCCCGACGTCAAAGTCACCATCGGCCCGGTGCGGGATGCCGGCTGGTTCTACGATTTCGACCGGGAAGAACCGTTCACCCCCGAGGATCTGGGCGCCATCGAGGCCAAGATGAAGGAAATCATCAACGCCCGCGACCCCGTCCGAACCGAAGTCTGGGACCGCGCCCGCGCGATCCAGCATTACAAGGATGCGGGCGAGCCGTTCAAGGTGGAGCTGATCGAACGCATCCCCGGCGATGAGCCGATCCGCATGTACTGGCACGGCGACTGGCAGGATCTGTGCCGTGGCCCGCACCTTCAACATACCGGCCAGGTCCCCGCCGATGCGTTCAAGCTGATGCATGTCGCCGGCGCCTATTGGCTGGGCGACAGTTCCCGCCCGATGCTGCAACGGATCTACGGTGTGGCCTTCCGCAACCGCAACGACCTGAAGGCCCACCTGACCATGCTGGAGGAGGCCGCCAAACGCGACCACCGCAAGCTGGGCCGGGAGATGGATCTGTTCCACATGCAGGAGGAAGCGCCGGGCCAGATCTTCTGGCACGCGGACGGCTGGAAGATCTACACGACCTTGCAGGACTACATGCGCCGCAAGCAGGAAAAGGGCGGCTATGTGGAGGTCAACACCCCCCAGGTCGTCAACCGCAAGCTGTGGGAGGCCTCGGGCCACTGGGACAATTACCAGGAGCACATGTTCATCGTCGAGGTGGACGAGGAACATGCCCGCGAAAAGACGGTCAACGCGCTCAAGCCGATGAACTGCCCCTGCCACGTGCAGATCTTCAACCACGGGCTGAAATCCTATCGCGACCTGCCGCTGCGGATGGCGGAGTTCGGCTCCTGCGCGCGGTACGAGCCCTCGGGCGCGTTGCATGGCATCATGCGGGTGCGCGGCTTTACCCAGGATGACGCGCATATTTTCTGCACCCCCGATCAGATCGAGGCGGAAACCCGGAAGTTCATCGAATTCCTGGCCGATATCTACGCCGAACTGGGCTTTACCGACTGGTCGGTGAAACTGTCCACCCGCCCGGACAAACGGATCGGCAGCGAAGAGGAATGGGATCGGGTGGAAGCAGCCCTGGGCAACGCCACCCGCGCGGCAGGATACGATTACACGATCAACGAGGGCGAAGGCGCCTTTTACGGGCCCAAGCTGGAATTCGTCCTGACCGATGCCATCGGCCGGGATTGGCAATGCGGCACGTTCCAGGTGGATCCCAACCTGCCGGAACGGCTGGGCGCCTCCTATATCGGTGCCGACGGGGAAAAACACCGCCCCGTCATGCTGCACCGCGCTGTCGTCGGCTCGTTCGAGCGGTTCCTGGGTATCCTGATAGAGAACTATTCCGGCAAGCTGCCGCTGTGGCTGGCGCCCCGGCAGGTGGTCGTGGCCGCGATCGTGTCGGATGCGGATGAGTATTGCGAAACCGTCGCCGCGCGCCTGCGCGCCGCCGGGATCCGGGCCGAAACCGACCTGCGGAACGAGAAGATCAACTACAAGGTCCGCGAACATTCCGTCGGCAAGGTGCCCTATATCCTGGCCTGCGGCATGAAGGAGGTGGAGGAGGGCACCGTCTCCACCCGCAAACTGGGGGAAAAGCAGACCCGCACCCAGACCGTGGACGAGATCGTCGCCCAGCTGGTTGACGAAGCCAGGGCGCCCGACCTGCGCTGAGGGCTGCACCGGGCGCCGGCACGGGACCGCCCGCCCGCATTGATGCGCCGTGACCGGGCGCGCCCTTTGCCCGGGCGCGCCCCTTCTTTTGACCGCGATCTGCCAATTGCCTCCACCTTGCGGGGGGATTGCGGACTGTGGGCAAGCCCCCCCTCTGGGCGCCCTTTGCCCGGGGCTGGGCGGGCCGGTTCTTCCTGTGCCCGCACCGCAGACAAGGCGGCACCCATCGCCCGCGAAACCCTGTCATGCGGGGTGTCCGGGCGCCGATGCGGGGCGGCGCGGGGTATCTTTTCGATAACGTCGCCCCCGCGGGCGCCTGCCGCAGCGCAGAAAGATCCGCAAAGACTGAAACATTCCCGCGCAGGAATGTTGCGATCCTCCCACGCGGGCGTGAGCTGCGCGGAAAACCGCCCATGTTTACAGGCCCGGACACGGTAATGGTTTTCACGCCGAATGACGTGCGCTGACGGCCGCGTGAATGACGGGCTCGTGAGTGGTTCGTCAGCGCCTCCGCCTTCTACCGTTTTGGCAGGTGCACCGCTGCTGGTGCCCCGACGAAACAAAGGGAGATGACCATGTCCAATTCGACCAAGACCGCCGCCATCGCGGGTGCCTTCGCCGCTGCCCTCGCCGCCCAGGTGGCCACCCCCGCCCATGCCGCAGAGAACGTGAAATGCTACGGCGTGTCGCTGGCCGGAGAGAACGATTGCGCCGCCGGGCCGGGCACGACCTGTGCCGGCACCTCCAAGGTGGATTACCAGGGCAACGCCTGGACACTCGTTCAGGACGGCACCTGCGAAAGCGACAGCCCGACCCTGGCCGACGGCACCAGCATGATGCTGCCCGACGGCAAGATGGGCAGCCTGGCCGCGCTGGAACGCGACCTGCCGATGGAGGGCTGACCGCCAGGCGGCGCGCCATTCCCCATCCGGGCGCGCCGCACCCCGGCCCCGCCGCCATCCCACGGGCGCCGGGGCCACCCCGCTCACCGCTCACCGTCCACCCTGCCGGAGGTTCCCCGATGTTCGACACGCCCCAACCCTGTCTGCCCGCCCTGCCCGGCGTCGGATACAAGGCGCAGCACTACCTGGATATCCTGTCGAATCCCGCGCCCGTCGGCTGGCTGGAAATCCACGCCGAGAACTACATGGGCGATGGCGGGCGCCCGATCGCCCAACTGCGGCACCTGGCGGAGCGGTTCCCCATTTCGGTCCATGGCGTCGGCCTGTCGATCGGCGGCGAGGCACCTCTTGATCCCGACCACCTGGCCCGACTGAAACAACTGTGCGACTGGCTGGACCCGGCCAGCTTTTCCGAACATCTGGCCTGGTCGACCCATGAGGGGGCCTTTCTGAACGATCTCCTGCCGCTGCCTTATACCGCCGCCACGCTGACCCGCGTCGCCGATCATATCGACCAGGTGCAGGAAAACCTGGGCCGCCGGATGCTGCTGGAGAACCCGTCCTCCTACCTGGCCTTCGCCGACAGCGAGATGACAGAGACCGATTTCCTGCGCGAGATCACCCGACGCACCGGCTGTGGCCTGTTGCTGGACGTGAACAACGTCTTCGTCTCGGCCACCAACCTTGGCCTGGACGCGCGCGATTACGTGGCCGATTTTCCGATGGACGCCGTGGGCGAGATCCACCTTGGCGGCCATGACGAGGATGCCGACGATGCCGGCCGCCCCCTGTTGATCGACAGCCACGGGGCAGAGGTGGCAGACCCGGTCTGGAGCCTGCTGGACCTAGTGCTGGACCAGGCCGGACCACGCCCTGTGCTGATCGAATGGGACACCGACGTGCCCAGCTGGCCGGTCCTGGCGGCAGAGGCAAGGCGCGCCGAACGTGCCCTGGCGCGGATACCCGCATGACCAGCCCGCAAGCCGCGTTCCGCACGGCCGTGCTGAACCCGCAGGCGCCAGTTCCCGAGGGGCTGACCGATGGCCAGGGTGGCAGCGCCGGTCGCCGCTTTGCCGTGTATCGCAACAATGTCGCCGTGAGCCTGACCGACGCCCTGCTGGAAGGATTTCCGGCCCTGACCGCGCTTCTGGGGCGCGACAACATGCGAACCCTGGCGGGGCGGTTCCTGCGGGATTGTCCGCCGACCACGCCGCTGATGTCGCGCTACGGCACGGACCTGCCCGAATATCTGCGCGATTTCGCGCCGCTGGCGCATGTGGGGTCGCTGCCCGACCTGGCGCGGCTGGAACTGGCGCTGCGCCAATCCTACCACGCCGCCGACCACAGCCCCGCCGATCCCGACCGGCTGGGCGCGCTGGACGGCGCCGACCTGGCACGCGCGCGGCTGCGGCTGGCGCCGTCCTTGCGGCTGATCCGGTCCGATTGGCCGGTGCATGACATCCGCCTGCACGCGCTGGACCCGGCGCATCCCGCCCCCGCACGCCAGGCCCAGGACATCGTGGTCCTGCGCCCCGCCTACGACCCTCAGCCCCGGCTGCTACCGCCCGGTGGCGGCGCCTTCCTGGCCGCTGTTCTGGACGGTGTCCCCCTTGCCACCGCGCTGGAAACCGCCATGGCCGAGGCACCGGATTTCGACCTGACCGCCCTGCTGTCCCTGCTGCTGGGCGCCGGCGCCCTGACCGATGTGGAGATCACGCCATGACCGACCCGACGCAACCGCTCTCCCGGATGGAACCGATCCTGCCCCTGCTGGCACGGTTCCTGTTTGCCGCTGTCTTGCTGCCCTATTACTGGGCCTCCGCCATGACCAAGACGGGCGCGGGGCTGCTGGGCGTCTTCTCGCCCTCGCTGGGGGCCTATGCACAGATCTTTCCCCGCCAGATGGAAGCCGCGGGCTACGATGCCAGCCAGCTGGGTCTGCTACAATGGGCGGTGGTGGTGGCCGGCACTCTGGCCGAATTCATCCTGCCCGCCCTGATCGTGCTGGGTCTGCTGACGCGGCTGTCGGCGTTGGCAATGATCGGCTTTGTCACCGTGCAGACCCTGACGGATCTGTATGGTCACGGTGGCATCGCCCACGCCGAGACGCTGGGCGCGTGGTTCGACCGGGCGCCCGACGGGCTGATCCTGGATCAACGCGGGCTGTGGTTTCTGCTGCTGATGCTGCTGGTGGTCAAGGGCGGCGGCGCCCTGTCGCTGGACGCGCTGCTGTTCAGAAATGCGGTTTCGGCTCATCCGGCTGACCGGCGGCCAGCGCCAGCAGCGCCGCGACCACGCAGAAGCTGATCGGAAAGATGGTGAACAGGCCCAGGCCATAGCCCATGTACATGCCCCCTGCACCCGCCAGCATCAGGATGCCGCCCCAAAGCGCCCGGACCTTGGCCATACCCGCACCCGCCAGCGCCAGGATCGGTGACACCACTCCGGCGGCCCGCACGAGCGGAACATTTTCAACCTGTTGAAACAGGCCGTCAACCTCGCCAACGGCATTCACCGCCTCGGTGTAGCCATAGCTGAGGAACCCGACGACCAGCCCCATCAGCCCCCCGATCACGCCCAATATCAGTGCGGCGTTGCGCATGTGCCCCTCCGTCGTCAAATGTCCGCTGATGCCGTCAGGGCGGTGCGGGTGTCGTCTGTCCACCCCAGATAGAGATCGTCGCCCCGAATGATAAGGGGGCGTTTCATCAGCTTGGGGTATTCCGCCAACAAGTCCAGCGGTGGCCGCGCGCGCTCCTCGGCGTCCAGCCCGCGCCATGTCGTCGACCGCGCATTGAGCAGCGCCGCGCCGAACCGCTTTTCCGCCCGGGCCAGCAATGCGGCCGGCACCCCCTGCGCCTGCACATCTACAAGTTCAGCGTTTTCAATCGCTTTCACGCAGGCGCGCGTCGTGTCACAGGTTTTCAGCCCGTAGACGAGAATAGGGACAGAGCCGGTGGTCATCAGATTAATCCTTTTGCACTTGGTCAGATCACTATCGGTTTTGCTTGCTTTTTACAAAAGCCCTGCAATCCTTGGCCATATGCCATGGGATTTCGGGGGGTCTCACGCCGGGACCGCTGCGGATCTTCGGCATGTCCCGCGATGCGGGTGGAACGGCAGAAGGAGACACGGGAATGCCGACGGGCACCGTCAAATGGTTCAATACGACTAAAGGCTACGGCTTCATCGCCCCCGAAGGTGGCGGCAAGGACGTTTTCGTCCACATCTCGGCTGTGGAGCGATCGGGGCTGACCGGCCTCGCCGACAATCAGAAGGTGGGCTACGAACTGGCCGAAGGGCGTGACGGCCGCGAAATGGCCAGCGATCTGACACTTCTGTAACCCACCGGCGCGGACGTTTTCGTCCCTCCGGTGTTGTCAGAATCACTTCAGGCAGGGTCTTCCGAGCGAAGGCCCTGCCAATGCTCTCCCATTGCAACGATGCAGGAGCGACCGCTGGCGTAGCTGACGACCAGCGTCCAATCGCCGTCCTCCGCTGTCCAGACCTCCATCACCTGCTCCGGCCCGCGCAGGCCCATGGCATGGCGCCGCGCCCGGTGGTGCACGGCCAGCCGCTGTTCCATTCGCGGCCGGGTGTCGCAAATGACATCGGCGATCGGCCCCGCGGCGCGGGCAGGCTGGGCAACGCACAGAAGCGGGGCGGCGATCACGGACAGGATCAGGTGATGCGGTGCAGGGATGGGGATGTGGAACACGGCGGTCCTTTCGCAGCGCCGTTCGCGACCGGCGGGACCCTCAGTGTAACAGTTTGATGACAATCCACCGAGCGGCAATTGCCTTTCAACGCGAAAACGCGCCGCGAATCCGCGACGCGCCTGATCTGTCCGCCTGTCGAAGCGCGCTAATTCAGGGCGATTTGGAGCCGTAGGTGGCGGGCGATTTGGAGCCGTCGTAGTAATAGCGCTTCGCCACGTGGCGTTTGCGTACCGGATGTCGGTTCCATTGCTGGTAGGTCGCCCCCTGATTGGGAGAGCCACAGCAGATCACGCCGTTGATTTGCACGGGTTGCAGACCATAGGGGCAATAATTCGCCGCCGCCGGATAGGGAAAAATCTTGGCGTCCATGGCGGCCGCCGGCGCGGCCAGCACCATCAGCGCGGCCGAGGCGCGGAAAAGGGATCTGAACATTCTGGTCCTCGAAGTCGCTTTGGTCATCACGCGGATGTTAGCACCCAAGTTGCCAGAGGCGAAGAATTTTCACCCCGCGCGCCCCGCCAGACGCAGCAGCGCAACACCCGCCGCCGCCGCTCCGCCGGTCAGCAGGGTGCCCCAGGTCAGGTCCAGCAGCACCAGTTTCCACGACCAGTCCCGCAGGGTGGCGAAATTTGTGAATTCATAGGTGCCATAGGCCAGCGCGCCCAGCAGCGCCCCGTTCAGGAACGCCTGCCCCACCGCGCCCTCCCGCAGCGCGGGAAGGGAGACGAACCAGACAAGCCCGCCGACGTAGAACAGGTAAAACAGCGCCGCCGGTCCCAGCCGCAGATCGTCCAGCAGGGCCTCGCCCAGATGTGCCTCGAACACTGGGCGCAGCACGGTCTTCAGCATGATCGCATCGACAGCCAGGAACAGCACGGCGGTCACGAGATAGAGGGCAACAGGGGTCATGGGCGTCTCCGGCAGTGATGCGGGGAATACGCGCCGGCCTCCACGGCGGATCAGTCTTTTCGCACCCATTCGCGCAGGGTGCAGCGCGGCGCCTCGGTCTGGATGACGCGGCTGTGGGCCACGACCCATTCAGGGCCGATCTCGGGAAAGAACGTGTCGGCATCTGGCACATCGACATCCACATCCGTCACCAGCAGCCGGTCGGCCTGCGGCAGCAACGCCTGGTAGATCCCCGCACCGCCAATGCCATAGAGACGGAAATACCCCTGGTCCCGCGCATGTTCCATCGCCGCATCCAGGTTGGCAAAGACCAGTGGCGCGCAATCGGGATCCGAGGAAATGACGATGTTCAACCGGTTCTTCAGCGGCGTGGCCGGCAGGCTGTTCCAGGTGCGCCGCCCCATGATGATCGCCCCGCCCAGCGTCTCCCTGGAAAAAGCGCGCAGATCCTCGGGCGCGTGCCAGGGGATCGTACCCTCCTTCCCTATGGCGCCGTTGCGCGATCGGGCGGCCACCAGCGCCAGCATCAGACGGCCACCGGGGCGCGGATTGCGGGATCGGGATCATATCCGATGACCTCGAAATCCTCGAACCGGAAGTCGAACAGGCTGTCCACCTGTCGCCGGATCTGCACCTGCGGCAAGGGTTTGGGCGAGCGCGACAGCTGCTCCCGCACCTGGTCCATGTGGTTTGAATAGATGTGCGCGTCGCCGATGGAATGGACAAAGGTGCCTGCCGCGTACCCCGTGACATGGGCCAGCATTTTCAGCAGCAGCGCATAGGAGGCGATGTTGAAGGGCACGCCCAGGAACATGTCGGCGCTGCGCTGGTAAAGTTGCAGGTGCATCCTGCCACCCAGGATACGCACCTGCCACAGCGTGTGGCAGGGTGGCAGCGCCATATCGGGCACGTCGGCGGGGTTCCAGGCCGATACGATCAGGCGTCGGCTGTCGGGGGTGGTGCGAATCGCCTCGACCAGATCCGCGATCTGGTCGATCTTGCCGTGCGGGCCGGGCCAGTGGCGCCACTGGTAGCCGTAAACCGGCCCCAGATCGCCGTTCTCATCGGCCCAGTCGTCCCAGATGGAAACACCGTTTTCCTTCAGGTAGCCGATGTTGGTGTCCCCGGCGAGGAACCAAAGCAATTCGTGAATGATCGATTTCAGGTGCAGTTTCTTGGTCGTGACCAGGGGAAAGCCCTGCGCCAGGTCAAACCGCATCTGCATCCCGAAAAAGGAGGTGGTGCCAGTGCCGGTGCGGTCGGTTGTGACCTCTCCGTCGCGCAGGATGGTGTTCAGGGCGTCATGATATTGCTGCATCGCAGGCTCCGGACCAGGGTTCGGCGCGGTATACGCAAGGACCGGTCGGATGGCCACCGGATCCGGCCCCTTGTGGTCGCAGCCTGCCGCGCGCTACCAGATGAGGCAAGAGGAGATCCCGATGCCCCACGACACCCTGATCCAAGAGCTGCGCAGCTGGCTGGGCGACCGGCTAAGCACCGGCCAATCCGTGCGCGACCTGCACAGCCGGGACGAAGCCTACAGCCCCGCCGCCCTGCCCGACGCCGTCGTCTTTCCCGAAACGACCGCGGAGGTCAGCCGCATCATGGCCGCCTGCCACGCCGCGCGCTGCCCCGTCGTGCCCTTTGGCGTCGGCACATCGCTGGAAGGGCACGTGGTGCCGATCCACGGCGGAATCAGCATGGATTTCAATCGCATGGACCGCGTGCTGGAAATCCATCCCGAGGACATGGACGCCGTGGTTCAGCCCGGCCTGACGCGGGAGGGGCTGAACACCGAATTGCGCGCCACCGGGCTGATGTTCACCGTCGATCCCGGAGCCAATGCCACGCTGGGCGGCATGGCCGCCACGCGCGCCTCGGGCACCAATGCGGTGCGCTACGGCACAATGCGGGAGAACGTGCTGGCCCTGGAGGTCGTGCTGGCCGACGGTACGGTGATCGAGACCGGCAGCCGCGCCCGCAAAAGCGCAGCCGGCTACGACCTGACGCATATGTTCGTCGGGTCGGAGGGGACGCTGGGCGTGATCACCCGCCTGACCGTCCGCCTGCATCCCCAACCCGAAACGATCATGGCCGCGACATGTGCCTTTGACGGGGTGGCGGGCGCGGTGGACGCGGTCATCGCCGCGATTCAGACCGGCATCCCCATGGCTCGGATCGAGCTGCTGGACGAGGTCCAGATGCAAGGGCTGAACCTCTACAACCCCGACATGTCGCTGCCGGAACTGCCGCATCTGTTTCTGGAGTTCCACGGCACTGAACGGAGCGTCGACGAACAAGTGGCCCTGTTCCGCGACATCGCCACCGATCATGGCGGGCAGGATTTCCAATGGGCTGCGCGGGCGGAGGACCGCAACCGCCTGTGGCAGGCCCGCCATCAGGCCTATTACGCGGGCCGGGCGCTGAAACCGGGATCGCAGGCGCTGGTCACCGATTGCTGTGTCCCGATCTCGGCGCTGGCCGAAAGCATCGCGGAGGCCAAGGCCGCGATCACCGCCTCCGGCCTCTGGGCGCCGATTCTGGGCCATGTGGGCGACGGCAATTTCCACCTGGTCATCCTGATTGACCCCGACAGCGCCGACGACCTGGCCTCCGCCCGCTCTCTGGCTGGTCGGATCAACGAGCTGGCCCTGCGGCTGGGGGGGACGATCACCGGCGAACACGGCATCGGCACGGGCAAGCTGGGCTACATGGCGGCCGAACATGGCCCTGCCCACCAGGTGATGGGCCGCCTGAAGGCAGCGCTGGACCCCCAGGGCATCCTGAACCCCGGCAAGGTCGTGCCACGGGGCTGATCCGCGATGGCGGCTGGCCGGCCGATAGGTGCCATTTCGTGACACCCCCCGCAGAAGCACCCGCCCGGCCATCGAAACGATTGACTATCGGCAATCTCCCGCCGATCCTGCCGGCAAGAGGGCAAAGCCCCGGAGCATATGAGGCAGTTTCAATGATTTGGCGTAGCGCAATCGTGCTTTCCGTCGCCCTGAGCCTTGCGGCCTGCGGGAACGAGACGAATCCGTTCGACACGACGGAAGCAACCGACACCACCACCGACGAGGACACCACGACCGACGACGGTCTGGACCAGATCAACGGTGACAATGTCACCCTGCCCGGCACGGCGAATCCGACGCCCGACACCGGGCTGTACCGGTACGAGGAGATGACGGAGGACGGCGACGGCTTCGCCCTGCGTCCGATGTATTCGGCCTCCTCCGACACGTTCAGCTTTGACAACCTGGCCTTCGACGGCGCCAACCTGTTCAACCGCGACGACGTGGTGCCCAGCCTTGGCCCGGCGGGGGGCAGCGGCCCTTTTGCCGTCTACGAGAACCCCGAAACCGTGACCGACCCGGTCAACGGCAAGGACATCGACCAGCTGCCCTACAAGGCGATCTACGCTGCCAGCACGTCGGGCGATACCGAGGTCGTCGTGGTGCGCACCGGCGGGTTCATCCCCTACGGCTTTGGCGGGTTCATCTACCAGCGCAACGACGGGGCCTCTGTCGTGATCCCGCAAACCGGCCAGGCCCGGTTCGAAGGCGCCTATGCCGGGTTGCGTGATTTCGACGGTCAGGGCGGTTTGGAATACACCGTGGCCAACATCACCGTCGACGTGGATTTCGAGGATTTCAATGGCGACAACGCCCAGGATGCGATTCGCGGTCGCATCTACGACCGCCACGTCTATGACACCAACGGGACCGAGGTGACGCAGGACATCCTGGATGCGCTGACGGCGCAGAACGGCGTGACCTACAACAGCCTGCCGGTCCTGTTGATGGATATCGGACCCAACACGGTGGACGTGAACGGCGAGGCCTCGGGCACGCTGCAATCCACCATCGTCACCACCAGTGGCACCGAAGTTCTGGAAAGTGGCAGCTATTATGCCGTTCTCTCGGGTGCCGCCCCGGACGAGATCACGGGCGTGGTCGTGATCGAATCCTCCGATCCTCGGGTCGACGGCATCACCGTGCGTGAAACCGGCGCCTTCATCGCCGAACGCTGAGATGACGCGCGGCGCGCATCGCGATACTGGGCGGGCGCCTGCCCGCCTGGCAGGGGTGGTGGCGGTGGCGCTGGCCCTGACCGCGCCCGCCACCGCCCAATCTGCACCCCCGACCGCACCCCAAGTCCGACACCAGTCCGCGCCCCTGCCCGATGCCGCACTGATCGCGCGAGCCGAGGCCGGGCAGGAGCTGTCCCCGCAACAGATGCGGCGGCTGGCGATCATCGCCGTGCGCACCCGGCAGCCGACGTTGGCCGACACCTTGACCCAGGCCCTGCTGGCCCGAGATCCGGCAGATGTGGATGCGCTGATCCTGCGCGCCCGCGCCCTGCGCGACCTGGGCCGGGCAGACGAATCGCTGGCCCTGTCGCGCCGCGCCTGGGCGCTGGCCGACAGCGACGCGCAATCCTATACCGCCGCGATGACCCGTGCGCAGGCCCTGTCGTCGAACGGGCGACGCACCATGGCGCAGTTCTGGCTGCGTCGCGCGATGGAGACCGCACCGGGCACCACCACCCGCAACCGCGCCCTGCGCGATTTCCGCTACCTGCGCGCCCGCAACCCCTGGGCGACAGAGCTGCGCTTTGGCGTCTCGCCCAGCAGCAATATCAACAATGGCAGCACCCATGACCGCATCACGATCGAGGGCCTGCCCTTCGAGCTGACGCTGCTGGGCTCTGCCCGTGCGCTGTCGGGTACGGAGATCGACAGCGGCCTGTCCACCCGCTACCGGCTGGCCCAGACCGGCCAGCGCGCCGACGACCTGCTGTTTCGGCTCAGCCATCGCACCTATCGTCTTTCCGAAGAAGCGCGGCAATTGGCGCCCGGCACCTCTGGCACCGATTTTTCCGAGACAACGGCATCACTTGGCTATGCACATTCGATCAAGCTGAATGACCGGGGCGAAGAGGCGACGCTGACCGCCCTGGCCGGGCGCAGCTGGTATGGCGGCGATCCCTACGGTGAATTCCTGCGCTTTCAGGCCACCCTGCGCAAACGTCCCGGCCCACGCGCGGCGGTGACAGGCGGGGCGTCGGTGGAATGGCGCGGCGGCCCGTTGGAGCCCGAGGCCGTGCGTGGCCAGGTCTCCCTGGGCTACAGCCATGCCTTGCAGGCGGGCGCGCGGCTTGGGCTCTATTCGGCCTATACGCTCAGCCAGTCCGGCGCCATCCGAGCCGATTTCCAGGAGCTGCGGGCGGGCGCCTCCCTGTCGCCAGCGCAGGCCTGGCACGGTCTGATGCCCCGGATCGCCCTGGACTGGCGGCACCGCGATTACGACCGCTACAGCCTGTCCAGCACCGGCCGCCAGGACAGCGAGATTTCGGCCACGATCGAGGTGCAGTTCTCCAACCTGGACTACATGGGGTTCAACCCCGTGCTCAGTGTGGAGACGGCGCGCACCCGCTCCAACCTGGACCTGCATGACGCGCGCCGCAGCGGCATCGGCCTGACCATCCGTTCCGCCTTCTAGGCTTTCCGCTCGACATGCCGAACGGCGGGATTAGGTTGCGCCCCAGTTCAACCGCCTGCGTGAAAAGGGGACGACATGCGCGTCAAGTATCTGCATACCATGGTCCGGGTGAAGGACCTTGAGAAATCCATGGCCTTCTACAGCCTTCTTGGCCTGAAGGAGACCCGCCGCATCGACAGTGAGCAGGGCCGGTTCAGCCTGATTTTCATGGCGCCCGAAGGCCAGGAAGAATGCCCCGTGGAACTGACCTGGAACTGGGATGGCGACGAGGCCCTGCCCGATGACAGCCGGCATTTCGGGCATCTCGCCTATGCGGTCGAAAATATCTACGAAATGTGCAAGCATCTTCAGGACAACGGTGTGACGATCAACCGTCCGCCGCGCGATGGCCACATGGCCTTTGTCCGCTCTCCCGACAATATCTCGGTGGAGCTGTTGCAGGAGGGGGAGGCCCTGCCTCCCGAAGAGCCCTGGGCGAGCATGGAAAACACCGGGCACTGGTAGGCCCGTTTCTGATCTGGCTGGCACTCGCCCCGTCGCTCGCGGCGGCGGAGTGCCGGCTGGCGCTGGCGCTGGCGGTCGATATCTCGGCCTCCGTGGATGCGGCGGAATACCGGATGCAGCGCGACGGGCTGGCTGCCGCGCTGGACCATGACGATGTCCGGCGCGCGATCCTTCAGGGCGCGCCCGGCCATGTGGCGCTGATCGTCTATGAATGGTCGGGCCGCTACCAGCAGCAGGTGGTCCTGCCCTGGGCGGTGCTGGACAGCCCCCGCAGCATCGACATCGCCGTCGCCCGGCTGGCCGCCAGCCGCCGCAGCTATGACCAGTTCCCCACCGCCATGGGGTATGCGCTGGGCTATGGCGCGGGCCTGCTGAAAAAGGGGCCGGATTGCGCGCGCAGGGTGCTCGACATCTCCGGGGACGGAGAGAACAACGAAGGGTTCCACCCCGCGGCCGCCTATCGCAACTTCCCCTTCGAGGGTGTGACGGTGAACGGCCTGGCGATCCTGGGATCGGAGGCCGGGGTGGAAGAATACTACGACCGCAACGTGCCCCACGGGCCCGGCGCCTTTGTCGCGCGGGCCGCCGGTTTCGCCGACTTCCAATCCGCGATGACCCGAAAATTATTCAGAGAGATCAATGACCTGATGATTGGAATCCAAGGCGCGGCCCCTTGGCGCGGCTAGCTGGCCGGCAGATCGACGCCACATGTCGCGGGCGGATCGAAAGGATCGGGCGAATCGCGGCCAGCCAGGCGTTCGCGACGGCTCCGCACGCTCAGTAGATATACCGGATCTGCTCGCTCCAGAAACGTTCCATCCGGCGCAGGGAGGAGGTCACCCGGTCCAGCCCGTCGATACTCATTACCTCCTTTTCCTGCATGCTCATGGCGTGGCGTTGAAACAGCTCCGCCACCTTGTCGCGAACCTCCCGACCGCGCAGGGTCAGCCGGACGCGCACGGAACGGCGGTCGATCTCGCAGCGCTGGTGGTGCATGTAACCCAGGTCCACCAGTTTCTTCAGGTTGTAGCTGACGTTGCTGCCCTGGTAATAGCCACGGCTTTTCAGCTCTCCGGCGGTGACTTCGTTATCGCCGACATTGAACAGCAACAGCGCCTGCACGGCATTGATTTCCAGCAGGCCGACCCGCTCGAACTCGTCCTTGATCACGTCCAGCAACAGCCGGTGCATCCGTTCCACCAGGGCCAGCGCATCCACGTAGCTGCCCAGGAAGCCGTTCAGCTCGCTGCCGGGGGCGAAGGAATCGTGTATGGTCATATTCGTCTCCTGCCGTCTCCCACCGGGTGGAACCTCGGGCAAAATCACGAATATTGCGTTAAAATCAGGCCGCCTTCGACGGAAACGGAATCAGGAGACCATCCGACCGATCAGCGGCGCATACTCCCCCGGCCCGGCGGCCTGGCCGCTGACCCATTGGTAAAGATCCTGATCATTCTCCGCCAGAAAGCGTTCGTAAAGGTCCAGGTCATCGGCGGACAGGCTGTCCAGGTGGCTGTCGGCGAAGCGGGTCAGGATGATGTCCATTTCCTTGATCCCGCGCCGGATGGAACGCATGTACAGCCGCTTGCGGCGAATTTCAGGGGTCTCGCTCATCAGATGCCGGGGTCCTTCAGCATGGTGCGCAGGCGCTTTTCCAACACCCCGAGACGGTCGGTCAAGGTGACCATCTGGGTGCGCAACTCACGGATTTCATTCAGGTTCGCGGTCACATCCGGGGGCAGGACCGTCTCGTCATGGGGCGGGGTCACGCCATCGCCCTCGCCGTTCAGCAGCCAGGTGAGCGACACGTTCAACAGTCCCGCCATGGTGGACAACTTGTTGGCGCGCGGCTCGCTCAGATCCTGCTCCCACGAACGCAGGGTGTTCAGCTTGATCCCCAGCCGGCGGGCCAGCTGCGTCTGGGTCATTCCGGCCGCCTCGCGGGCGGCTTCGATACGGTCACCGAAAGTGGCATTTTCGGCGGCAAACCAGTCGTCTGACATCATTCCCTCTCCGCCGATCACGCTTGATCGGCCTGTGCGCAATCCCTAAGACACCAGCAGCGCAATTACAAACCGGAGCCCCCTCATGGCCTTCCTGTCCGACACGCTGTCCCGTGTGAAACCCTCCCCCACCATCGCGGTCACCAACAAGGCGGCCGAGCTGAAGGCGGCAGGCAAGGACGTCATCGGACTGGGTGCCGGTGAACCGGACTTTGACACACCCGAGAGCATAAAGCAGGCGGCGATTGCGGCAATCGAGGACGGGAAAACGAAATACACCGCCGTGGATGGCATCCCCGAGCTGAAGGCGGCGATCTGCGCCAAGTTCAAGCGCGACAACGGGCTGGTCTACACCCCCGCGCAGGTCAATGTCGGCACGGGCGGCAAGCAGGTGCTGTACAACGCACTGATGGCCACGATGAACCCCGGTGACGAGGTCATCATCCCCGCGCCCTACTGGGTCAGCTATCCCGACATGGTGAAACTGGCCGGAGGAGAGCCGGTCGTCGTCGAGGCGACGCTGGACACCCGGTTCAAGATCACGCCCGCCCAGCTGGAGGAGGCGATTACCCCGCGCACGAAGTGGCTGATCGTCAACTCCCCTTCCAACCCGACCGGCGCAGGCTACACGCGGGACGAGCTGAAGGGCCTGACCGACGTGCTGATGCGGCATCCTCATGTCTGGGTGCTGACCGACGACATGTACGAACATCTGGCCTATGACGATTTCACCTTCTGCACCCCCGCCGAGGTGGAGCCGGGCCTGTACGATCGCACCCTGACGGTCAACGGCGTCTCCAAGGCCTATGCCATGACCGGCTGGCGCATCGGCTATGCCGCCGGACCCGAGGCGCTGATCACCGCGATGCGCAAGATCCAGTCGCAAAGCACGTCGAACCCCTGTTCCGTCAGCCAATGGGCGGCGGTGGAGGCGCTGAACGGGCCGCAGGATTTCATCGCCGAGAACAATGCCGTCTTTGTCCGGCGGCGCGATCTGGTCCTGTCCATGCTGTCCGGGATCGAGGGCATGACCTGCCCGGTGCCGGAGGGGGCATTCTATGTCTATCCCTCCATCGCCGGCCTGATCGGCAAGACCAGCGCGGCCGGGACGAAGATCACCGATGACGAGGCATTCGCCACCGCGCTGCTGGAGGAAACCGGCGTCGCCGTGGTCTTTGGCGCGGCCTTCGGACTGTCCCCGAACTTCCGCATCTCCTACGCCACCGCGGACAGCACGCTGGAAGACGCCTGCGGCCGGATTCAGGAATTTTGCGCCGGGATGCGCTGATGACGGGCGACCTGCCCTCCTATTACTTCCGCCTGCGGGAGAACGGCGCCTTCGTCTTTCGTGTGGGCGCCGAGGATCGCCAGCGGCGGTCCGAAATGGACCAGATCGCCGTGGTCAACATCCGCAATGGCGAGGTGAAGCCGCATGGCGATCGCCAACTGACCGAAGCGGACGAACAGGCCATCGCCCGCTGGATGGTAGATCGTCGCGCGACATTGGCGGCGCGGGAGATGGAGGACATCTTCCGCCTTTCGGAACAGATGGGCCTCGCCGCCCATTGGGCGCAATCGCGCGCCACCGATGCCCAGCTGGAAGAGGTCACGGACGAGCTGCTGCTGGCCATGCATGACCTGCGCTCCCTGCTGGTTCGCAAGAAGGCGGAACGGCTGATGAAGAAGACCGGGGAGACGTGAGCCGAGGGGCCGGTCGGCGCGCCGGCCCGGCCCGTCAGCCACGCACCCGCGCGTCAGCCCGTCTGCGGCTGGGCCGCCAGCTGCGGCAGCACCGTGCGCCAGAACCGGCCCATCATCAGCACCCCGGCACAGGCCAGCCCCGTGGCCAGCCCCAACCAGATACCGACGCCGCCCCAATCCAGCACGAAGCCCAACACATAGGCCACTGGACAGCCGACAACCCAGTAGGACACCGCCGCGTAGATCATCGGCAACCGCGTGTCCTGCAATCCGCGCAGCAATCCCAGGGCCATGGCCTGGGCCGCATCCACCAGCTGGAACAGCGCCGAGGCGGCCAGCAGCAGCGTACCGATGGCGATCACTTCGGCTCGCGCCGGATCTCCCGGGTCCAGGAACAGGCCGATCAGAAACGCCGGCAGCGCCAGGTAGGCCACGATGGTAAAGGCCACGACGATCCCCGACATGGTGATCGCCACCACCGCACCGCGCCGGATCTCCGCCACCGCGCCGCGCCCGTGCAACCGGCCCACGCGCACCGTCGCAGCCTGGCTGAACCCCAGGTGCACCATGAAGATCAACGATGATATCTGAAGCGCGATGCCATGCGCCGCAAGCGGCACTTCACCCAGCCAGCCCATCATGACGGAAGAGGCGGCGAACAGCCCGACCTCGGCCACCGTGGTGGTGCCGATGGGCCAACCCAGGCGGAACACCTGGCCGAAGGCCTCCCAATCGGGGCGCCACAGCCGTTGAAACAGCGCATGTTCCGGCGTCGCGATCTGGACGTAGATCACCAGGAAGATCAACGAGGCCAGGTGCATGACCAATGAGGCGATGGCCGCACCGGTGATCCCCAGCTCGGGGAAGCCCCAGGCACCGAAGATCAGCGCGTAGTTGAACAGCCCGTTGACCACCGCAGCCACCAGCATCGCCACAAGGACGACCTTGGTCCGTTCCAGTGCGGCAAGGTGGCTTTTCAGCACCATCACCGCCAGCGCCGGGAAGATGCCCCAGCCCAGGATATCCAGGTAATCCGCCGCCAGCGCCGCCAGCTCGGGCTTCTGTCCCAGCAGGATCAGCAGCGGCTCCGCGCTCAGCAGGATGGGCAGGGTCAGCACGGCATAGAGCATGGACAGCCACAGGCTCATCCGGGTGACACGCCGGGCCTGCGTGGTGTCGCCGCGCCCTTCCGCCGCCGCGACCAGCGGCGTGACGGCAAAGGCAAAGCCGGACCCGAAGATGAACAGCACGAAGAACAGCGTCCCGGCCAGGATCTCGGCCGCCAGAACGGTCACGTCGTACCAGCCCAGCATCACCGCATCGGTCAGGGTGATGGCGAATTGCGCCAATTGCCCACCCGCAAGCGGCAGGCCCAGGGCCAGGGTCGCGACGGCGTGCTGTCGATATGTCATCGGTCCGGTCATGCGCTGGCCATACGCCCCCGAACACAATCGGGCAAGACTGGCCCGGCGCCGATATCCGCAGCCGCGCTGCCGACCTTTCCGCAATGCGCCTTCCCCGTGCCGTCGGCCAGCAGCCGTGGCCCCTGCCGGGATGACGTGGCGCGGTTGGCCCTTTCAACGGGCGGCGCGGGCTGACATAATGTCCGCCACTCACATCGAACCGGGCAGATCATGGCAGACGACCTCCTCGCCGGCGCGCAGCCGGACACGTATGATGCATCCTCCATCGAAGTGCTCGAAGGGCTGGAACCCGTGCGCAAGCGGCCCGGGATGTATATCGGCGGCACCGATGAACGGGCGCTGCATCACCTCGTGGCCGAGATCCTCGACAATTCCATGGACGAGGCCGTCGCAGGCCATGCCTCCCGGATCGAGGTGGAGCTGCATGCCGACAATTCCATCACCATCCGCGACAACGGGCGCGGGATGCCCTTTGACCCGCATCCCAAGTTCCCCGGCAAATCCGCGCTGGAGGTGATCCTGTGCACCCTGCACGCGGGCGGCAAGTTCTCGGGCAAGGCCTACGAGACCTCGGGCGGTCTGCACGGGGTTGGTGCCTCGGTGGTGAACGCCCTGTCGGACAAGATGGTCGTGCAGGTCGCGCGCGACCGCAAACTGGTGGAACAGCGGTTCTCCCGAGGGATCCCGCAGGGCCCGCTTGAGGAAATCGGCGCCGCCCCGAACCGGCGCGGCACCACGACGATCTTTCATCCCGATGCGGAGATCTTCGGCTCTCACAGGTTCAAGCCGGCGCGGCTGTTCAAATCCATCCGCTCCAAGGCCTATCTCTTTTCCGGCGTCGAGATCCGCTGGAAATCCGAAATCGACGACGGCGAAACCCCGACCGAAGCGACGTTCCACTTTCCCGGCGGGTTGGCCGATTACCTGAACGAAACGCTGGCAGGCGCCACCGCCTATGCCGACAATCCCTTTGCCGGGCGGGTCGATTTTCAGGAACGGTTCGGCGTGCCGGGCCGGGTGGAATGGGCGATCAACTGGACCCCCACCCGCGACGGATTCATTCAATCCTATTGCAACACGGTCCCCACCCCCGAGGGCGGCACCCATGTCATGGGCTTCTGGGCCGCGGTGCTGAAGGGCATCCGCGCCTATGGCGAGCTGGTCAACAACCGCAAGGCCGCCCAGATCACCCGCGACGATCTGTTGACCGGCGGCGCCGCGCTGGTGTCATGCTTTATCCGCGAACCGGAGTTCGTCGGCCAGACCAAGGACCGGCTGGCCACGGTAGAAGCCGCCAAACTGGTCGAGGGCGCGGTGCGCGACCATTTCGACACCTGGCTGGCCAATGACACCAAAAGTGCCGGTGCGATCCTGGATTTCCTGGTCCTGCGCGCCGAGGAACGGCTGCGCCGCAAGCAGGAGAAGGAGACGCAGCGCAAATCCGCCACCAAGAAGCTGCGCCTGCCGGGCAAGCTGACCGATTGCACCTCCAACACCCGCGACGGCACCGAATTGTTTCTGGTGGAAGGCGACAGCGCCGGCGGATCTGCCAAGATGGCGCGCGACCGCAAGACCCAGGCTCTGCTGCCCCTGCGCGGCAAGATCCTGAACGTACTGGGGGCGGCGTCCAACAAGATCGGATCCAACCAGGAAATCGCCGACCTGTGTCAGGCCATTGGTGTCGGGCTGGGCAGCCGGTTCAACGTCGATGACCTGCGCTATGACAAGATCATCATCATGACCGACGCGGATGTCGACGGGGCGCATATCGCCTCGTTGCTGATGACCTTCTTCTTCACCCAGATGCGTCCGATGATCGACCGTGGCCACCTGTACCTGGCCTGCCCGCCGCTGTTCCGTCTGACCCAGGGCGCGAAACATGTCTACGCTCAGGACGAGGCCGAGCGCGATCGCTGGCTGGAATCGGGGCTGGGCGGGCGCGGCAAGATCGACGTCAGCCGGTTCAAGGGCCTGGGCGAAATGGATGCCAAGGATCTGAAGGTCACGACCATGGACCCCGACAGCCGCAAGCTGATCCGCGTCACCATCGACGAGGACGAGCCGGGCGAAACCGGCGACCTGGTGGAACGGCTGATGGGCAAGAAACCGGAATTGCGGTTCCAGTACATCCAGGAGAATGCCCGCTTCGTCGAGGAACTGGACGTCTGATCGAAACGGCCCTTGACCGGGCTGCGATTGGGAAAGGCCCGTGCAATCCGTCCGCCCCGGCGGCGTGTGACCCAGGTGGCGTATATTGCACGGGGTGGCGTTGACGATGCGCGCCGCCCCGGTCGCGAACATGCCGCAGCGTGTCAATGCCGCAACCAGAATCGTCCGGCCCGTGCCTGAATGTCGTCCAGGGTCGAGACAATGCAGGGGGCTCTGCCCCCTCTTGAGCCGTTGGCTCAATTCACCCCTGCGGTATTTCTGCCCGAAGGCGGTGGCCGGTTTTTCAGCCCGGCAGCCAGTCGCGCAGGATCCGGGCGATCCGCTGCGGTTGCTGGTGGATCAGCCAGTGGTCGGCGCCGGGGATCGTGACGCGGGTCAGGTCGGTGCAATAGGCCTCCAGCCCTTCGGTGGCCTCGGGGAGGAGAGCTGTGTCGGCCTCTCCCCAGATCAGCAGGTGGGGCATGGTCACCGGCAGGTGGTCCGGGCCGGGGACCGACGCGTCGGCGGTCCGGCCCGGCTCGGGCACCACGATGGGCGAGGCGCGGTACCAGTTCAGCATCCCGCGCAGCCGCCCGGGGCGCGACCATTCCGCCAGGTAGCGGGCGCGGCGCGCGCCACTCAGCCAGGACATGTCCATGGCATGCCCGAAAAGGCCCAGCAGTCGGGCGTAGCCGTCGGCGGCCAGGTGCTCCTCTGCCCCGTCGCGACGCAGGGCGTGGAAATATTGCGAGGCTGCCGCCTGTGCCCCGCCCCGGTTCAACGCCCGCTGGAACGGGCCGGGATGCACACCGTTCAGGATCACCAGCCGCGCCACCAGGTCGGGCCGCGCAATGGCCAACCCATAGGCCACCGCCGCCCCCCAATCGTGGCCCAGCACGGTCAGCGGCGCGGTTTGTGGCGCCTCGGCGTCGAGCGCGCCGATCAGGGCCGCCATGTCGGCCACCAGATGCCGGGCCTTGTAGGCCGACACCTCTTCGGGCGCGGCGCTTTGGCCATAGCCACGCTGGTCGGGGGCGATGCAGTGGAACCTGTCGGCCAGCAGCGGCGCCAGGTCGTCCCAGGCAGCCCCGTATTCCGGGAATCCGTGCAGCATCACCAGCCTCGGCAATCCTACCGCGCCCCATTCGCGCAGGTGTATCACCTGCCCGTCCAAGATCAGCTGCCGGTCGCGCATCGGCTGTTCCCCCCCGTTCATCCGCCGGCGACGGTCCCCCGCGCGGGGGCGCATGTCAACGCCGCCCTTTGCCCGACAGCCCCGTGCCCCTATCTATGTCCCCAAGCAGGGAGACGTGTCATGGCCGGAGGATGGAGCCGCGACGGCGCGGTCAGCGAACAGATTGAGGCTTCCATCGCGGAGGAACTGGCCCGGCTGAAAGCCCGCCCGACCCCGCAGGGCGCCAGCCTGACCCATTGCGCGGAATGCGATGAGCCGATCCCTGAGACCCGCCGCCAAGCGGTGCCGGGGGTAAAGCTGTGCATCGACTGCCAATCCGAACGTGACCCCCGCCGCATCGCGCGCGGCGGCTTCAACCGGCGCGGGTCCAAGGACAGCCAGCTGAAATAGCGGCGACGGCGGAACCTTGCCGGGCATCGCCCGCCCTGGGGTGGCGCGACCATCAGCCCCTTTGCCGAACCCCGCGCGGAGGCTATCAGGGGCACCATGGCATTGACCCGACGTACCCCCTTGGCTCTCCGCACCGCCTGCTGCCGCCTGCTGGCCGGCCTGGCCGCGGCCGCATTGTTTCAGGCATCCCCGCCCGCGCAGGCCCATCCTCATATCTTCATCGAGACGGCGCTGACCCTCCAGGTGGATACCGATGGGCAACTGACCGGGGTCGAGGTGTCCTGGGCCTACGACCAGATGTATTCGATGCTGGTGCTGGACGACATGGCGCTGGATCCCGAATATGATGGCGTGCTGACCGGCGCGGAGGAGGCCCGCTTGTCCGGCTTCGACCTGAACTGGATCGAAGGGTTCGAGGGCGATCTGTACCTCGCCCGGGACGGTGCCCCCGTGGCGCTGGAAGCGCCGCAGAACCGGGGGGCGCAATTCGAGGACGGGCGCGTCGTGTCGCGCCATTTCCGCGCCTTGACCACACCGGTTCCAGCGGCGGGCCTGACGGTCAAGGCCTATGACCCGTCCTTCTACACCGCCTATGACCTGGGCGGTGGCGTCACCGTCACCGGCCCTTGCCGCGCCGCGATCACCAAGCCGGTCCGGACCGATAGCTACGTCGCGCTGGCCGAGAAGATGGCAGAGCTGCCGCGCGACGCCGATGACGTGCCGCAAGTCGGCGAAACCTTCGCCGAAACGATCACCCTGACCTGCGGAGGCCGCACATGACCCTGCTTCGCCAGACCGAGGATCGCACGGCACCCCGTCCGCTGTGGTTCCGCCTTTTGCCGGTGATCCCGCTGTTGGGGGCGCTGTGGATCGCCTGGCTGCTGTGGGGCCAGGGCGGCATGGCGCGGATCTCCGTCTGGGCGGCGGAGGGCCAGCGCGATGCGCAGAACGCCATGGCCGGCACGTTGCGGGCGTTGCGCGCGGGCGATCCGGCGGCGCTGAGTGCGCTGTTGGGCCTGTGCTTTACCTATGGGTTCTTTCACGCGGCGGGGCCGGGCCATGGCAAGATCCTGATCGGCGGCTACGGGCTGGCGCGCCGGGTCAGCGCGTTGCGGCTGGCGGCGCTGGCGCTGGTCTCCAGCCTGGCGCAATCGGCCAGCGCGGTGATCCTGGTGCTGGCCGGGGTCTCGGCGCTGAATCTGTCGCGGGAGGCGCTGGTGGGCGTGACCGAGGATTGGCTGGCCCCGGCGTCCTATGGTGCGATCGCGCTGATCGGGCTTTGGCTGGCGTTTCGGGGCCTGCGGCGCCTGTGGCGCAGCCTGCGTCCGCAGGGCATGTCCCCTGGCGGTACCTCCCCTGGGGCCGGCGCCCGGGATCAAGTCCATGCGCATGACCTTGGCACCGATCCCGCTCACGGCCACACGCACGACCACGGAGAGAACGGGACCTGCGAATGCGGTCACCGGCATGGCCCCACGGTCGAAGAGGCCGAGAACCTGCGATCCTTTCGCGAGGCTGTGCTGCTGATCGGGGCGATTGCCATGCGCCCCTGTACCGGTGCGTTGTTCCTGATGGTGCTGACTTGGCGGATGGACATCCTGGGAGCGGGAATCGCGGGCACCTTTGCCATCGGGCTGGGCGTTGCGATGTTTACCGTCACGATCGCGCTGTTGTCGGTGTTCCTGCGCGCGGGAACGGCAGAGCGCCTTTCGGCCGCCCTGCCCGGAGCCCTCCGGCCCCGTCGAACACTCGCCCTGTTGGAATTGTTGGCCGGGGCGCTGATTGCCATCGCCTCCGGCCAACTTGTCCTTCAGGCGCTTGCCTGATCCTCAGCGGCGTGTGCGACGTCCGTTCAGGGTCATCGCCCACTTTTCCTCAAGCTCCCAGGCGATGTCTTCGATCAGGGCGGCAGAGGTGTCGGTGGTCAGCATACGGTATTCGGCCGTTTCTTCGCGCGTGATGCGGAACACCCGTTGCAGCATGTCCCCCACGGCGGGGCAGATGCACAGGGCGCCGTTGCTGGAGAACACGATCTCGTCCTCGTCGAAATGCAGGGTCAGCACCTCGATCGGGGCGTCGGGGGCGCGGCGCGCGATGTCGCAGGTTCCGGCCAGTGCGCTGACCTGAACCAGGACGAAGGGATCGCCCAAGGCGTTCTCTGCCGCGTCGCTTTCCACCAGCACGCCCTGGCGCGGCAGGACCAGCATTTCCTCGCGGTTGCCCAAGGCGCCGGCGGGCACGCAAAAGGGCTGGAACTGGCGCGGGCACAGCCCGTCGCCTTCCCACAGGCGGGTCCGCTTGATCGCGCGGACCTTGCGCAGGCCGTTGTCAAAGGTCAGGACCGCATCGCCTTCGCGGATGTTTTCGATCAGCTGCCAGCCGACCGAGGTGGCGACGCGGGTGCCGGCCAGAATGCCCGACACGGTGCCACCCTCCGAGGAGGTGTCCGGTGATTTCAGAAGATCCGCCAGGAAGCCCGTGTCATATGCGCCGGTCGTTTCTGCCATCCTCTTTGTAGGTCTTTGCTTGTTCATGATTTCTGCAAACATGTTCTCGTTCCCGATTAATAGCGCCGTTTTCGACTGTCTATGCAACCATTAGGGGTGTTCATTGCGACACAGCTTTGATCCGAATCTGACCCAATCGTGGCATTGTTTCCTGAACCGGCGCCAATCCGGCGTTTTGCACAGCTCGGAAGAATGGACAGAACTAATCGCTATTCCGGGGCGCTGTATTCAAATCTCGCGATATCTTCACAACACAGTTCCGATATGAAAATACGGTCGGATCTGGACAGATTGGCGCCCCCACTTGACACAGAACCGGACAGGTTGATGCGCGGCAGCGTCAGGGTGAAACCAAGATGACGCCAGAGCGGCACGGCATCCTCTTCGAATCGCTCCAACCGGATGTAAAGGCTGGATTTCTCCTCGCCTGCGCTGGTCGACAAATATGTGCGCGCCGGGTTTGCGCGTATGGATTTCGCAATTGCCGGATACCGAATGAACGCAGAAAAATCGAGCGCCTTCGACAGGTGAACGGCGGGATGATCGAACGATTGCAGACGGAGCCAATGGTAATAGCTGGAAAGCCGATCCCAAGGATTGCGCACCAGGGTAAAAATGAACAGGCTGTCCGTTTCCTGTGCGTCAACGAGGCCCTCCAGGTCTGCCAGGGTGGAATGCTTCCACAAACGGCCGCGCGTTTGGGCATCTTGCAACTTCCGGCGGCGCCTTTTCGCCTTTGGCGTGTCTCCCAGCATCAGGTCATCGCGCATTGCGCGACTTTCCAGAGCCAGCGCCATGGAGGTTCCGCCGGTCTTGGGGATGTGGATGAACAGAAAATTGCGGCCGCGCGACAGGATCATGGCGCCACGTTAAGTCATCGTGTCCACCATAGGCACCCCCCGCCACGCGAAACCGTTCCCAGCCCCCCGTTCCTGCGCTATCCCGGTAGACATTAACAGGAGGAGACGAGACCGATGGGCTGGATGGCTGACGAGACGGGCCTGGGCAAGACCCGCGCCAATTACGTACCCCTCACCCCGCTGACCAACCTGCGCCGCGCGGCGATGATCTGGCCGGAGCGCGAAGCGCTGGTGCATGGCACCTTCCGCATCACCTATCGCGATTACGCCCGGCGGGTCAGCCGCCTTGCCTCGGCGCTGATGGCGCGGGGCGTGGCATCAGGGGAAGTGGTGGCCACGATGCTGCCCAACCTGCCCGCCCAGGCAGAGGCGCATTTCGGCGTGCCCGCCTGCGGTGCGGTGCTGAACACGATAAACACCCGGCTGGAGGCGGGGACCGTGGCCTATATCCTGGACCATGGCGGGGCCAGGGTGCTGTTGATCGATCCGCAATTCCTCTCCGTGGCAGAGGAGGCGTTCACCCTGATGGAAGGCCCCGCTCCACTGGTGATCGAGGTGGCAGATGACCAGTCGGGCTATCCCGCCGGAAGCAAATACACCGAATACGAGGCCCTTCTGGCAGAGGGCGATCCCGATTTCGACTGGATCATGCCCGAAGACGAGTGGGAGAGCATCGCCCTGAACTACACCTCCGGCACCACCGGCCGGCCCAAGGGCGTCGTCTATCACCATCGCGGCGCGCATCAGAACGCCATGGGCCAGATCCTGTCCTGGCGGATGCAGCTATATCCGCGCTACCTGACCATCGTGCCGCTATTCCATTGCAACGGCTGGTGCCACACGTGGATGATCCCGCTGCTGGGCGGCACGCTGATCTGCTGCCGCGACATCACCGCCAGCGCTCTCTTCGACGCATTCGCGGACGAGGGGGTGACCCATTTCGGCGGCGCTCCGATCGTGCTGAACATGCTGATCAACGCGCGGGAGGAGGAGCGCCGCAGCTTCCCCCAGATGGTGGAGGTCTTTACCGCCGGGGCGCCGCCTGCCCCCGCGACCCTCGCGCGGATCGAACAGATGGGGTTCAACGTGACGCAGGTCTACGGGCTGACCGAAACCTACGGCCCCGCCACCGAATGCACCTGGGACGACGATCTGTGGGGTCACCTGGAAGGCGACGACCGTGCCGCCGTCAAGGCCCGGCAGGGCGTGCCGATGCCGGCCTTTGATCAGATCACCGTGATGGACGACCGCATGACCCCGGTGGCCGCTGACGGCACGACGCAGGGAGAGATCATGTTTCGCGGCAACGGTGTGATGAAGGGCTATCTGAAGAACCCCGAAGCGACGGAGCAGGCCTTTGCCGGCGGGTATTTCCATTCCGGCGACATCGCCGTGTGCCATGCCGACGGATATGTCCAGATCGCCGATCGGGCCAAGGACATCATCATCTCCGGCGGGGAAAACATCTCCTCGGTGGAGGTGGAGGGGGTGCTGATGGCGCATCCCGCCGTGTCGCTGTGCGCCGTGGTGGCGCAGGCCGATGACACGTGGGGCGAAGTCCCCTGCGCCTTTGTCGAGCTGAAGGAGGGACAGACCGGCGATGCCACCGAAATCATCGCCTTTGCCCGCAGCAGGCTGGCCGGGTTCAAGACGCCCAAGGCGGTGATCTTCGGCGAATTGCCCAAGACATCGACCGGCAAGATACAGAAATTCGAACTGCGCCGCCGGTTGCAGGCGGGCTGAGGCATGGCCCCCGGTGTCGGGGGCAACAGACGAGGGACCACGCGGTGCCGCACGCGATTGCGGCCCCGTACCGCCCCATGATACCCTGCCCCCGACCAAGAGGCGGAGCAGGCCCGGCGATGACGGCTTTGACGGAGTATCAGCGGCTGGAGGCCGCGGGCCTGTGGCGCGCAGACGCCGGGGCACAGCGGCGCGACGTGATCGTCTCTCTGGGCGATGCGACGCTGATCCTCACCGACATGGCTGACCGGCCGCTGGCACATTGGTCGCTGGCTGCGCTGACCCGTGCCAATCCCGGCGAGGATCCGGCGATATACCACCCCGACGGCGACCCGAACGAAACGCTGGAACTGGCCGGCGACGAGGCGGAGATGATCCGTTCTCTGGACCGTGTGCTGGCCTCGGTCGAGCGGCGAAGACCCCGGCGCGGGCGCCTGCGGCTGGTGATCGTCACCCTGACCGTGCTGGTTCTGGCGCTGGCGGCCACATTGTGGTTGCCCGGCGCGCTGCAATCGCATGCCCTGTCCGTCCTGCCCCAGGTCAAGCGGGAGGAGATCGGCCGCCAGCTGCTGGGCGAGGTGCAGCGCCTCACCGGTCCGGCCTGCACGCAGGGCGGCGGGCAACAGGCGCTTGACCGGCTGGCGCAGCGCATCGCCGGCAACCGCCCCACGCCCGCGCTGCGGGTGATGCCACGGGGCGTTCGCACCTCGTTGCATCTGCCTGGCCGGGTGATCCTGCTGGATCGCGGCACCGTGGAAAACCACGAAGACCCCGAAATCACCGCCGGTTTCATCGTGGCAGAGCGGCTGCGCAGCCAGCAGGTCGATCCGATGGCCCGGCTGCTGGACCAGACCGGCCTGCGCGGCGCTGTCCGGCTGCTGACCACCGGCGCGCTCAGCGGCCCGCAGCTACGCCGTCACGCCGAATGGCTCCTGGCCACGCCCGCCACCGCGCTGACCGATGCCGCCCTGCTCAAGGCTTTTGCCCGCGCCGGAATCCGCTCCACCCCCTATGCGCTGGCCCGCGATCCCTCCGGGGAGCAGGTGCTGGGCCTGATCGAGGCCGACCCCTTCCCCGGTGGCAGCGACGCGCCGATCCTGCGCGACGGCGACTGGCTGCGCCTGCAATCCATTTGCAGCGGCTGAGCCTCGCCTGACAGCCCTTTGGCCCCGGCGCCGCATGGCCCGTCCGCCGCGTTCAGACGCCGCCCATATCCCTGCCCGATTTGCGGCCCCCCGCCAGCGGAGAATCAGCTATTCCGGCAATCATGATGACGATGCCCCCCTTTGACACGCTTTATGCCGCGCTCTGCGCCCGCGATGCCGCCTTCGAGGGGCGGGCCTGGGTCGGCGTGACCTCCACCGGGATATTCTGCCGCCTGACCTGCCCGGCGCGCAAACCCAAGGCGGCGAATTGTCGGTTCCTTCCTTCGGTCGCGCGCTGCATGGAGGAGGGGTACCGCCCCTGCAAACGCTGCCACCCGCTGCGTCCGGCCGGGACCGCCGATCCGTTGATCGCCAAGCTGGTCACGGCGTTGGAAGCCACGCCGGACCGACGCTGGACCGAGCGCTGCGTGGCGGCGATGGGGCATGACCCTTCGACCGTGCGGCGGGTGTTCAAACGCCACTACGGGATGACCTTTCTGGACATGGCGCGCCAGACCCGCCTGCGTCGCGGCTTCGAGGCGCTGAAGGCCGGGGAGCGTGTCATCGACGCCCAGCTGGAGGCCGGGTTTGACAGCGCCAGCGGATTTCGGACAGCCTTTGCGCGGCTATTGGGCGTAGCGCCGGGGCATTTGACCGGACAGGAATTGCTGCGCGCCGACTGGATCGCCACCCCGCTGGGGCCGATGATCGCCGTGGCCGATCAGCGCAGCCTGCACCTGCTGGAGTTCCTTGACCGCAAAGCCCTGCCGGCCGAGCTGAAGAAGCTGCGCGCGGCGGCGCGTGGTTCCCTGGGCCTGGGCCGCCTGCCGCCCACCGACTGGATCGCCACGGAGCTGGAGCGCTATTTCGCCGGACACCTTGGCCGGTTCGAGACGCCGGTGACCTTGCACGGCACGCCCTTTGCCCGGCAGGTCTGGCAGGCCTTGCGTGAGATCCCCGCCGGGGAGACGCGCAGCTATTCCCGCATCGCCCGACAGATCGGCCGGCCCGAGGCGGTGCGCGCCGTCGCCCGTGCCAACGGAACCAACCAGCTGGCGTTGATCGTGCCCTGCCACCGGGTGATCGGCTCCGACGGATCGCTGACCGGCTATGGCGGCGGGCTGTGGCGCAAGGAACGGCTGATCGCGCTGGAACGCCAGTCCGGGGCCGGGGGCGGTGTCGAAACCGACAGCACGATCAGCAGCGGTACAGAAGATCAGGCGACGCCAAACCCCGACGTCGCCGCGCAATAGGCGCCTGCTGCACGGCACGACCGCAGCACAAACCAAAGGCGTGGGAGGTTGCGGCACGAGATCCTGATGCCACGTGCAGCGGCGGCGTCGCGACGATCGAGTCCGCTACTCGACGCCGCGATGTGCCCCAACCCGGACAAGCAAACGGCGGGCCGCGATGGCCCGCCGTCGTGATGGCTTCGACCGGACGCCCCCCCCAGCGCGCGATCCTAGCGCAGGCTGCCCGGCGCGATCTGCGGATAGGGAGTGCGCGCCGCCGGCGCCTGGTAGCCCGGCAGGTTCGGGGCGCGGCCCGCTCCGGCATGGCTGCGCACGGCCCGGTTGACCACGCGCACGCCCGCGCTTCGCCCCACGCCCTGGCTGGAGACGATCGGCGCACGCATCGCCTGACCCGGCGGCGGGATGTAGAAGCCCACGCTATGCGGATTGGCCCCAGCCTGCGCCCGGCGCGGATCGCCCTGCGGCACGGCTTCCACGCGGACCAGACGGCGGGGCACCTCCTGGGTCCAGATCGCGTCCATCTGCGCCTTGCCGGCAAAGGTCTGCATCGCGCGATAGGGGTTCAGGCGATCATCCTCGAACGCGGGTTTGTAGCCCTTGGGAACGCGGACGCCCGTGGTCGACAACACCCGGTTCTCGTAGACATGGCGCGGCATGATCGTGGCGCGCGGGCTGACCTGATGCGGCTGCACCACGCGCGCGGGCACGACGCGCCGCACCTCTGTCCGGGGCACCGTCGTCAGGGCAATGCGCGGCGCGGGAGCATAGTCCGCCTGCGGCACGGGCAGCGCGCCGGGCGTCCGCGACCCGGCGGCGACCCGCACCGGGTAATCCGATGGGCCGCAATTCACCGTGTACCGCCCGCCATGGGTCGACACGTAGCGCCGGCCCACCGGTGACAGGTTCGGACAGGCCACGCCCCCCTGGGCGATGGGCGCACGGTCACGGACCGGGGCCATCGGGGCGGGCGCATGGACAACGCGCGGCGCGGGGGACGGGGCGATGGACACGCGGCGATAGCCGGGCTGGGCGCTCACGGCCGCGCCGCGATAGCTGGGGCGCGGTACGCTGGCGGACGGGGCGGGGCGATTGACCTGCGGCGTGGTGCGCAGCTGCACGATCCGGCCCTCGGGCTTCATCGCGCGGACGCTGGCGATACGCTGCGGCGTCCGCACCACCGGCAGCGGCTTGGAGGACGGCATCTGCCGGGTGGTGGCGCGGGCCTGCGCGCGCGGCTGCGCCGCAGTGCCGGTGGTGGCGGCAGGCGCGGATTTCCCGCCGATTTCGGGGGCGGCCGCCGTGATTGTTACCGGCGCCGGGCCCGAAGGTTTCTGCGCCGGGGCCCCGGCATTGGCGATCTCCGTGGGTTTGAACCCGCAGATCACCTTGCGATTGCGCGCCACGCGCGGCACCCAGGTGGTCGCGCCATCGACGCCCGCCCGGACATAGACACAGCCCTTGCTGTCCACGTATTGCTTGCCCGCGAAACTGGCGGGCGGGAATTCCGCCGGGCCGTCATCGCTGCGCAGGCTTTGCGCGTTGAGCGCCGTACCACCCAGCGAGGCCGCCACCAGGCACAGCGTCGCGAATTTCAGAAACTTCATCATCATCCCCCGCAGATGCAGCTTGGAGTGTGACAAAATTCCGCCTGTGAGTAAAGCGCCCCCGCCTATTTCGTGCCGAACATCCGGTCCCCTGCATCGCCAAGTCCGGGAACGATATAACCCTTTTCATTCAAGTGGCTGTCCAGCGACGCGGTGATGATGGGCACGTCTGGATGGGCCTCCTGCATCCGCTTCACCCCTTCGGGGGCGGCCAGCAGGCACATGAACCGGATATTGGTCGCGCCGGCGTCTTTCAACAATTGCACGGCGGCCGCGGAACTGTTGCCGGTGGCCAGCATCGGGTCCAGCGCGATGACCAGTCGATTCTGCATCTCGTCGGGCACCTTGAAGTAATATTGCACCGGTTGCAGGGTTTCTTCGTCCCGGTACAGCCCGACAAAGCCGACCCGCGCCGCCGGGATCAGCTCCAGTACGCCGTCCAGCAGCCCGTTGCCCGCCCGCAGGATGGAGATCAGAGCCAGTTTCTTCCCGTCCAGAACCGGGGCGTCCATCGGCTCCATCGGGGTATCGATGCGCATGGTGGTCATGTCCAGGTTGCGCGTCGCCTCGTAGGCCAGCAACTGGCTGATCTCCCGCAGCAGGCGCCGGAACCCCCCGGTCGAGGTATCGGCCTTGCGCATGAACGAGAGTTTGTGCTGCACCAGCGGATGTTTCACCACGGTGAGGTTGTTGAATTCTTCGGACATCAGGCGGTCTCCAGCTTCTTGGCGATCTGGACTTTCGTGTCCTCGTTGCAGAAGGCCGCGTCAAGGGCGGTGCGGGCGATTTGCGCGAACGCCTCGGCCTCCCAGCCAAAAGCGCGGTGCAGGGCATCGTATTCCTGCGCCATGGTGGTGTGAAAGAACGGCGGATCGTCGGTAGAGACGGTGATCCTCACTCCCGCCTCCTGCAACATGCGGATCGGGTGGCGCGCCACATCCGGGTAGAGGCCCAGCGACACGTTGGAGCCAGGGCAGACCTCCAGCACGATGCCGTCGCGGGCCAGCCGTTTCACCAGGGCGGGATCCTCGATCGCGCGGACACCGTGGCCGATGCGTTCGACGCGCAGATCATCCAGCGCCTCGACCACCGAGCGTGGACCGCCCCATTCGCCCGCATGGACGGTCAGGCGCAGCCCGGCCTCCCGTGCCAGGTCATAGGACCAGGCGAAGTCGCGCGGGCGGCCCTTCCCCTCATCGCCGCCCATGCCGTAGCCGACGATCCAGTCGCCCGCCGTCTCCGCCGCACACAGCGCGGCGCGTTTCGCCTGCTCCGGGCCGAAATGGCGCACGCAGGTGACGATGCCGCGCAACACGATGCCGTGGGCGCGTTCGGCGGCATCCGCTGCCTCCCGAATGGCGGCAAGGTATTCGCGCCAGGCGCCAACGTCGCCACCGCCGCAGAAATCCGGCGAGATGAAGCTTTCGGTGTAGATCACGCCGTTGGCGGCGCTTTCTTCCAGGATCGCGGTGGTCAGGCGGGCATAATCCTCCGGCGTCTTCAGAACGGCGGTGGCGGCCTCGTAAACCTGGAGGAAATGCACGAAGTCGCGAAAGGCATAATTCCCCGCCTCGTCAAACACTCCTTCCAGGTTCACCGATTTCTCCTGACCCAGACGGCGGATGAAATCGGGCGGGGCGGCGCCCTCGTGATGCAGGTGCAGCTCCAGCTTGGGCAGGGCGGCGAAATCCATGGGTTCGGTCAAATCAGACTCCTTCCCGGCCCTTGGGCGGGCACGTCCAGATGGGCGGCGACGGTAGCGGCGACATCGGCAAAGGCGCATTGCCCCCCGGCCCCTTGCCCCAGCCCGGCGATCAGCACCGGAACCCGTTCGCGGGTGTGGTCGGTGCCGGGCCAGGTCGGGTCGTTGCCATGGTCGGCGGTGATCAGCAGCATGTCACCGGGGCGCAGCCGGTCCAGCAGTTGCCCGACACCAGCGTCGAACCATTCCAGCGCGCGGGCATAGCCCGAGACATCGCGCCGATGGCCATAAAGACTGTCGAATTCTACGAAATTGGCAAAGGTCAGGCTGCCGTCCCCGGCCTCCTCCGTCAAGCGGAGGAGGTGTTCCATCAACAGCGCATCCGGCCCCTTGGCCACATCGCTGATCCCCCGCATGGAGAAGATATCGCCGATCTTGCCCACCGCGTGAACCGTCCGCCCTGCGCTGGTGACCCAGTCGCACAGCGTGGGCGCGGGCGGGGCGATGGCGAAATCGCGGCGGTTGGCAGTGCGGGTGAACGCCCCTGGCACGCCGACAAAGGGGCGGGAGATCACGCGCCCGACCTTCATCGCATGCAGCGTCGGCGCCAGATCGGCACAGAGGCGTTGCAGCCGATCGAGGCCGAAACTCTCTTCATGCGCGGCGATCTGGAACACGCTGTCGGCAGAGGTATAGCAGATTGGCCAGCCGTCACGCATATGCGCCGCGCCATGTTCGGCGATGATCGCGGTGCCGGAGGCGTGGCAATTGCCGTGAAGGCCGTCGGTCCCGGCCAGGCGGCAAACGTCTGCCACCAGATCGTCGGGGAAGGCAGGGCCGGTGTCGGGAAAGTAGTGCCAATCCCAGGGCACCGGAACGCCGGCCAGTTCCCAATGGCCCGAGGGCGTGTCCTTGCCGCGGCTGATCTCGCTGGCGGCGGCATGGATGCCGCGCCGGGGCGCGCCCAGGCCCGGCGGCGTCTCTCCGGTGGCCAGCGCGCTGGCGGCGCCCAGGCCCAGACTGTCGAGATGCGGCAGCCGCAGCGGGCCGCTGCGGCCGTCCTCGGCCCGACCCTCGGCACAGGCCTGGGCGATATGGGCCAGCGTGTTGGCACCCGTGTCGGGCAGGTGCCCGTTGAAGAATTGATCGGCATCCGGCGCGCCGCCGATACCGACGCTGTCCATCACCACCAGAAAGGCCCGTGCCATCATCCCACCCTTTCGTGCACCAGCGGCGGCGTGTCTTCGGCCACCGGGCCCAGCGTGATCGCGGCATGGACGGCGGCCACCGCCCGATCCGCCGCATCTTCCCGCGCCGCGTGAACCTGCGCAAGGGGCTGTCCGGCCTCCACCCATGTGCCCAGCCGGGGAAGCCCGGCCAGGCCGACGGCGGGGTTGATCACATCGCCCTCGACCTGGCGTCCGCCGCCCAGGGCGACGACGGCGAGGCCCAGAGCCTCCCCCTGCATGGCGGCGACGTAGCCGGCGCGCGGGGCCGGGACTTCGCGGATCACCGGCGCCTCGGGCAAGGATTGCGTCCAGCTGCCGGCGAAATCCTGCGGCCCGCCCATCGCGGCAACCATACGTGCGAAATTCTCGGCGGCGCGCCCGTCATCAATGGCGATGCGCATTCGGTCGGCGCCGTCCTGCGCGTCCTCGGCCAGACCGGCGCCGGCCAACACTTCGCCCCCCAGCCGGGCGGACAGGTCCAGCAGCGGCCCCCGGGATTGCCCGGTCAGCACGCGCATGACCTCGGCCACCTCCAGCGCGTTTCCCAGCGCGGGGGCCAGCGGCTGGTTCATGTCGGTGATCAGGGCGACCGTCGGGCAATCGGCCGCATTGGCGGTGGAGACGAGCGCCCCGGCCAGGGCGCGCGCGTCCGCCAGCGTCTTCATGAAGGCGCCGGTGCCGATCTTGACGTCCAGCACCAGCCCCTCCAGCCCCGCCGCCAGCTTCTTGGACAGGATGGAGGCGGTGATCAGATCCAGGCTTTCCACCGTCGCGGTGACGTCGCGCACGGCATATAGCCGCCGGTCCGCAGGCGCGATGTCCCCGGTGGCCGAGACGATGGCACAGCCCACATCCCCCACCACCCGGCGAAAACGCTGTTCGGTCAGCTGGGTCGACAGGCCCGGTATCGCCTCCATCTTGTCCAGCGTGCCGCCGGTATGGCCCAGCCCCCGGCCGGAAATCATCGGCACATAGGCGCCGCAAGCCGCCAGCGCGGGTGCCAGCACCAGCGAAGTGCAATCGCCCACCCCGCCGGTCGAATGCTTGTCCAGTACCGGGCCAGGCAGATCCCAGCCCAGGACATCGCCACTGTCGCGCATCGCCAGCGTGAGGGCGACGCGCCCGTCATCCCCCAGCCCGTTCAGCAGCGCGGCCATGGCAAAGGCACCGGCCTGCGCATCGCTGACCGTGCCATCCGCCAGGCCGCGCGCAAACCAGTCCAGCGCGGCACGGTCGGGCCGCTGACCATCGCGCAGCCGGGCCAGGATGGCGCGGGCGCTTGGCGTGCCCGTGGCAGGCACGCCACCGGGCGCATCACCGGGGACGGCCATCAGGCGCGATCCATATGGCCTGCCTCGAACCGGCCGGGCAGCAACTCTGCCACGCTCATCACCGTTTCGGCGCCATCGGTGGTGAACAGGCGCACCGCCACGTCCGGCGCCGCGAATTCCGCGATCTTCTGCCGGCAGCCACCGCAGGGCGGCACGGGGCTGGGGCTGTCGGCGATCACGCAGATCTCGGCGATTGCGGTGTCACCCGCCGCGATCATCGCCGCGATGGCTCCGGCCTCGGCGCAGGTCCCCTCGGGATAGGCGACATTCTCGACATTGCAGCCGACATGGGTGTTGCCGTCGGTGCTGCGCAGGGCGGCGCCGACCTTGAAGTTGGAATAGGGCGCATGGGCATTCAGCCGCACGTCCCGAGCCGCATTGCGCAGGTCTGTCATGGGATCCTCCGTTTGGGCCAATCTCAACAGGCCGGGCGCGGTTGGCAAGGCCCGCGTGAGGTTTCGTGTCCCTGCCGTCGCGTTCCCGCCCTGATGCCCGATCAAGGCGCCCCCCCTGCGTACGGGGCAGGAAAAGATAAAGGGTCCCAAAACGCGAAACGCCCCGACCGAGGGGGCGGGGCGTTTGCATCCGGTCCGGGACGGCCCGGATCAGGTCGTGGGCAGGATCACGATCTCCACCCGGCGGTTCTGGGCGCGGCCATCGGGCGTCAGGTTCGACGCGCGGGGCTGGTCCTCGCCCCGGCCAAAGGCCTGAACGCGAGAGGACGAGACGCCGTTGGACAGCAGGACACTCGCGACCGAATTGGCGCGGCGGGCGGACAGCTGTTGGTTATAGGAGGCCTCGCCAGTGTTGTCGGTATGGCCGATCACCTGAACGGTGGTCTGCGGATACTGGTTGAGCGAGGCGGCAACGGTGCGCAGATCGGTGCGCAGCGTGCCCGTCAGCTCGGCACTGTCGGTGGCGAACAGGATGTCCTGCGGCATGGTCACGACCAGGCGATCGCCGGTGTTGACGATCTGCACGTTGCCGCCCAGATCGCGGCGCAGTTCCGCTTCCTGCTTGTCCAGGAAGGAGCCGTAGGCCGCGCCGGCGATGCCGCCCGCGACGGCGCCGATGGCCGCGCCCTTGCCCTTGTCATCGCTGACGATGGCGCCGGTGGCCGCGCCCAGCAACGCGCCAAGACCAGCGCCGCCACGGGTGTTGCGGTAGCCGTCATTGGCGGTGGTTTCGGCGCAGGCGCCCAGCGCCAGCAGCGCGGCGCCCGACAGCGCCAGGATCGGTTTGCGATTGGTAATCATCTCTGCCCTTTCATGTTCGGCCCTGCGGTCGGGCCTCTCCATGTCCATATCCATATCCCAGGCGGCGCGCAGCCCCCCGTCCGGAATGAACAACGCGCGAGCTTTCGGCTGGTTCCCGCCCACGCCACGAATTTTCCGCATCTCGGGGCACAAGGCCAAGCCCATGGGGGGAAGTTGCCCCCCCTCCCCCGCTCGCAGGACGACGGGCAGGGGCGGGTGGCGCTACCCCGCCTCGGCCCGCGCGCTTTCCCAGGCCAGCATGGCGCGTTTCACCGGCAGGCCCCAGTGATAGCCCCCCAGCGCGCCGCCCTTGCGCAGGGCCCGGTGGCAGGGAATCAGCCAGCTGACCGGGTTTCGCCCCACCGCCGTGCCGACCGCCCGCTGGGCGCGGGGATGGCCGATGGCGCGGGCGATCTCGGAATAGGTGGTGACATGGCCGCTGGGCACGGTCAGCAAGGCCTCCCAGACCTTGATCTGGAAGGGCGCGCCCAACAGGTGCAACCGCGTCTCCCCCCGCTGGGCCATCGCGGCGGCGACCCATGGGGCGATGGCGTCAGGATCTTCGGTCAGCGTGGCGCGGGGCCAGCGCGCGGCCATGTCGGCCATCGCCGCATCGCGCCCCATTTCGGCGGTGAAGGCCAGACCGCAAAGGCCGCGAACGGACGCCATGGCCAGCACCTCCCCGAAGGGGCTGTCAAACCAGCCCCAGCGCAGCGTCAGCCCCGCCCCGCCTCGGGCGTATTCGCCGGGGCTCATCGCCTCCCAGCGCAGAAACAGATCATGCAGGCGCCCGGACCCGGACAGCCCGGCGCCCAGCGCCGCTTCCACCGTGGAGAACCGCGCCGACAACAGCCGCCGCGCCTGTCCCAACGCCAGGTATTGTTGATAGCGTTTCGGCGAAATCCCGGCCCAGGCGGAAAAGATGCGCTGAAAATGCGCCGGGCTCATCCCCATGCGGGCGGCGAGGTCTTCAAGCGACAGCGGCGTGTCGGCCGCGTCGATCTCTTCGATGGCGCGGCGGATGACGTGGTAGTGGTAGCCGTCCTCCGACGTGGCCGACGCCAGGGCGGGCGCGTTGTGCAGGGGGGCGGCTGGTGCGGGTGCGGCGGGCATGGCGATCTCCTTTCGGGCAGGTTACGCCCTGCGGCGCCACCGCGCGACCCGCTTCTTGCGGGTTCGGAGCAGTGCTGGCCGGACCGCTTGTCAGACGGGTCGGGACACGGCATAGCAGGACCATGGCCCGTCAACTCTCCTACCCCGTCATGCGCGAGATCTTCGCGCGGTTCCACGCAGCCGAACCCGAACCCAAGGGGGAGCTGAACCACGTCAACGCCTATACCCTGGTGGTGGCCGTCGCCCTGTCTGCCCAGGCCACCGACGCCGGTGTCAACCGCGCCACGGCAGAGCTGTTCCGCATCGCCGACACGCCCGAGAAGATGCTGGCGCTGGGCGAGGAAGGCGTGACCGAACATATCAAGACCATCGGCCTGTTCCGTCAGAAGGCGAAGAACGTGATCAAACTGTCGCGCATTCTGGTGGAGGAGTATGGCGGCGAGGTGCCCAATTCCCGCGCCGCCCTGCAATCCCTGCCCGGCGTCGGGCGCAAGACCGCGAACGTGGTGTTGAACATGTGGTGGCACTACCCGGCGCAGGCGGTGGATACCCATATCTTCCGCCTGGGCAATCGCAGCGGCATCGCACCCGGCAAGGATGTCGTGGCCGTGGAACGCGCGATCGAGGACAACGTGCCCGCCGATTACCAATTACACGCGCATCACTGGATGATTCTGCACGGACGCTATACCTGCGTGGCGCGAAAACCCAAATGCGCGGCCTGCCTGATCCGCGATCTCTGCCTGTACGAGGAGAAGACCCTGTGACCCGATATGACGTGATCGGCATCGGCAATGCCATTGTCGACGTGATCAGCCAAAGCGACGATCAATTCCTGGACTTGATGGGCATTCAGAAGGGCATCATGCAGCTGGTCGAACGCGACCGGGGCGAGATGCTGTATGGCGCCATGGAGAACCGCCGTCAGGCGCCGGGCGGTTCGGTCGCGAACACGCTGGCGGGGCTGGGAAATCTGGGCCTGAAAACCGGGTTCATCGGCCGGGTGCGCGATGATGCACTGGGCCAGTTCTACGCGCGCGAAATGGCCGAGGACGGCACCGATTTCGTCAACGCGCCGGTGGCGGGCGGGGAGTTGCCGACCTCCCGCTCGATGATTTTCGTCTCCCCCGACGGGGAGCGGTCGATGAACACCTATCTGGGCATCTCGGCGGAGCTGGGGCCGGAGGACGTGGCGGAAGAGGTGGCAGCCAATGCCGCCCTGCTGTTCCTTGAGGGGTATCTCTACGACAAGGACAAGGGGAAAGCCGCGTTCGAAACGGCGGCCCGCCTGACCCGCGCCGCCGGTGGCAAGGCCGGGATCGCCCTGTCCGATCCGTTCTGCGTGGATCGCCACCGCGCCGATTTCCGCCAGCTGGTAACCGAGCTGGACTACGTGATCGGCAATGAACACGAGTGGAAATCGCTGTACGAGGTGGCGGATCTGGAAGACGCGCTGACCGCCGCCGCCGCCGATTGCGGGCTGGTCGTCTGCACCCGTTCCGGCCAGGACGTGGTCCTGCTGCGCGGGGCGGAGCGGGTCGTGGTGCCGGTGACCGAAGTGGTGCCGGTGGATGCCACCGGCGCGGGCGACCTGTTCGCGGCCGGGTTCCTCTATGGCCTGGCCACCGGGACGGATCTGGCCACTGCGGGCCGGATGGGCTGTGTCGCGGCGGCGGAGGTGATCTCCCATTACGGCGCCCGGCCGGAGGGCGACCTGACCGCGCTGTTCCAGGCGGAGGGGCTGCTGTAACGCCCCCCCTTCTACGGGACTATGTGCGAAAAGGCGCGGTGGGGGCCGGTGTGCGCCAACTGATCCCACGGCGGGGGTGCTGCGATCCCGTCCGCAGCCCCTTGCCCCCAGGGGCCAAAGCACGGGTCAGCCGCGCCGGGGCAGCGCCCGCACCCATTCAGCGCGCCTATCGCACCGTGACGCGGGGCCTGGCCGGGCAATCCCCTCGGCCAGGCCTGTCTATTCCGGCAGGAGGCGTTCCAGTGCCGCATCCAATGGCGCGGGGTCGTCAAGGCGCAGCCGCACCGGCAGGGTCAACACCTGCTGCTGCAAGGCGCGCGGCAGGCGCACCGCGTCCTTCTCCGTCGTGACCAGCTGCGCGCCCTGGCGGGCCGCATCATGCAGCAGGCGCTGCATCAGGGCCGGGCTCAGCGGTTGGTGATCGGCCAGTGCCTCCGTCTGAAGCAGATCGGCACCGAGGCCACGCAACGTGGCAAAGAACTTCGCCGGATGGCCGATCCCCGCAAAGGCCAGCACCGGCAGCCCATGCCAGTCCATCCCGGTCTGCAACGGGGTCAGAGCGCCACGCAGTCGGGTCATGTCGCGGGCATCAGGCCAGCGGGTGGCGAACCGCTCCTGCGCCACGGCGGCGCCGATGGTCAGCAGCAGGTCGGCCCGCGCCAGCCCGCTGGCCACCGGCTCCCGCAGGGGGCCGGCGGGGATACAGCGCTGATTGCCGAAACCGCGCTCGGCATCGGCCACGATGATCGACAGATCCTTGGCCAGTGCGGGATCCTGGAACCCGTCGTCCAGGATCAGCACCTGCGCGCCGGCGGCCACCGCCGCACGGGCCGTAGCGGCCCGGTCCCCTCCCACCCAGCAGGGCGCAAAAGCGGCCAGCAGCAGCGGTTCGTCCCCGGTGTCGGCGGCGGTATGGCGGGCCGGATCGACGCGGGTCGGCGCCGTGATCCGCCCCCCGTATCCGCGCGAAACGACATGCGCCGCCACGCCGCGCCGCGACAGCGCCTCCAGCAGCGCAATCACGGTGGGGGTCTTGCCGGTACCGCCGGCATTCAGGTTGCCGACACAGATCACTGGCGCGCCGGGGCGGATCGGCCGGCCGCGCGCCAACCGCCGGGCCGTGGCGCGGCCAAAAGCCGCGCCCAGCGGCGACAGCAGCCGGGCGGCCAGGCCGGGCGCCGTGACCGGGCGGTTCCAGAAATCGGGCGCGCGCATCAGCCTGCCTGCCTTTCGTCGATCGTTGCCGCGATCCAGTCCATCACCGCGTCCGTGACCTCCGCCCCCTGGGTAACAACCTCCCAGCCGGCACTGGCCATCTCCGCCGCCGCATCGGGGGCCGACAGGCGGATCACTGCATTGGCCAGACCTTCCGCATCACGGATCAGCGCGGCGGCACCGGCGCGGACCAGGCGGGAATAGGCTTCCATATGGGCGGGGATATGCGGCCCGTAGATCACTGCCGACCCCAGCGCCGCGGGGGCAAAGGGATCCAGCCCTGACATGCCGCGATGCAGCGACCCGGCCATGAAGGTAACGGGGCACAGACGATACCACAGCCCCATCTCGCCCGCCGTGTCCGCCAGCAGGATCTGGGTCTCGTCCGTGGGCATCGCACCGTCGGACCATTGCTCCGCCCGCCAACCACCATCGCGCAGCATCGCCGCGATCGCGGTGCCCTGGGCCGGGTCGTCGGGGACCAGCACCAGCAACAGCCGATGCGCCAGCCGGGAGGCGCGACGGTGCGCCTCCAGCACCACCGACAGCTCTTCTTGCGCCACCTGCGCGGCCAGCCAAAGCGGCCGCCCCTCCAGGTCGGCGGCCAGCTGGTCGCGCAGTTCCGCATCGCCGGACAGGGCCGGACCCGCGTCCTGCAACGGGCCGGTGACGGTGATCCGCCCCGGCTGCGCGCCCAGCCGTTCCAGCCGCCGCCGGGCATTGCCCGACACCGCGAAAATGGCGGCGAAGTTATCCAGCACGCTGCGGCTCATGTCCGGCAGCCAGCGCAGGCGGGCGTCATCGAACCCGGCCGCCTCCGCCTCCACCAGAAGTGCGGGGATGCCCCGCTTGCCGGTGAGGGTCAGCAGCGCGGGGCGCAGGTTGCCATGCGCCCAAAGGCACAGATCCGGCTGCCAATGATCCAGAAAGGCGCGGACCGCGCGCGTTTCCTCGGGCGGGGCGGACCGGTGAAGGATCTCCATGTTCTCCAGCCCGTCACGATCGGGCCGGGGCGGCACAATATCCCCGGCGGCAGGACCATCGGCCGGATCGTCGCGCGGCCCCTCGCCGCCGCCTGCCGGGTCATGGGTCATCAGCACCGTCGCATCGGCCCAGGACTGGTGCAGGCGGTGAACCAGCTGCATCAGCGCGACCTGGCGCGCGGCGGGCGGGCAATGCAGCCAGATCAGCGGGCCGCGCGGGCGGGCCTGCGCCTCCCCCCTACGGGGACGGCGCGCCCGCCCGGCGAGCGCCATGTAGGCCGCCAGGCTGACCGAGCGGGGCACCCGCGCCTAGCCGAGTTCTTCGGTCGGCGAGGCGGCGGCTTCCTCGTCGCGCAGGCGGTGCAGATGGGCGATGAAATAGCGCATATGAGCATTGTCCACGGTGCGCTGCGCCTCGGCCTTCCAGGCGTCATAGGCGGTAGCGTAATCTGGGAAGATGCCGACGATGTGGATATCCTCGACATCCTTGAAGGTGGATTTGGTCGGATCGACCAGCTCACCGCCGAAGACAAGGTGAAGGCGCTGCATGTGCCGCTTCCTTTCGGGTTGGGGCATGGGATGGGCGCAACCTGCGCAGAAGGCGTGTGCGGGTCAAGGGCGCGACGGTCAAGAGGGGGTGGCAGGGGATGCCCGACAAGGGGGCGCGAGCCGATCCGGTGCCGGGACGCCGGACCCCACTTCTCACCGTCGCGAAAGTGGTTTAATGCTAAACTACCCACCGGAGGGAAGGACACCCGATGAGCACGCCATCTTCCAAGGACGCACTGCGCGCCGCCGCGCTGGCCTATCACCGGCTGCCCAAGCCCGGCAAGCTTGAGGTCCGCGCCACCAAGCCGCTGGCCAATGGCCGCGACCTCAGCCTGGCCTATTCGCCCGGCGTGGCGGAGGCCTGCCTGGATATCCGCGACGACGCCCAGACCGCCCGCGACTACACCGCGCGCGGCAACCTGGTGGCAGTGATCTCCAACGGCTCCGCCGTGCTGGGGCTGGGCAATATCGGCGCGCTGGCATCGAAACCGGTGATGGAGGGCAAGGCCGTCCTGTTCAAGAAATTCGCCGGCATAGATTGTTTCGACATCGAGGTCGACGAGACCGACCCCGAAAAGCTGGCCGATATCGTCTGTGCCCTCGCCCCGACCTTTGGCGCCGTGAACCTGGAGGACATCAAGGCGCCCGATTGCTTCATCGTGGAAAAGATCTGCCGCGAGCGGATGAACATCCCCGTGTTTCACGACGACCAGCACGGCACCGCCATCGTGGTCGGCGCCGCCGCCACCAATGCCCTGCACGTCGCCGGCAAGCGGTTCGAAGACATCAAGATCGTGTCCACCGGTGGCGGGGCGGCGGGAATCGCCTGCCTGAACATGCTGCTGAAACTGGGCGTACGACGCGAAAACGTATGGCTGTGCGACATTCACGGGCTGATCCACACGGGCCGCGAGGAGGACATGACCCCGCAAAAGGCCGCCTATGCCCAGTCCACCGACCTGCGCACCCTGGACGAGGCCATCGAGGGCGCCGATCTGTTCCTGGGCCTGTCCGGGCCCGAGGTTCTGAGCCCCGAAATGGTCGGCCGCATGGCCAGCCGGCCGATCATCTTCGCCCTGGCGAACCCCACGCCCGAGATCATGCCCGAGGCCGCGCGCGCGGTCGCCCCCGATGCGATCATCGCCACGGGGCGCAGCGATTTTCCGAACCAGGTCAACAATGTCCTGTGCTTCCCCTTCATCTTCCGGGGGGCGCTTGACGTGGGCGCGACGGAGATCAACGACGAGATGCAGATCGCCTGCATCGAGGGCATCGCCGCCCTGGCCCGGGCCACCACCAGCGCCGAGGCCGCCGCCGCCTATCGTGGCGAGACGCTGACCTTTGGCGCCGATTACCTGATCCCGAAACCCTTTGACCCGCGTCTGTCGGGGGTCGTTTCCGTCGCCGTGGCCAAGGCGGCGATGGACAGCGGCGTAGCCACCCGCCCGATCGAGGATCTGGACGCCTATCGCCAGAGGCTGAATTCCTCGGTCTACAAATCCGCGCTGTTGATGCGCCCGGTTTTCGACGCCGCGCGCACCGCCTCGCGCCGGATCGTCTTTGCCGAGGGTGAGGACGAGCGCGTGCTGCGCGCCGCCCAGGCGATCCTGGAGGAAACCACCGAACACCCGATCCTGATCGGCCGCCCCGACGTGATCGCCCACCGCTGCACCCGCCACGGGCTGAAGATCCGTCCGGGACAGGATTTCCACGTGGTTAACCCCGAAAACGACCCCCGCTACCGCGATTACTGGGGCACATATCACCAGATCATGGAGCGGCGCGGCGTCACCCCCGACCTCGCCCGCGCCATCATGCGTACCAACACCACCGCCATCGGCGCCGTCATGGTCCGGCGGGAAGAGGCCGACAGCCTGATCTGCGGCACCTTCGGGGAATACGGCTGGCATCTGAACTACATCCAGCAGGTGCTGGGCAGCCCGACGCAGCGCCCGCATGGTGCGCTGTCGATGATGATAATGGAAGACGGGCCGCTGTTTCTGGCGGACACCCATTGTCACGCCGAGCCCAGCCCCGCCCAGATCGCGGAAGCGGCGATCGGCGCCGCGCGGCACGTCCGCCGCTTTGGATTGAAACCCTCGATCGCCCTGTGCGGGCGGTCGCAATTCGGCAACCAGGACACCGGCACGGCCCAGCGCCTGCGCGCCGCGATGGAGATCCTGGACAGCGCGCCGCGCGATTTCATCTACGAGGGCGAAATGAACATCGATACCGCCCTGGACGCCGATCTGCGCCAGCGCGTCTTTCCCGGCGCGCGGTTGGAAATGAATGCAAATGTGCTGATCTTTGCCCATTCCGATGCCGCATCCGGTGTGCGCAACATCCTGAAGATGAAGGGCGGCGGGCTGGAAGTCGGGCCGATCCTGATGGGCATGGGCAATTGCGCGCATATCGTCAGCTCCTCCATCACCTCGCGGGGGTTGCTGAACATGGCCGCCATCGCGGGCACGCCGGTTTCGCATTACGGCTGATCGGATCGGGAGGCCGGGTCACGGCGACTTAGCAGATTTTTGCAAAGTCGCCACTTCTTTGCCAATCCCTGAATATTCCCGTCGGGTTTGCAAAAATTTGCAGGTCCGAAAGGTTATGGATTGCAAACTTCTTGCACCAAAACCTTCCCCGCGCGGGCTGGCCTCTTGCCCCTGCCCGCGCCCTGTCGCACCCTTCCCCGAAATGCTCAGGGAGGAGAAAGCCATGGGATACAAGGACGTCTACGCGGCCTGGCAATCGGACCCCGAAGCCTTCTGGATGAAGGCGGCGGAGGCCATCGACTGGGATCGCAAGCCCAGCCGCGCGCTGAATGACGACAATGCCCCGCTGTACGAATGGTATACCGACAGCATGGTCAACACCTGCTGGAACGCCGTCGACCGCCACGTCGAGGCCGGGCGCGGCGAACAGGCCGCGATCATCTACGACAGCCCGATCACCAGCACCAAGCGCACGATCAGCTTTGCCGAGCTGCGCAACCGCGTCGCCAGCCTGGCCGGCGCCCTGCGCGCCAAGGGCGTGGAGAAGGGCGACCGCGTCATCATCTACATGCCGATGATTCCCGAAACCATGGAGGCGATGCTGGCCTGCGCGCGCATCGGCGCAGTGCATTCGGTGGTCTTTGGCGGCTTTGCCAGCCACGAACTGGCCGTGCGCATCGACGACGCCAAACCCAAGGCGATCATCGCCGCCTCCTGTGGGGTCGAACCGGGGCGCGTGGTGCATTACAAACCGCTGCTCGACGGGGCTATAGAACAGGCCACGCACAAGCCCGATTTCTGCGTCATCTTCCAGCGCGAACAGGAGGTCGCCAAGCTGGTAGAGGGGCGCGACGTCAATTGGCACGGCTTCCAATATGGTGTGGAACCCGCCGATTGCCTGCCGGTAGAGGGCGACCACCCGGCCTATATCCTGTATACCTCCGGCACGACGGGCCAACCCAAGGGCGTCGTGCGCGCCACCGCCGGGCACCTGGTGGCGCTGAACTGGTCGATGAAGAACATCTATGACGTCGATCCGGGGGAGGTGTTCTGGGCCGCCTCCGACGTGGGTTGGGTCGTCGGGCACAGCTACATTTGCTATGGCCCTCTCATCCACGGCAACACCACCGTCCTGTTCGAGGGCAAGCCCGTGGGCACCCCGGATGCCGGCACCTTCTGGCGGGTGATCTCGGAGCACAAGGTCAAGAGCTTCTTCACCGCGCCCACCGCGTTTCGCGCCGTGAAACGCGAGGATCCCAAGGGAGAGTTCATCGCGAAATACGACCTGTCTTGCCTGAAGGCGGTCTTTCTGGCCGGGGAACGCGCCGATCCAGACACGATCGAATGGGCGCAGAAGACGTTGGGCAAACCGGTCTACGACCATTGGTGGCAGACGGAAACCGGCTGGACCATCGCCGGGATGCCCGCCGGGATCGAGAAATTGCCGGTCAAGGTCGGCTCCCCCTCCGTGCCGATGCCCGGCTACGACGTGCAGATCCTCGACGAGGCCGGCAACGAGATGCCAGCCGGCGAGCTGGGCGCGATCGCGGTGAAGTTGCCCCTGCCTCCCGGCACCTTGCCGACGCTGTGGAATGCCGAAGCCCGGTTCCGCAAATCCTACCTCGATCATTTTCCCGGCTATTACGAGACGGGCGACGCCGGGATGAAGGACGCCGACGGCTACCTGTGGATCATGGCGCGCACCGATGACGTGATCAACGTCGCCGGTCACCGCCTGTCCACCGGCGCGATGGAGGAGGTCCTTGCCGCCCACCCCGACGTCGCCGAAACCGCCGTGATCGGCGTCAGCGATCCGCTGAAGGGACAGATGCCCGTGGGCTTTGTCTGCCTGACCAAGGGGGTGAACCGCCCCGAGGCCGAGATTTCGGCCGAATGCGTGCAGATGGTGCGCGACCGCATCGGTCCGGTCGCCGCGTTCAAGCTGACGGTGGTGGTGGACCGACTGCCCAAGACACGGTCGGGCAAGATCCTGCGCGCGACCATGGTCAAGATCGCCGATGGCGAAACGTTCAAGATGCCTGCCACTATCGACGACCCTGAAGTGCTGGACGAGATCACCGTGGCGCTGCGCGGCATCGGCTACGCCGGGGGCTGAGTGGCGACCGGGTGGGGCATCGCCCTGCCCTGACATCGGCTCAAATCCGCCCCGCCCCGCCCCGGCTCAGGCTCAGGCTCAGGCTCAGGCTCAGGCTCAGAACGCCGGACACGAAACGGCCGCCGGAAGATATCCCTCCGGCGGCCGGAAATTGGACAGGCCGAATTGGACGGGCCGGGGGGCAGGATCATCCTGCCGCCGCCTATCCGTTCATTCAGCGGGCTGACGGGTCACGAAGGCGTCAACCTGACGCTCCGCCTCGTCCTTGGCAACGCCGTAGCGTTCCTGGATCTTGCCGACCAGTTGCTGGCGGTTGCCTTGGGCCTGATCCAGATCGTCATTGGTCAGCTTGCCCCATTCTTCCTGGACGTTGCCTTTGAACTGCTTCCAATTGCCTTCGATGCGGTCCCAATTCATGTGAGCCTCCTGTGATGATGGTGCGCGTCCTGCGCTTCATCCCCACAACGTGTTTGGGGCGGGCAGAGTTCCCCGACGCGGCCCCGATCTACAGGTCTTTCACGGCCCGTCGGCCGGACCCAGCCGATACAGACACAACGCATGTCCCGCAGCACAGGCCAGCCGCCCCTCCCCCCCGGCGAAAGCGACACCCGGCCTCAGACGAATTGCTCCCGGATCAAGCGTTCCTCAAGCCCGTGGCCGGGATCGAACAGGATGCGGTGAGAGACCTCCGGTTCCGACCGCACCTCCACCGAGGTGACGTTGCGCACCGACCGGTTGTCGGCATCGGCCATGACCGGGCGTTTCTCCGGCTCCAGCACATCGAACCGCACCGATGCCGTCTTGGGCAGCAGCGCCCCGCGCCAACGGCGGGGACGGAACGGCGCGATGGCGGTCAGGGCCAGCACGTCAGAGCCGATCGGCAGTATGGGCCCGTGAGCGGAGTAATTATAGGCGGTGGACCCGGCCGGGGTGGCGATCAGCGCCCCGTCGCAGACCAGCTCTTCCATCCGCAACTTGCCATCCACAGTGATCTTCAACTTGGCCGCCTGCGGGCCGGCACGCAGCAACGAGACCTCGTTGATGGCCAGCCCCGCGATGACGCGGCCATCGGCGCGGGTGGCGCGCATGGCCAGCGGGTTGATCACCTCTTCCTGGGCGAGGCCCAGCCGTTCGACCAGGCCGTCAGCATCATAGGCGTTCATCAGGAACCCCACGGTGCCCCGGTTCATGCCGTAGACGGGTGCCGGCAGGTGCTGGGTGCGGTGCAGCGTGGCCAGCATGAACCCGTCGCCGCCCAAGGCCACGATCACGTCGGCCTCCGCCTCGGGGACCGCGCCATAGCGGCGGGTCAGTTCTTCCCTGGCACCGTTGGCCAATTGGCCCCGGCTGGCCACGAAGGCAAGCTTTATGGTCATGGCACCCCCTCTTGCGGTTCCGGTCCGGCCAGGGGCCCCGGTTTCCAAAGCCCGACATTGCGTTCCGAAACAAGCACACCTGTCCGGCAAGGGCCAGCCCCGCGCCGATCCGCACCGCTTTCGCCCTGCGACGTGACGCTTTCGCCCCTTCCGCCCGCCGTGGCAAACGGATAGGACGCTGGCAACAGCTCAGTCAGGAGATTAGCCATGAAAACCGCCGGTTTCTTCAGTGCCCCGCTTTCGGAGCGGGATCCCGAAATCTTTGGATCCATCCGTGACGAACTGGGCCGCCAGCGCGACGAGATCGAGCTGATCGCCTCGGAGAACATCGTCAGCGCCGCCGTGCTGGAGGCTCAGGGCTCCATCATGACGAACAAATATGCCGAAGGGTATCCGGGCAAGCGGTATTACGGCGGCTGCCAGTTCGTCGATGTGGCCGAAACCCTGGCCATCGAACGGGCCAAGGAATTGTTCGGCGCCAACTTTGCCAACGTGCAGCCCAATTCCGGCAGCCAGATGAACCAGGCGGTGTTCCTGGCGCTGCTGCAACCGGGCGACACCTTCATGGGGCTGGACCTGAATTCCGGCGGCCACCTGACCCACGGCTCTCCGGTGAACATGTCGGGCAAATGGTTCAACGTCGTCTCCTACGGCGTGCGCCAGCAAGATGAACTGCTGGACATGGAGGAAGTCCGCGCCAAGGCGCTGGAGCACAAGCCCAAGCTGATCCTGGCGGGCGGCACCGCCTATTCCCGCGTCTGGGACTGGCAGGCCTTCCGCGAGATCGCGGACGAGGTCGGCGCCATCCTGATGGTGGACATGGCCCATATCGCGGGCCTGGTCGCGGGCGGGGTGCACCCCTCGCCGGTGGGGATCGCGGATGTGGTGACCTCCACCACCCACAAATCCCTGCGCGGTCCGCGTGGCGGCATCATCCTGACCAATGACGAGGCGATCGCCAAGAAGGTGAATTCCGCCGTCTTCCCCGGTCTTCAGGGTGGCCCGCTGATGCATGTGATCGCGGCCAAGGCCGTCGCCTTCCGCGAGGCGCTGCAACCGGAGTTCAAGGATTACGCCGCCCAGGTCGTAAAGAACGCCCAGGCCATGGCCGATCAGTTGATGAAAGGCGGTATCAACATCGTCTCCGGCGGCACCGACAACCACCTGTGCCTGGCAGACCTGCGGCCCAAGGGCGTGACCGGCAAGGCCGCGGAGGCGGCCCTGGGCCGGGCGCATATCACCTGCAACAAGAACGGTGTCCCCTTCGATCCCGAGAAACCCTTTGTCACCTCCGGCGTGCGGCTGGGCGCGCCCGCCGGTACCACCCGTGGCTTCGCCGAGGCGGAATTCCGCCAGATCGCCGATTGGATCGTCCAGGTCGTCGATGGCCTGGCCGCCAACGGCGAGGATGGGAACACCGAGGTCGAGGCCAAAGTCCGCGAGGAGGTTGCAACCCTCTGCGCACGCTTCCCCCTTTACCCCGAGATGTAAGGCGGCGCTGCCTGCCGGATGCCTGGATGCCGTCCCCGGATCGGGGGCGGCATTCTGCGTTTGCGGCCCGCGCAGGGTCCACGCGACGGCTGACTGGACGGCGCCCCGCAGGGCGCGACAGCTGCGGAACCGGGGTGGCCGCGCCGGGCGCCTCTTGCACCCGATCGCGCGCGCGTATACCGGTTTTTCCATGCGGATCGTGCGGGATTATCAATACACCACCGACAGCGATCGCGGCGCCTCTGCCGCGATTGGCAATTTCGATGGCGTCCACCTGGGCCACCAGACCGTGATCGACATCGCTCGAAGCGAGGCCACACGCCTGGACGCGCCCCTTGGCGTGCTGACGTTCGAACCCCATCCGCGCGAGGTCTTTGCCCCCGACGCCCCGCCCTTTCGCCTGACCGGCCCCGCCGCGCGGGCGCACCGGCTGGAAAAACTGGGCGTCGATGTCCTTTACGAGCTGAATTTCAACAAGGCGCTCGCCTCGCTCTCGCCCGAGGATTTCATCGACCGGGTGATCTGCGAGGGGCTGGGCCTGCGCCATGTCGTCGTCGGCGCGGATTTCCACTTCGGAAAGGGCCGGGCCGGCAACGTCGAGACGCTGCGCGCCCATGGCGCCGAACGCGGTTTTGGTGTGTCGGTGGCGGAGCTGCTGGCCGGCGATACGGGGGAGATTTCCTCCACCGCGATCCGCAAGGCGCTGGCCGAGGGACGCCCCCGCGACGCCGCCGCGATGCTGGGCCATTGGCACCGGATGGAGGGGCGCGTGGTGCGCGGCGACCAGCGTGGCCGCGACCTGGGCTATCCCACCGCGAACATGTCCATCGACGGGCTGCACCAACCGAAATTCGGCGTTTATGCCGTTCTGGCCGACGTGCTGGACGGGCCGCATCGGGGCAGCTACCAGGGTGCCGCTTCGCTGGGCCTGCGCCCGACCTTTGGCGGGACCGTACCGAACCTTGAAACCTATCTGTTTGATTTCAAGGGTGATCTCTATGGCAGCGAGATGTCCGTGGCGCTGATCGACTACCTGCGCCCGGAAGAGAAATTCGACAGCCTCGACGCGCTGATCGCCCGTATGGACGCGGATTGCACCCGCGCCCGGCAGATCCTGTCCGACGTATGACCGACGACCCCATCGACCGCAGCGGGTTGCGCCCGCGCTTCTGGGAAACCGTGCCGCTGAACCGCATGACGACGCCGGAATGGGAGGCGCTGTGCGACGGCTGCGGCAAATGCTGCCTGAACAAGCTGGAGGACGAGGACACCGGGGAGGTCGCCCTGACCCGCGTCGCCTGCCGTCTGCTGGACGACAGCACCTGCCGTTGCGCGAAATACCCCATCCGCCACCAATTCGTGCCGGAATGCATCTCGCTGACGCCTGCGACGCTGGACCAGCACATGTACTGGATGCCGCAGACCTGCGCCTATCGTCTGCTGTGGGAGGGGCGGCCGCTGTACCCCTGGCATCCGCTGATCACCGGCGATCCCGACAGCGTGCACCGGGCGGGCGTTTCCATGCAGAACCGCACCGTCCCGGAATTCGAGATCCACGAGGACGATTGGGAAGACCATATCATAGAGGAGCCGCTGTAGATGTTCTTTGCCTCGGATAACGCCGGCCCGGCACATCCCGCCATCCTGTCCGCGCTGGGCGCGGCCAACACCGGCTTTGCCTCCGGCTACGGGGCCGATCCGCTGACCATCGCCGTCACCCAGCAGCTGCGCGAGATTTTCGAAGCGCCCGAAGCATCGGTCCATCTGGTGGCGACGGGCACGGCGGCGAATGCGCTGGCGCTGGCCACGCTGGCCAATCCGTGGGACACGATTTTCTGCACCCCCGATGCGCATATCCAGCAGGACGAATGCAACGCGCCGGAATTCTTCGCCGGCGGAGCCAAGCTGACGCTGGTCGGCACCGGCGACAAACTGACCCCCGACACCCTGCGCACCGCCGTCGCGGCCGAGCAGAGCCGGGGCGTGCACGGCCCGCAACGCGGCCCGGTTGCGATCACGCAGGCGACGGAACGTGGCCGCATCTACAGCGTGGCCGAGATCACCGAACTGACCGCCGTGGCGCGCGAATTCGGCATCCCCGCCCATCTGGACGGGGCGCGGTTCGCCAATGCGCTGGTGGCTCTGAACTGCACCCCCGCCGACATGACCTGGCGCGCCGGCGTCGATGCCGTCAGCTTTGGCGGGACCAAGAACGGCTGCCTGGGGGTGGAGGCGGTGATCTTCTTCGACCCCGCCCGCGCCTGGGAATTCGAACTGCGGCGCAAACGCGGGGCGCATCTTTTCTCCAAGCATCGATTCCTGGCGGCGCAGATGCAGGCCTACCTGACCGACGGGCTTTGGCTGGACCTGGCGCGGCGCGCCAACGCCTCCATGGCGCGGCTCGCCGACGGGCTGCGCGGCATCGAGGGGGTGCGCTTTACCGCCGAACCGCAGGCCAACATGCTGTTCCCCGAAATCCCTCGCCATATGCATGATCGCCTGCAAGCGGCCGGCGCGGTCTATTACCTGTGGGACGGGGCGGAGACCGGCGCGCCGGAGGATCGCCTGACCCTGCGGCTGGTGACCGACTGGTCCCTGCCCGAAGCGGAGATCGACCGCTTCCTGTCGCTGGCCCGAGGGTGAGGTCCGCGTAGCCCCGCCCAGGGCAGGGTCGCCCGGCATCGGCCCACCCTTCGGCCCTATGGTTGGTCCAGAAACCCGCGTATCGACGCCGCCACCGGGACGGGATGGGTGATCGGCGCCATATGCGCCGCACCCGCGATCACCACCCGGCGGCTGTCGGGGATACGGCGATCCAGACCCTCGTGAATCCTGGTGATATGGGGCGGGCTTTCGGCGCCTTCGATCAGCAGGGTCGGCACCGGCATCGCGGCGATCAGGCCCCGCGCCAGGATCCCCTCCGGATCGCCGTTGTTGGAGACCTGCACCGCTGCGATCAGCGGCATCCGGCTGATCAGGGCATCGCGCTGATGCGGCTCCATCGCGGCCCAGTCGCGACCATCGCCCCAATCGGCGTGAAAGGCGCGGGCGGCTTCCTCCATCCGGCCATCGGCCAACAATCGGTTGAACTCCCCGTCAGGATCGACAGAGGCCGTGCCATCGGCCAGCGCAACACCAAAGAAAACCGCCTCGATCAGAGTGAGAGACGCAATCCGCCCCCGCGTTTCCCGCGCTGCCAGCCGCAGCGCGGCGGTGGCGCCAAAGGAATGGCCGATCAGGTGCACCGGACCGCGCGCCGACATCGCGTCCAGGAAATCGTCACCCACGTCGCAGACGACATCCTGGTACATCGTCGCGCCGTCCCAATCGCCGCTTTTTCCATGGCCCGGCAGATCGAACGCCTGCATCGCCAGCCGGTCATCCAGCGCCGCCGCGACGCCCTTCCAGGCGCCGGAATGAGCCAGCGAGCAATGGATCAGCAATGCGGGATCGGCACCCCGCCCCATCTCGCGCCAATGGATCGGGACGCCCCCGCGCATGTCGTCGGGCATTACAGGTCGCCTGCCAGGAACGCGTCCAGATCGTCCAGCCGGTCCTGCCCCCAGAACCGTTCCGCCCCGTCGACGATATAGAAGGGCGACCCGAAGACACCGTTCGTGATCGCCGCCTCGGTATTGCGCTCGTAGATCTGGGCACCCGTCAGCAACCCGCTGTCGGCCAACCCGGCATCGAACCCGGCCGCGCGCAGGCAATCGCGGATCACGTCGTCCTGCGCCACGTCGCGTTCCTGCGCCCAGCAGGCCCCCAGGATACTCTGCACGAGCGTGCCGACATCGCCGCCGCCCGCTGCCTGCGCGGCGATGATGGCATAGGAGGACGGCGCCGGGTTGGTCGGGAAATGCGCCGGATGGGTGGTCAGTGGCAGCCCGGTCTTGACCTGCGCGCGCCGCAGCTCCTGGAGGCGGTAATCCTGGCGGGCCGCGGGACGCTCGCCCAGCGGCAGCCCCCCGGTGGCGGAAAAGACGCGGCCCAGATCGACGGGCTTGTAAGTGACCGTGGCTGAATGCCGCGCCGCGATCTCCTCCAGCCGGGTACCGGCAAGGTAGGCCCAGGGAGAGATTGTCACAAAATAATAATCGATATGGGGCATGGTCGGCGAATTTCCTGCTGTCGTCGGTTTGGCAAGACCGTAGCCGGGTGCTAAGCGGGGATCAACGTCACGAATCTGTCATCCGCGGACCGGAGCGCCCTCCCATGAACATCATCGAGCCCAAGCTCATCGCGGGGAATTCAAACCTTCCCCTCGCAAAGTCCATTGCACGGCGTATGTCCATGCATCGTGGCGTCAATGTCGGCCTGGTAGACGCCAGGGTCGAACGTTTCAACGACGGCGAAATCTTCGTCGAAGTGTTCGAGAATGTCCGCGGTGAGGACATGTTCATCATCCAGAGCACGTCGAACCCCGCCAATGACAACCTGATGGAACTGCTGATCATGACCGACGCGCTGCGCCGGTCCTCCGCCCAGCGGATCACGGCGGTGGTGCCCTATTTCGGCTATGCCCGCCAGGACCGCCGGACCAAGGCGCGGACCCCGATCAGCGCCAAGCTGGTGGCCAACATGATGGTCGAAGCCGGAATCGAACGGGTGCTGACCATGGATCTGCATGCCGCGCAAATCCAGGGGTTCTTCGATATTCCGGTCGACAACCTCTATGCCTCGCCGATCTTTGCGCTCGACATCAAGGAGGGGTTCAAGGACCGGCTGAAGGACATCATGGTCGTCTCCCCCGATGTCGGCGGCGTGGCCCGTGCCCGCGAACTGGCGAAACGGATCAACGCGCCCTTGTCCATCGTCGACAAGCGTCGGGAAAAGCCCGGCGAAATCGCCGAGATGACCGTGATCGGCGATGTGAAGGACAAGATCTGCATCATCGTGGACGACATGTGCGACACCGCCGGCACGCTGTGCAAGGCCGCGGAACTGCTGATGGATTACGGCGCTCAGGAGGTGCATTCCTACATTTCCCACGGCGTGCTGTCCGGCCCGGCCGTGGAACGGATCACCAATTCGGTGATGGGTTCACTGGTGATCACCGATTCGATCTCGCCCAGCCAGCCGGTGCAGGATTGCGAGAAGATCCGCGTGCTGCCCACCGCACCGATCTTCGCACAGGCCATCCTGAACATCTGGAACGGCACCTCCGTCTCCTCCCTTTTCGAGACGGAGACGCTGGAACCCGTTTACGAAGGCTACTTCCGCAGCTGACATTGGCCGGGCGCGCGCCCTTGCCCGGACAACGCCTGCGCTGCCGATGCCCTGCCTGCCCCGCTTCGTCCGCGATCAGCGGGGCGCGCTACCGGCGGGCGGCGAAGAAGTCGCGCAGCAGGGCGGCGCATTCGGCCTCCGCGATGCCATCCACGACTTCGGGGACGTGATGCGATTGCGGATGGCTGAACACCCGCGCCCCATGTGCCACGCCGCCCGATTTCGGGTCCGACGCCCCGTAACAGACCCGCGCGATCCGGGCCGCTGCGATCACCGCCGCGCACATGGCACAAGGTTCCAGCGTCACGTATAGCACATGATCCGGCAGCCGTTCCGCCCCGGTCGCGGCGCAGGCGGTGCGGATCACCAGCATCTCGGCATGGGCCGAGGGGTCGGACAATTCCCGCGTCCGGTTCCCCGCCCGCGCCACCACCCGCCCCCCCGGATCGACCAGCACGGCACCCACCGGGACCTCGCCACGGGCGGCGGCCGCGCGGGCTTCCTCCAGCGCCAGGGACATATGCGAGACAAAGGTCATTCCCCTTCCCTGCCCCGCGATCGCCGCTTCCGCAAGGGGCGCGGACGTTGTATGCGAGAGGGATGAGCCGCACCCCTTCCCGCCCGCCGAAACCCGCCGCCGATGTCACACCCGCAGCCGCCACCCGCCCCGGGGAGCGGATCGCCAAGGTGCTGGCCCGTGCCGGCGTCGCCTCTCGTCGCGAGGCGGAAAAGATGATCGAGGCGGGGCGGATCAGCGTCAACGGCACCATCATCGACCGCGCCGCCCTGAACGTCACCGATCGCGATCGCGTCGCCGTGGATGGCCGCCCGATCGACGCGCCCGAACCGGCGCGGCTGTGGCTCTATCACAAACCCACCGGGCTGGTGACCACCACGAAGGACGAACAGGGCCGCCCGACGATCTACGACGACCTGCCGGAGGACCTGCCCCGCGTCATGTCCGTGGGCCGGCTGGATCTGAATTCCGAAGGACTGCTGCTGCTGACCAACGATGGCGGCGTGAAACGCAAGATGGAGCTGCCGTCAACGGGCTGGATGCGCAAGTACCGCGTCCGGGTCAAGGGCAGCCCGACCGACACGATGCTGGAACCCTTGCGCCAGGGCGTGGTGATCGACCGCGAATCGTTTCAACCGATGCTTGTGACCCTCGACCGCCAGCAAGGGGCCAACGCCTGGCTGACCGTCGGCCTGCGCGAGGGGCGCAACCGGGAGATCCGCCGCGCGATGGAACATGTCGGCCTCAGCGTGAACCGGTTGATCCGCATTTCCTACGGCCCGTTCCAGCTGGGCCAGCTGAAGCCCGGCGCGGTAGAGGAGGTCCGCCCCCGCGTGCTACGCGATCAACTGGGAGAAGAGACCCCACCCGAAGATAGCCCGCCCCCGCGCAAACGCCTGCCGCGCAAGGCCAGCCGTGCCGGGAAACCCGGCGCCGTTCCCATGGCCAGCGGCAAGGGCGGCGCCCGCAACAAGCCCGCCCCCGGCAAGGGGCCTGGCAAGGGGCAGGGTCAGCGCGCGGAAACGGAGGACACAGGCCGGCCCGGCGGCAAGGTCTTCGGCGCACGCCGGTTCTCCAGCGGGACGAAGGGCATCGATAGCGCCGCCAAGGGCCCCGGTGGCCGCCCGGATCGCGGTGAACGCGCCGACCGGCCCGACGGGCCGGGCAAGGAGGGGACGGGCATTCGCCGCCCCGGCGGATCGGGGGCCAGGCCACGCGGACCGGGTGGCAAGCCACGCGTGACGCGACGTAACCGCGACTCCTGACGCAGAGGGCCGGCGCATCGCTGGCCCCCCGCCGCTGCCGCACCTACCTTGCGCGCGACAGACAGGGAGGCCCTCATGAAATTTGTCGAGACCGAAACCCGTGGCGCGCTGCGCCTCATCACCCTTTCCCGGCCGGAAGCGAAGAACGCGCTGAACGCCGACCTCTGCGCTCAGCTGCTGGACGCGCTGAACGACGCCGCCGCCGATCCAGCCGTGCGGGCCGTGGTGCTGACCGGCGCCGACGGCACCTTCTGCGTCGGTGGCGACGTCAAGGCGTTCAACGCCGGTGACTGGCGCAACGTCCCCGCAGAGGACCGGCAGGCCCAGCTGCGCGGCCGGATGGAGCTGTCCCGCGTCATCCACGAGATGGAAAAGCCGGTCGTTGCCGCGATCGAGGGCGCCGCCGCCGGTGCCGGGCTGTCCATCGCGCTGGCCTGCGATTTCCGCGTCTGCGCCGCTACGGCCAAGATCACCACCGCCTTTGCCAAGGTCGGGCTGTCGGGCGATTTCGGCGGCACCTGGTTCATGACCCAACTGATCGGCGCCGCCCTGGCCCGGGAGCTGTACCTGTTCTCCCCGATCCTGTCGGGGAAGGAGGCCGATGCCATCGGCCTGATGACCCAGTCGGTGGATGACGGCACCGCGCTGGAACATGCGCTGGAGATGGCCGAACAGCTGTCGCGCGGGCCGACGCTGGCCTATGGCCGGATGAAGTCGAACCTGAACGCCGCCGCCAATGGCGCAACCCTGGCGGAGGTGATGGATCTGGAGGCCGCGAACCACACCGCATCCACCGGCACCGCAGATCACAAGGAAGCCGCCGCCGCCTTTGTCGAGAAACGGCGCCCGAACTTCACCGGCAGCTAGGCAGGCGGGCCGACCTCCGGCGCGGGGCGACCGTTGCCGGCCCGCGCCGGACAGGTCAGCCGCCCAGCATCTCCCGCAGGCGGACGCGTTCGGCACGGTCCAGGCCGATCGTCTCCAGGTAGGTCGCCGCCCCGCCGTGCTGTGTGTCCAGGTGATCCAGCGTCCGCTCCATCGTCGCGGGGTCGGAGGACAGGATGCGGGCCGTGCGCTCAGGCGAATTCCCCCGCCCTTCGATATGGGTGCGCAGCACCTCCATCAACGAGGCGCCGAGTGTCGAGGTCAGGGCGTATTCGGCGATCACGTCCTGACGCGCTACCCCCGCGTTCTCCAGCAGAAGCGCGGCGGTCAACCCGGTGCGATCCTTGCCCGCTGTACAGTGAAAATAGGCGATACCGTCGTCCTCCACCTCGGCGATGGCGCGCAGGGTACGGGCGATATTGGCCCCGCAATCGTCCAGCGCCATGCGATAGCGTGCGCCGATGTCGAATTCGTCCGCATGAGCGCGCGGCAGGTGGTCGATCGGGGCCAGCCCGTCGAACAGCGGGATGTTCAGGTAGGTCACACCCGCCACATCGGCCAGCGGATTGGGCGCGGCGTCGATTTCCGTGTCGCGGCGCAGGTCGATGATACGGCGCAGCCCGCGCGCGCGCGCGGCGTCCAGATCCTCCGCCGACAGATCCTGCAAGGCATCGCCGCGCCAGATCGCATCGGCCCGGGTGACCCCGCCGACGGACAGGGGATGGCCGCCCAGGCAGCGCATGTTGTGGGCCCCGGCATAGGGCAGGCGGGTGATCTCGGGCATGGGTCTGGTCCTCCGGTGGGTTGGCGCAACCTCCCCCCTGCGGATCGGGATGGCAAGGGGCAGGCGCCGGCCGCCGGGGGCCAAACCCTGTGCAGCGCGTGAATTTTTCATGACACGCCCGGCGCGCAACCGGCATCGGTGCCTGCCGAAATCCTTGCGCCATGCAGCGCCAGCGCGTACCGGAGAACAGGGGTGTGATCAGGCGGAGGGCCAGGGCAATGCAGATCGGGATCAGCCATCAGCGGGGGCCGACGGATCCGGGCCGGGGGCCGGTGCGCGTGGGCTGGTTTCTGAACAAGACTGAGGCCCCGGTGATCTACGATCCGCCGCGCCGGGTGAATTCCCGCGACGCCCGGCGCGATCACGCGAAATCCGCCGCCCGCTGCCCCGCCGTCCTGAACCTGGAAACCCGCTACTTCGAGGTGCCCTGCCCCTATGACCTGAACCTTGGCTTTGCCCGCGACGCCGCGGGCAAGCCGATGTTGCGCAACCTCTCGGGCGGTCAAAGCAGCGTGCGCGGCTCCAAGCTGGGGCAGAAGATCCACGTGGTGCGCGAGGCCGAATGGCGCTATCCCGACCGGCCGACGATCCAGATGGGCCTGCCCTATGTCTTCATCGCGGACGAGCCCGTCTATCTGTCGCAGCTGGACGCCTACATGCATTACAGCCGCACGCCGCGCCCCGGCACGATCTTTGGCGGGCGCTACCCGATCGACCTGTGGCCGCGTCCGCTGATGTGGGCGTTCGAATGGCACGATATCGACACGCCGCTGGTGATCCGCCGGGGGGAGCCGCTGTTCTATTGCCAGTTCGAGGCCGACGGCCCCGACCGCGCCGTCCAGCTGGTGGAGGCCGAGAAGACGCCCGAGCTGGAAACCTATCTGGATCATATCAGCGGGGCGGTGAACTATGTCAGCCAGACCTTCTCCCTGTTCGACGCCGCAGCGCGGGTAAGACCGGATAAGCTTCTGAAAGTACGAGAAAAATGACGGAAGACGCCACGCCGGAAGAGCGTCTGAACCGCGCCCGCGCGGCCTTTGGCGAGGGGCGGATATCGGCCGCGTGGGAGGCGATCGCCCCGCTGCGGTCCGGGCGCGATGGCCTGCCCCCTGCTCAGGCGCGGGAGCTGGATTACCTGGTCCTGGGCTGCGCCGTCTACCACACCGGCGACCTGAATGCCGCGCGTGTTCTGAACGCCCGGCTCAGCGCGGATCAGTGGCGCCCGATGCGCTATCGGCTCAGCCTGCGGCTGCGCGATCCGGCCACGGCAAAGCGGCTGCGCAGCCATCCCGCCGTCACCCCGCAGGAGGCCGAGGACTTCCGCACCTCCGCCGGGCTGCACGAGATCTGGGCAAATCGCTACGGTCTCGGCTTCCCCCTCTATGCGCGCAGGTTTGCCGCGATCAACTTCCCCAAGGTTCTGCCGGGATCGCTGGACCACGCCCCCCTGACCGACGATCCGACCCGCGACGTGGATCTGATCGTACTGGAACAGGGGCTGGGGGACGTGCTGTTCCACATGGCCCATATCAAGGCCGAGGGGCACCATGCGCGCAGCACCTTTACCGGGCTGGCGAAATACGCGCCGCTGGTCGGGCGGTTCTTCCCGGAGGCGACATTCCTGCCGCTGGAGAAGCTCTCCGAAGGGCCGCGCCGGTCTGCGCATCTGTCGGCGGATTTCGTCGCGCGGGGCTATCGCCGTCTGGGCAGCCTGTCGCCCGGCATCACGCTGGCCCAACCGCTGCGGCTGGCGCTGGACAGCCCCGTGATCGGCATCTGCTGGCGCGGCGGATCAGGGCAGAACCGGCGGGAGGAACGGCATATCCCGTTGCGCTGGCTGCTGGATATGCTGCCGATGGAGGGGCGCTACCTGGCGCTGCAATTCGACCTGACGGAGGAAGAGCGCGCGATCCTGCACGCCGATCCACGCTGCATGGTGCCGGTGGCGGACCTGACCGCCAATTCCCTGGCCACGCTGGACATGCTGCGCCGCCTGGCGGGGGTGATCTCGGTGGACAGCGCGAATTGGCACATGGCCGGGTTCTCCGGTGTGCCGCTTCTGGCGGTGATGAACCGCACGGCGCATTGGTTCTGGGGCGCCGGGGCCCGCGCCGAAAGCGTGTTTGCCTCGGCCCGCACGGTGTCCAAGGACGGGCTGGATGCCGATGTCCTGGCCCGGTGGCTGCCCGAGGCGCAGGCACAATGGCGCGCGCGGCCTGTCACACCCCTGCCTTGCCCGCCGGTGTCGCGCGGAGTGCCGCGGGTCGCGGCGCCGCTGCGGCCGGTTTTCATCGCCGGGTTGCCGCGCTCTGGCACTTCCATGGTGACGCGGGCGCTGAACCGCTGTGGCCTGTGGGTGGGGGAGACGGTGGCCGGCAATGCCGACAACCCGCAGGGCTATTACGAAAACCGCGCCATACGCGACCGTATCGTAAAGCCGCTGCTGAAATCCATGGGCGCCGATCCGCTGGGCGTCAGCCCCCTGCCCCGCTGGGAAACCCTGCCCCCGGCGCCTGCCCTGGCCGCCACGCTGCTTCGTGCGATCCGTGCGCAGGGCTATGACGGGCGGGCGGTCTGGGGGTTCAAGGATCCCAAGATCACGCTGCTTTGGCCCCTGTTCGCCGAGGCCTTCCCCCAGGCCACATGGGTGATCGTGCACCGCGACCGGGCGGCGGTTCTACGGTCCCTCACCCGCGCCAGCTTCATGAAACGGCATTCCACCTCGGAAGAGTTCTGGGTGCCCTTCTGCAACGCCTATGCCCACCGGCTGCACCGGCTGCGCGACAGCGGGCTGCGCGTGGTGGAGGTGGAGGCGGACGCGGTGATGGCCGGCGATCTGGACCCGCTGGCCGCCGTCTGCGCCGCCACCGGGCTGGACTGGGACGCCGGGGCCGTGCGCCGGGCGCTGGCCCGCGACGGCAATGACGGCAATGACGGCGCCTAACGCGCGGGCACCACGTTGTCGGTGTCCAGCCCCGACAGCGCCTGCAACAGGGCCGAGGTGTTGGAGACGCCGAATTTCTTCAGCAGCTTGGTGCGGTAGACCTCGATCGTGCGATAGGACAGATCCAGCTGCAAGGCGATCTCCTTGGAGGTCAGGCCATCGGCCAGGAACGACACGATCTCCCGCTCCCGCCGGGTCATGGGGGTGTAGGGGCGCAACTCCGACAGGTCGGCAAAGCTCCAGACCGCGCGGGCCAGCGGCGTGTCGGGGGTAAAGGAATGGCCCCGCACCCGGCACCAGAACAGCGTGCCGTCGCGCCGCGCCATCACGCGTTCGTCCCAGTAGCGGTTGTCCTCCTGCAACTGGCGCACACCGCGATCGCGGATGTTCACGAATTCCTCGTTGCTGGCGTAAAGAAGGTTGAACAGCTGGTCGCGCAGCTCCTCCCGGCGGTAGCCGAACATCTGCGCGAAAGCCAGGTTGCAATCCCGGATCACGCGGTTCTCCGTCACCACCAGACCCACCGGCGCGTGCAGAAAAGCCAGCTCCTCGAACTGGCCGGTATCGAAACATGCCGCGATACGTAGTTCCACAATCTTGCCCGTCTGCCCGGTGTCTGTGACGATCTCCGCGTCACAAGCTATCCCCGCAGACAGACCCGCGCAACCGGCGCCGGGCCCGGCGGGTGCATGGCGGAAACGGGAGGACAACCAATGAAACCGCTCTTCAAGGCCTTCGGCACGGCCGTGGCCGTGCTGGCCATGTCCGGTGCTGCCTGGGCACAGGATCCGATCAAGATCGCGCTGATCCACGGCATGTCCGGCAGCGCGTTCGAAGCCTTTTCCAAGCAATCCCAGACCGGGTTCGAACTGGGGCTGGAATATGCCACCGACGGCACGATGGAAATCAACGGCCGCCCCATCGAGATCATCAAGAAGGACACCCAGTTCAAACCTGACGTGGCACGGGCCGCGCTGGCCGAGGCCTATGGCGATGACGAGGTTCTGCTGGCCGTAGGCGCGACCTCTTCGGGCGTGACAAAGGGGATGCTGCCCATCGCCGAGGAATACGAGAAGCTGCTGATCGTCGAGCCGGCCGTGGCCGACAGCCTGACCGGGCCTGACAGCAACCGCTATGTCTTCAAAACCTCGCGCAATTCCTCGATGGACATGCAGGCGCAGGCGCTTGCCCTGCAACCGGACGAGAACCTTTACGTCGCCACCCTGGCAGAGGATTACGCCTTTGGCCGCGACGGGATCGCGGCGTTCAAATCCGCGCTGGACGGATCGGGCGCCACCCTGGTGACCGAGGAATACGTGCCCCAGGGCACCGCCGATTACACCGCCGTGGCCGAACGCATGTTCAACGCGCTCAAGGACAAGGACGGCCGCAAGGTCATCATGATCTACGTCGCCGGGTCCGGTGACCCGATGGGCAAGATCTCCTCGATGGAACCGGATCGCTTCGGCATCGAGATCTCCACCGGCGGTCATATCCTGCCCGTCCTGCCGACCTACAAGCGGGTGCCGGGCATGGAAGGCGCGATCTACTACTATTACGAAAGCCCGCAGAACGAGGTGAACGACTGGTTGGTGAAAACCCATCAGGAGCGGTTCGACAGCCCGCCCGATTTCTTCACCGCAGGTGGCATGGCCGCCGCGATGGCCGTGGCCAAGGCCCTGAAGACCGCACCGGATTACGACACGGAGACCCTGATCGAGACGATGGAAGGCATGTCCTGGGAAACGCCCAAGGGCACCATGACCTTCCGCCCCGAAGATCATCAGGCGCTGCAATCCATGTACCACTTCAAGATCAAGGTGGATGATGCCGTCGAATGGGCCATCCCCGAGCTGGTGCGCGAGATCAAGCCCGAAGAGATGAACATCCCGCTGGGCCGCGAGAACTGATCGCGCCGCGATCGTCCCATGCATCGGGCACGGCGGCCGGCCTTCGCGCCGCCGTGTCCCCCCATCCTTTTCCTGACAGCTACGGAATACTCATGACGCCTTCTCTTGAAACCAAGGGGCTGACGATCCGTTTCGGCGGACATACGGCGGTAAACGCCGTGTCCTGCGCCTTCCACCCCGGAGAGCTGACGGTCATCGTCGGGCCGAACGGGGCGGGCAAGACCACCTATTTCAACCTGATCTCCGGCCAGTTGACCGCCTCCGAGGGCCGTGTCCTGAAGGATGGTCGGGATATCACCGGGCAATCCCCTTCGGGCCGAGCCAAGGCCGGGTTGGGCCGCGCCTTTCAACTGACCAACCTGTTTCCGCAACTCAGCGTGCTGGAAAATATCCGCCTGGCCTGTCAGGCCCGATCCGGCGATGGCTGGCGGCTGTTGACCCCGGTGCGGCGCATGACCGGCCTGTCCGACCGCGCCCGCCATTACCTGGAGGCCGCGCGGCTGACCGCCGTTGCCGACCAGCCGGTGGCCACCCTGCCCCATGGCGATCAGCGCAAGCTGGAGGTCGCCCTGCTGATGGCGATGGAGCCCGATATCTACATGTTCGACGAACCCACGGCGGGGATGAGCGTGGATCACGCCCCTGCCGTTCTGGACCTGATCGCCGGGATCAAGGCCGACCGGACCAAGACGGTTCTGCTGGTGGAGCACAAGATGGATGTGGTCCGCGCCCTCGCCGACCGGATCATCGTGCTGCACAACGGTGAATTGCTGGCCGATGGCGCCCCCGACGAGGTGATGAATTCCCAGCTGGTGCGCGACGTCTACCTGGGCCGTTCCAAGGGGGCCGCATGACGCTTCTTTCCCTTTCCAACATGCAGACCCGCATCGACCAATATGCCGTGCTGCACGACGTGACGCTGGACGTGCCCGAGGGCGGCGTCTTCGTCCTGCTGGGCCGCAACGGCGCAGGCAAGACGACGACCCTGCGGTCGATCATGGGGCTGTGGAAACCCTCTCCCGGATCGGTCAAATTCCGCGGGCAGGACATCACCGGGATGCATACCGCCGACATCGCGCGTCTGGGCATCGCGCTGGTGCCCGAGAACATGGGAATTTTCGGCGGGCTGACCGTACAGGAAAATCTGGTCCTGGCCACCACCACGGGACGGTTCGATGCCGACCGGCTGGACCGGGTCCAGACCCTGTTTCCGGCGCTGAAGACGTTCTGGACCAAACAGGCCTGGTCCCTGTCGGGCGGGCAGAAACAGATGCTGGCCGTCGCCCGTGCCATCATCGAACCGCGCGCGCTGATCCTGATCGACGAACCGACCAAGGGGCTGGCCCCGTCGATCGTGGATGCCATGGCCGACGCCTTTGCAGAGATCGCGCAGACGACCACCATCTTGTTGGTGGAGCAGAATTTCGAATTCGCGAAATCGCTGGGCCGCGACATGGCGGTGATCGACGATGGCCGCGTGGTGCATCGCGGCACCATGGCGGAATTCGCGGCGGATGCGGATCTACAGGGCAGATTGATCGGGATATCGGCATGACACGGATAATCGACAAGATGGGCGGCGTGATGCTGCTGCCCCTGGCGCTGGCGGCGCTTGGTTTTGTGCTGATCGGCAGCCCGTCCAGCTGGGCGACGCTGACGGTGGCAGGGCTGGCGATGGGGATGATGATCTTTCTCATGGCGTCGGGGCTGTCATTGGTCTTCGGGCTGATGGATGTGCTGAATTTCGGCCATTCCGCCTTTGTCTCCTTTGGCGCGTTCATCGCGGCGACGGTGTTGGCGGCGCTTGGCGGATGGCTGGGATCGGACAGCGTATTTCTGAACGCCGCCGCGCTGGTCGCGGCGATCGCGGCGGCGCTGGTCTTTGGTCTGGCGGCGGGCTGGTTCTTTGAGACGGTGATCATCCGCCCGGTTTATTCGGACCACCTGCGGCAGATCCTGATCACCATGGGCGCGTTGATCGTGGCCGAACAGATCATCCTGGCGATCTGGGGCGGATCGCCCATCAACGTGCCGCGCCCGCAGTTCCTCGAAGGTTCCTGGATCATCGGCGATGTCTCGATCGAGATCTATCGCGGCTTTGCCTTCGGGCTGGGCGCGTTGGTCTACCTGGCGCTGTACCTGGTGCTGAACCGCACCCGGATCGGGCTGCTGATCCGCGCCGGCGTCGAGAACCGGGAGATGGTGGAAACCCTGGGCTTTCGCATCGACCGGCTGTTCATCGGGGTCTTCATGCTCGGCTCTGCGCTGGCGGCGTTGGGCGGTGCCATGTGGGCCGGCTACGAAACGCTGATCACCCCCTCGCTGGGGGCGGAGATGATGATCGTGGTCTTCATCGTGGTGATCATCGGCGGCCTCGGCTCTGTCCAGGGGACGCTGCTGGGCGCGCTGCTGGTCGGGCTGGTGGCGAATTACGTCGGCTTTCTGGCGCCCAAGATGGCGCTGGCCTCCAACATGCTGTTGATGATGGCCATTCTTCTGTGGCGGCCCAACGGCCTGAAACCGGCGGTGACGTGATGACCGGCAATGCAATCGTGAAAACCTGTGTTCTGGCCATCGCCGCCTGCCTGCTGTTCGCGCCCTTCCTGTTTCAGGACGTGCGCAGCCTGGAGGTCGCGGCGCGGATCTGCATCTTTGTGGTGCTGGTGGCCAGCTATGACCTGCTGATCGGCTATACCGGGATCGTCAGCTTTGCCCATACGATGTTCTTCGGCTTCGGCGCCTATGGGGCCGCCATCGCGTTGAAGGAAATGGGGCCGGGCTGGGGTCCGCTGGCCCTGGGCACTTTGGGCGGGCTGGCCGTTTCGCTGGTGGTGGCGGCGGCCATCGGCCTGCTGTCCCTGCGGGTCAAGGCGATCTTCTTCGCCATGGTCACCCTGGCCGTCGCCTCTGTCGCGCTGGTGCTGGCCTCGCAGCTGTCGCAATTCACCGGGGGGGAGGACGGGATCACCTACCGCACCCCCGACCTGTTCAAGACCGCGACCAAACTGGCGGTGGACGAGGACGGCAAGGTCCTGCGCATCGCTGGCGTGCGCCTGAACGGCAAACTGGCCGCCTATTACTTCGTTTTCGCAAGCTGTCTGGTGCTGTTCGTTCTGATGCTGCGGCTGACCACCGCGCCCATCGGCACGGTATTGAAAGCGATCCGCGAGAACGAATTGCGGGCGGAGGCGATCGGCTACCGCGTGGTGCATTACCGCACCTTCGTCTTCTGCCTTGCGGCGGTCATCGCCTCGCTGGCCGGGTCGGTCTATGCCGTCTGGCTGAAATACGTCGGCCCCGACACGGCGCTGAGCTTTGCCATCATGATCGACATCCTGCTGATGGTGGTGATCGGCGGCATGGGCACGATCTGGGGCGCGGTGATCGGCGCCACCCTGATGGTCCTGGCGCAATATTACCTGCGCGACGTGATGGAGGCGGCCTCCTCCGCGACAGAGGCCCTGCCCCTCCTGCCGGACTTGCTGGACCCGGACCGCTGGCTGTTGTGGCTGGGCATCCTGTTCATCCTGCTGGTCTATTTCTTCCCCAAGGGAATTGCCGGCACGATCATGCAACGCCGCAATCCGAACGGCACGCCGGGCGATCCGCAACCCGACACCGGGCGGGGGACCAGCACATGAGCGCGCCACGCCACGCGTTTGTCACCGCCGCCGGGCACGAGATGCACGTGACCGAATGGGGCGATCCCGCCGCGCGGCCGCTGGTCATGTGGCACGGGCTGGCCCGCACCGGACGCGATTTCGACGAAATCGCGCAGGCGCTGTCGGATCGCTATTTCGTCCTGTGCCCCGACACGATCGGGCGCGGCCTGTCGCAATGGTCCGACGCGCCGGATGTCGAATATTCCGTCACCCATTACGCCCGCACCGCGCTGGCGCTGCTGGACGCCTATGGCATCGCACAGGCGGATTGGATCGGCACGTCGATGGGCGGTTTGATCGGCATGTGGCTGGCCGCTGGTCCCGATGCAGCGCGCCTGGGGCGGATGGTCATCAACGATATCGGGCCAGAACTTCCCGCGGACGCGGTGCAGCGCATCCTGACCTACACCAGCGACCTGCCCGATTTCGCCACATTGGCAGAGGCCGAGCATTGGTTGCGGCAGGTCTACGCCCCCTTTGGCCCGGCGCGGGAGGCCTTCTGGTCGCGCATGGCCCGTACTTCGGTCCGCAGGCGCGCGAACGGGCGCCTGACGCTGCATTTCGATCCCCGGATCACGGTGCAATTCACCGCCTCCCCGCAGGAGCTGGTGACTTGGGACAGGTGGGACCGCATCGCGCTGCCGGTGCTGGTGACACAGGGCGCCACCTCGGACATCCTGCCTGATGAGGTGCTGGATCGGATGCGCGGCACCGGCCCGCGCCCGCAGGTGCAGGTCTTCGACGATTGCGGCCATGCGCCGACGCTGTCGCGGCCCGATGACATCGCCATGGTGCGGCGATTCCTGTCCGCAGCGAGCTAGGCGCGCCACCCCATGGGGAAATCATGCAAAAGGCCGGGCGATGACCCGGCCTTTCGTGCTTGTCGCGCACCGGCGCTCCTCCGGGCGGGCACCGCCTCGGACAAGCGGGCCTATTCCGCCGCCATCGGATGCGGCGGACGATGGGCGGCGGGCGGCGCGGCATGGGGATCGGGCGGTGCGGAAGGCGCGGCCTGGCTGGCCTTGCCCGCAGCACCGGCGGCGATACCCGCGCCGATACCCTGCATCAACGCCCCGACGATGCCGCCGGGCGATCCGGCGTTGGGCGCTTGCGGGCGGGTTGCACCCGCCGCCGGTACCGGCCGCCGGATCGAGGCCACCGCCAGCGCCACCATGCCCAGCCCGAAATAGGCGCAGCCGATGATCAGCGCGGCCAGCATCGCCCCTTGGGTCTGCGCAAGAAAGATCCAGGCTGCGGCCGTCAGGAACCCCAGCCCGACGGACATCAGCAGCGCGGCGCCCACAGAAAACGTGGCCCGCCGCACCGCCTGCCGGATGCTGTAGAAAAACGCCCCGAACATCGTGTTACCGGCGCGACGCGATCAGGCCGATCAGGAACCCCACGCCCGAGGCAATGGCCACGGCGGTGCCGGGGTTGTTGCGCACGGCGGTCTCCGCGTCGGAATAGGCATCACGCACCTGCGCCTCGGTCAGCTTCACCCCGGCCTCGGCATCGGCGCGCAGCTTACGCGCGCGCTCGGTGGCAAAGCTTTTCAGCTCCCCGGTCTGGGCGCGACCGTAATCGCCCAGAACCTGCGTCAGGTTCGCGACCTCGGCTTGCAGCACCTTCAGCTGCGCCTGGATGTCGTCCTGGGACGGGTCATGCGCCTTGGCGGCGGATGCGTTCGATGCGGTCTTTTGTGCCTGTGCCATAGGGGCCTCCAGCTGTGAACTTGAATGAACTGTTGCCCTGTCAACGAAGGCTGGGCCGACAAGTTCCATCGCGCGCCGTTCCGGGGATGGACCAGGCATCGATCCGGGGCCGGTTTCGCGTTCCGAGGCTTGGACGAACATGTAGTGGCCCGGAGTTTGCCCGAAATCCGCCGGATTCCTGCGATAGCGAATCCTCGATAGTTTCTGTTCCGAGGTTTCCATGCGCAGCGCCGTTCAGACTTTTCGAACCCTTGTCACGGCAAGCGTGATGCTGGTCGGCCTCGCCGGTGCGGCGCAGGCCGTCTGCTACCCGATCTATTATTACTACGGCTGGTGCTACCCCACCGCCTCCGATCTCTGCGATTCCAGCTGGCTGCAATATGGCCTGTGCGAGGAAGAGGAGGAGGAGGAGGAGGAAGACGACGGCGGCCTGCTCGACTTCACCGGGGTCTACCACGACATCTACATCGAAGACACCGGCGTCTTCCCCGAGACCACCTTTGTCGCGTTGGGGGACAAGATCCGGTTCATCAATGTCGATGCCGATCGCCTGCGGATGGAGGCCCGCAATTCCACCTGGCGCACCTCCCGGCTGAGCAAGGGTGACGAATACGCCATGCTGGTGCTGCCGACCACCTATTCCAAGTTCCGCAAGGACGACAGCAATTCGTCACGCTACGACGGGGAATTCCGGCTACAGGCGCTGCCCAGCGAGGTCGATTTCGGCTATATCGATGCCAGTTTCATCAACCGGCTGAACCTGTCCATCGACCGCTATATCCCCGGCGGCGACTAACCCCGCGCGCGGGCTGACGGCTGGGCAGAACCGCCGAAGCGGGGACCAGGACAGGCCGGAGATCAGGGCGCTTCAGGCTCCAGCGGCTCGATCAGTTCGGGGCCGGCGGCCCGGTTGGAATTCACGGCCCGGTCCACGCGGTACAGGCGCAGCGTTCCGCCGGGCGCCGGTCGCATCAGACGCGCCGCGCCATGACCTGCCTCCCCCAACCACAACGGCCAATCCCGCGGGTCCAGAATCACCGGCATCCGGTGGTGTATGGCGGCGATCTCCCCCTCTGCCTGGGTGGTGACGATGGCGCAGGTGGTCATCGGGCCCTCCGGCCCCTCCCAATCCTGCCAGATCCCGGCCATCACCAACGGCGTGTCATCGCTGCGCTGCGCGAACCATGGAAGGCGCAGGCGGTCATGGCGTTCCCATTCGTAGAACCCGGTGACGGGGATCAGGCAGCGCCGCGCCCGGCAGGCGGCGCGAAAGGCGGGTTTCTCGGCGATCGTCTCTGCCCGCGCGTTGATCAGCAGCGGCCCGTCGCCCGGCGTCTTGTACCAATGCGGAACAAAGCCCCAGCGCATGGCCACCAGCCGGCGCGGCGCTTCTCCCACGCTCTGACCTTCTTCGGCCGCCTCCCCTGCCCCTGTACCGCCCCCCACCACGGTGACGATCTGCGCGGTGGGACAGACGTTGAAATCCGGGGCGGACGGCAGATCATTGCCCGGGGTCGCGGCAAACAGCTGCGCCATCGCCTGATCCGGCAGGGTAAAGGCAAAGCGTCCGCACATCGCGCGGGCTCAGCGGGAATAGGCCTTGCGGGCGATGTCGATGCGGGCGTCCATCATCGACATCTCCTTCAGGATCTCATGGCGGCGGGTGCGGTCCCCGGTCTCTGCCAGCTCCGCGCGCAGCCGGGCCAGTTGCCGCGACAGGGTGACGAACTCCGGCGTCGCGCCATTTTCACGCATCACCCGGTTCAACAAGGCGTTTTCGGGGTCATCGCAGGGCGGCAAGGGTTTGCCCGCGCCGGGCAGATCGTCGAAATCGCCGCGCCGCTGGGCCTCGGCGACCTTGGCGCTGATGAGGTCGATCAGGGGGTGATCCATGTTCGGGGGCCTTCTACGGTCAAACGGGATGCCCCTCACATATAGGCCCCGCCCGCCCCGGCGCAAAGTCCGCAGCAGCCCCGCCCCGCATATGCGAAGGGCGCGCCCCGCAGGACGCGCCCTTCTGTTCGGTCCTTGGGGGGACTTACTTCTGCGTGATACGGCCGTCGGTATAGGGGGCATAAGGCCCCTGCTCCGCCAGGTATTCCGCCGTCACATCGGCCAGATCGGGACCGAAATCATAGGCATTCTGCCCGTCGCGGAACATCTTGTAGCCGTCACCGCCATTGCGGACATAGTTGTTCGTCACCACGCCATAGGTCTTTTCCGGGTCGATCGGCGCGCCGCCGACCATCACGTCGGAAATCCGCGCGCCCGCTTCGGCCGCCGGATCGAAGGCATAGCTCATCCCCGACACCTGCGGGAAACGCCCGGCGCCGTCTTCCAGTTGGCTGACGCCGTTCTCCAGCGCCGCGACGATATCCGCACCGGTGGTCTGAAACGTCGACAGCGTGTTCTGGAACGGCAGCACGGACAGCACCTCGCCCATCGTGACCTCCCCCGCGTCGATGGAAGCCCGCAGCCCGCCGCCGTTGGTGATCGCCAGGTCGATGCCCTGGTCCTTGACCCGCGCCAGCATGGCGTCGGTCACCAGGTTGCCCATCGGGCATTCGCCCGACCGGCAGCTTTCGCGTGACCCGTCGATCACGTCGCCGCTTTCGGCCACGACCTTGGCGCGGAGATCCTCCAGCGGCTTGGCCAGCTCAGCCATGCGCGCGACAGCGGTTTCGTCCTCGGCGACCGAGGCGTCCAGCAGGATCGGGTCGCCGGTCAGCTCGGTCAGTTCTCCCGCGTCGTCGAACGTGGCCTGAACCTCGCCCAGATACTTGCCATAGGCATAGGCGGTCAGGACCGGCACGCCGTTCACCTCGGTCGGATAGGCATAGGGGGCGCCTTCCTCGTTGGTCATCAGGGTATGGCTGTGGCCGCCGATGATCAGGTCGACATTCGTCAGTGCCTCGGCCAGGCGCAGGTCTTCGTTGATGCCGACATGGGTCAGCAGGATGATCTTGTTCACGCCCTCGTCGGTCAGGCGGTCGATCTCGCCCTGGGCCGCATCCACGGTGGAGGAAAAGATCACCGTATCCCCCGGCGAGGATGTTTCCGGCGTGTCCTCCGCCAGGACCGACACCACGCCGATCTGTTCGCCGCCGACCTCAAGCACCACGGATTTCTTCACCCGGTCAGCCAGCATGTTGTCCCGGCTGACGTCGATATTGGCCGACAGCACCGGGAACTGGACCTGGTCCAGGAAATCGGACAGCCCGGCGGGCCCCTTGTCGAACTCGTGGTTGCCGACGGCCATGGCGTCATAGCCCAGCCCGTTCATGAATTCAGCCGCCAGATCGCCGCCATATTGGGTGAAATACAGCGAACCCTGGAACATGTCGCCCGCATCCAGAAGCAGGACATTGTCGCCGGCCCGGTCACGGGCCGCGTTGACGGCGGTTATCATCCGCGCGATGCCGCCAAAGCATTTTCCCTCGGCGTTGTCCTCGGCAGAGCAGCCCGAATCGTACTTGCTGATCGGTTCGAACCGGTCGTGAAAATCATTCGTGTGCAGCACGGTAAGCTTGTAGTCCGCGCTGGCCGCGCCGGCGGTCAGAGCCAAGGCTGCGGCGGTGGTAAGCAGTCGGGACGTCATGGAAAACCCCATTGTTGGATGGTCGCTGTCCGAATGCTGCCCCGACCGGCGCGACGAGTCAAAGACCAATGCGCGGCGCCCCTGCGCAGGCGCGCCGCCTGCCGTTGCGTCGCGGGCGGAAAACGCCTGCGGTCCGGGCAGTTCCGGTGCCGATTCACCGCGCGCACGCTTGACCCGTTCCCCGACGTCGCCCAAAAAGCCCCCATGCATATCTACAAGATTTTTCGCCCCGATGAATGGCAGGCCCTGCTGCGCGATGGCACCACGGATGGCGCCCCTGTGGACCTGGCCGACGGCTTCATCCATTTCTCCACCGCCTCCCAGGCGGCGGAAACAGCGGCGAAGCATTTCGCCGGGGCGCAGGGGCTGGTGCTGGCCGTCTGCGACGCCGACGATTTCGGTGAGGCTCTCAAATGGGAACCCTCCCGCGGCGGGGCGCTGTTTCCGCATCTCTACGCGCCGCTGGCGCTGGCGCAGGTGATCGCCCATCACCCCCTGCCCCTTCAGGACGGCGCGCATCTGTTTCCGGCAGCAATGACATGACGACCCTGCGGGAGCGCATCGGGCTGGCAGCGCTGCACAACCTGGACCCGGAAACGGCCCATGGCCTGGCGCTGAGCGGCCTGCGGGCCGGGTTGGTGCCGCTGCCCGGGCGGATCACCACCCCCCGGCTGGAGACGAAACTGGCCGGGCTGAGGTTGGACAATCCCGTCGGACTTGCCGCCGGGTTCGACAAGAACGCGCAGGCGCTGCATCCGTTGTCGCGCGCGGGCTTCGGCTTTGTCGAGGTGGGGGCCATCACCCCGCGCCCGCAGGAAGGGAACCCGCGCCCACGTCTATACCGGCTGCGCGCCGACCGGGCGGCGATCAACCGCTTCGGCTTCAACAATCGCGGCATGGACGACACGCTGCCCCGGCTGGCCCGGCGTCCGGTGGAGGCGGTGATCGGACTGAACCTGGGCGCCAACAAGGACAGCGCCGACCGCGCCGCCGATTTCTCGGCCGTGCTGCGCCATTGCGGCGCGCATCTGGATTTCGCCACAGTCAACGTCTCCTCCCCCAATACGGAGAAATTGCGCGACCTTCAGGGCCGCGCGGCATTGAACGCGCTGCTGGCGGATGTGCTGGCCACCCGTGACGCGCTGGCTCGCCCGATCCCGGTGTTCCTGAAGATCGCCCCCGATCTCGACCCACAGGGGCTGGAGGACGTGGCCGAAGTCGCGCTGGCCACCGGGATCGACGCCATCGTCGCCACCAACACCACGCTGTCCCGTGACGGGCTGACCAGCCCGCACCGCGATCAGGCGGGCGGGCTGTCGGGGGCGCCGCTGTTCGTGCGCTCCACCCGCGTTCTGGCGCGGCTGTCGGATCTGACACAGGGCCGGGTGCCGCTGATCGGCGTAGGCGGCATCGCCACGGCAGAGGACGCCTATGCCAAGATCCGGGCGGGCGCTTCGGCCGTGCAGCTTTATACCGCGCTGGTATACCAGGGGCTGACACTGGGCGCGCAGATCGCGCGCGGTCTGGACAGGCTGCTGGCGCAGGACGGTTTCGACACTGTCGCGCAGGCGGTCGGCACCGGGCGGCAGGACTGGCTGTAGGGCCCGGCACCGTACCGGGCGGCCTGCACAACCTGACCACCGCGGACAACCTTCAGCGCGGGCCAGGGAGGCGCGGCCGCTGTACCCCCCTGTCGGAGCGGCGGCGGCTCAGGCCCTCTCTGCAGGGGCGTCGGCGCTGGCTTCCAGCGCGGGATAGCGCAGGAACAGGCTGATCCCGCGCACCAGGAAGGACAGCACGAAGGCCGCCCATAGCCCGTGATTGCCGAACATTGGCAGGAAGACCGCCAAAGACAGCAGGTAGATCACAAAGCTGACGGCCATCATGTTGCGCATGTCCTGCGACCGTGACGCGCCGATGAAGATCCCGTCCAGCATCCAGGACGCCATGCCCAGCACCGGCGTCACCACCATCCACGGCAGGTAGGCGCGGGCGGCCTCGCGGACCTCGGCGGCGGTGGTCATCACGTCGATGATCCGCCCGCCACACAGCCCGAACGCCAGCGACAACAGCAGGCAGACCACCCCCGCCCAGACCGAGGACAGGATGGCACCCCGTCGCAGCCCGGCCCGGTCGCGGCGGCCCAAAGCCTGACCCACGAAGGCCTCCGCCGCGAAGGCGAAACCGTCCAGCGCATAGGCGGTGATGAAGATGAATTGCAGGTTCACCTGATTCGCCGCCAGCTTGGTATCGCCATAGCCCGCGCCCAGGAACATGAACGACAGGAACATCGCCTCCAGCATCAGCGACCGCAGCAGGATATCGCGGTTCACCACTGTCATGCGGATCAGCCGCACCCGGTCGAAGACCCGGTCCCAATCGCGCCAATCCGGCACCCGGAACGCCGCGCGGCACAACCACAGGCCCAGCAGGCAGCCGGTCCATTCAGACAGGAAGGTCGCGAAGGCGACGCCGTTCACCCCCCACCCCAGCCCCAGAACGAACCAGGCGTCCAGCGCCATGTTCATCAGGTTCATCACCAGTTGGATCGCCAACACCGCCCCGGTGCGTTCCTGCGCGATCAGCCAACCGGTGAGGCCGTAGATCGCAATCGCCGCCGGGGCCGAGAAAATGCGGATCCCCATGTAGCCACGGGCCAGCGTCTCCACCTCCTCGGACGCGGGGGCCAGGGTGAAGGTCGCCCAGAAGATCGGCAATTGCAGCACGATCAGCGCCAGCCCTCCGGCCCCTCCGATCAACAACGCGCGGGTCAGCAGGGCGGCGACCTCGGCCCGGTTGCCGGCGCCGGCGGCCTGGGCGGTCAGCCCGGTGGTGCCCATGCGCAGGAATCCGAACATCCAGAAGATCGCGGTCATGGTGATCGCGCCCAACCCGACCGCCCCGATCGGCGCCGCCGCGCCCAGTTGGCCGACGACGGCGGTGTCGACAGCGCCCAGGATCGGCACCGTTGCATTGGACAGCACGATGGGCAGCGCGATCCGCAACACCCGCGCGTGGGTCAGCGAGGTCGGGCCGTCCGGCAGCAGGTCTACCGGGGCGCTCATGCGTGATGCGGGATCAGGAAATGCCCCGTGGCCTGGGCGATGGGGCGGGCCCGGTTGTCCTGCCAGGCCTCCACCCGGACCGAGGCATAGCGCCGGCCGGAGCGCGTGACCTCTGCCCGCGCATAGGCGTCGCGCGGCAGGCCCGAGCGCAGGTAATCCACCGTCAGGTCGATCGTCTTGGGCATCCGGGGCAGCGGCGTCTCGCCCAGGGGGGCATGTTCGGCGCGACCGTCCTCCATCTCTTCCCAGAGGCGGGACCAGGCCAGGCCGATGATCGCCGTCGTCTCCAGAAACCCGGCGGTGGCCCCGCCATGAAGGGCGGGCAGGATGGGATTGCCCAGCAGCATCTCGTCATAAGGCATCACGGCGGTCAGCTCGTCGCCGCGCCGGTCGAAATGGATGCCCAGGAATTGCAGGTAGGGCAAGCCACGCACCAGACCGTCCAGCGCCGCGTCGCGCCGTTGCTTGATCACCTGTACGGGTTCGGGGCGGGGTCTGCTCATCCCTTGTCCTTTGCAATCGGGTGGGTGGTGGCGATGTCGGGTCCGGCCTGCGGTTCGGACTGGCTGTCGCGTCCGCTGCCCTCCCGCGTCTTCATCTTGAAGGTGAAGGCCCCGGTGGCGGCGGCGACGGGGCGCGTCTCGTCCTCGTCCAGCGCCACCGCCCGGACAAAGGCCACGGAACGGGTGACATGGTAGCATTCCGCCTCCGCCCGCAGGGTCTGGCCCGGCGTGGCGGCCCGCATGTAGTCGATCCGCAGGTCCAGCGTCGCGGTGCCGCCCGCACTCTCGGGATGGCCGACCACGGCGGCGCCGCAGGTGGTATCCAGCAGGGCGGACACGGCGCCACCATGCAGGACGCCGGTCTCGGGATCGCCGATCAGCTTTTCGTCGTAAGGCAGCGAAAACGCCGCCCGCCCGCCGCCATATTGCACCGCCACCAGCCCCAGGGCGCGGGCATGAGGCAGTGCCTTCATGAAGTTGCGGGCGATGTCCAGCGGATCGGTTTTCGTCTTGTCGGTCGGTTGCATATCCCCCCCTTGCGCCACCATATGATCGGGAATGCTACAAGAGGGCAAGCGGTCGCCGGTTGCCCTCTGCGCGCCGCCTCTCTAACGTTGCGGCACTGCGCCAGGATCTTTTTTCAGACAAAGTTGCCCGCCGATGACCGACACCCGACTGAGTTTCAAGGAGATGTGCGAGAAGTTCGACGTGACCCCGCGCACGCTGCGATATTACGAATATATCGAACTGCTTAGCCCGGAACGCGCCGGGCGCGCCCGGCACTACAACCAGAGAGAGATCGCGCGGATGACCCTGATCCTGCGCGGTCGGCGGTTCGGCTTTCCCCTGGAATCGATCCGTCAGTGGCTGGAGATGCGGGAGCAGGAAGGTTCGGAGGCGCAGATGCGGATCTGGGTGGATGAAGCGGACCGCCAACTGGCCGAACTGGAAGTGCAACGCCAGCAGCTGGAGGAATCCATGAGCGAGCTGCGTCAGCTGCGCGACACGACGATTGATTCGCTCAACAAGGGATGACCCTTGATTTCTAAAGCGAAAAATCACCCCCAAGCCCTTGTCGACAGGCAGGAATACGCCGAGTGGCAAGACAGGAAATTTCTTCCCACGGGTCAAATCGGTCCTGATCTTACGTCAATCCGGTTGTGACGCCACGTATCGATTACGTTAACGTCAACTTCACCTATATTCCGGTTGAACCCACTGGGGACGATCTGCAATTTTGACCAACCGATAAAATATCGATTGGATCAAGGAATGACGGAGTCTGACACGTTTAAGACGATCCGAGAGATGTGTGACGAGTTCGATGTAACCCCGCGCACGCTCCGGTTCTACGAAGCAAAGGAACTGCTGTTCCCGGTCCGCGAGGGCCAGAAACGGCTGTTCACCCGGCGTGATCGCGCCCGGCTGAAACTGATCCTGCGTGGCAAACGCTTCGGCTTCAGCCTGGAGGAAATCCGCCAGTTGCTGGAACTCTACTACATGGGCGACCAGCAGAAAACCCAGCTTTCGCGCACATACGACCTTGCGCGGGAGCGGCTGGCAGACATGGAGCGTCAGCGCGCGGAACTCGATGAGGCCGTGTCGGAGCTTCGCCAGCAAATCGAATGGGGTGAGCAGAAGCTCGCCAAATTGAAGTAGCACCGGCCGGGGTCTCTTTCCGGTCGGACAGAACGGATACGGAGACCCGAGGATGCCAAGCTACACCGCCCCTGTCAAAGATTTCCAGTTCGTCCTGCACGATGTGCTGAAGGCCGGCGATGCCGATATCGCCGGCTACGACGAACTGGATCGCGACTTCACCGCTGCGATCCTCGAAGAGGCCGGCAAGATCGCCTCTGAAGTGATGGCGCCGCTGAATGCCTCCGGCGACCGCGAGGGCGTGCGGCTGGAAAACGGCGTCGTCCATACGCCCACCGGGTTCAAGGCCGCCTTTGACCAGCTGCGCGCCGGCGGCTGGACCGGGCTGGATTGCGATCCCGAATATGGGGGCCAGGGCATGCCCTACCTGATCGGCACGGCGGCGGGGGAAATGTTCCAGTCCGCCAACCAGGCCTTCATGATGTATCCGGGCCTGACTCACGGTGCATACTCGGCCATCCATGCCCACGGCACCGAAGCACAGAAACAGACCTACCTGCCCAGGATGGTGTCCTGCGACTGGACCGGCACCATGAACCTGACCGAACCGCAATGCGGCACCGACCTGGGCCTGATGCGGACCAAGGCCGAACCCCAGGACGACGGCAGCTATGCCATCACCGGTCAGAAGATCTTCATCTCTGCCGGTGACCACGACATGGCCGACAACGTCATCCACCTGGTGCTGGCCAAGATCCCCGGCGGTCCCGAGGGGATCAAGGGTGTGTCGTTGTTCATCGTGCCCAAGTTCATGGTGAACGAGGACGGCAGCCTGGGCGATCGCAACGCCGTCTCTGTCGGCAAGATCGAAGAGAAGATGGGCATTCACGGCAATGCCACCTGCGTGATGAACTACGACGGCGCCACCGGCTTTCTCCTGGGCGAAGCGCACAAGGGGATGCGCGCCATGTTCACCATGATGAACGAGGCCCGTCTGGGTGTCGGTATGCAAGGTCTGTCCCAGGCAGAGGCCGCCTACCAGAACGCGGTGATCTACGCCAAGGACCGCCTGCAGGGCCGCGCCGTGACCGGCGCCGAGAACCCCGAAGGCCCCGCCGATCCGATCATCGTGCACCCCGATATCCGCCGTTCCCTGATGGATCAGAAGAGCTTCTGCGAGGGCGCGCGCGCCCTGGTCATGTGGGGCGCCCAGATGATCGACCGCGCCCGCCGCAACGATGATGCCCAGGCCGAGGCGATGATTTCCCTGCTGACCCCGGTGATCAAGGGTTTCCTCACCGACGAGGGCTACGACATGACCGTGCAGGCCCAGCAGGTCTACGGCGGCCACGGCTACATCGAGGAATGGGGCATGTCGCAATTCACCCGCGACGCCCGCATCGCCATGATCTACGAAGGCGCCAACGGCGTGCAGGCCCTGGACCTGGTGGGCCGCAAGCTGGCCGCCGGCGGGGGCAAGCCCGTCATGGAATTCTTCACCATGATCAAGGATTTCTGCAAAGCCCACGGCGATGGCCCCTTTGCATCCGATTTCATCGATCCGCTGAAAGCAGCCTCCCGGCAATTGCAGGAAGCGGCGACCTACTTCATGCAGAACGGCGCGAAAAACCCCAACCACGCGCTGGCCGGGTCGAATGATTTCATGCACCTCTTCGGCCATGTCTGCCTGGGCTACATGTGGGCGCAGATGGCGCTGGCCGCGCAGGCGCGGCTGGATGCCGGCGACGCCGACACGGGCTTTTGCGAGACGAAGATCGCCACCGGCCGCTACTACATGGCGCGCCGCCTGCCCGCCACGGCGATGCATCTGCAACGCATTCTGTCCGGCGCCGACACCATCATGGCCCTGGACGCCGAGGCGTTCTGAGCCAGGCGACGCAGCGTTCAACCCCCACCGCGCCGGGCGGGGGTTGAACAGGCACGCGGAAAGGCCCCATCTGGACGGGGGAGGCCATCGGATGGAACACGACGGCACAACAGCGATCACGGTTTGCCAGGCAGGTGAGGGCCCATGCCAAAACGCTTTCGCCTGACCCGCCGGATGCCCATCGCCCTGACCGAAGACGCCTGGCGCCGCCTGAAGCGCTTTGCCACCGAGGCCGGGCTGGATGAGGGGGAGGCCCTGTCATTCCTGCTGGAGAATTTCGACAGTGTCACCGACGAGGAAGCCCTGGTGCACCGGCTGCGCCTGTTCAATTTGGAACTGGAGGCCCGGAAACGATGATCCGCCTCGCGCTCATCCCGCCGCGCCCCGTGACGCGACCGCCAACGGCGCCACAAGCCCGCGCCGCCGCCGGGCGCATGTCGGGACGAACGACGGCCCGACGCGCGCCACCCGGCCCGCAGGCGCGCCCTGGCCTGAAGAGGCGCGATTAACCTAGGAGCGGGATGAAAATCCCGCCGGTGCAAAAGGTCGAGGGAGGACCGACATGACGATCACGCTTCATTGTTTTGGCGAAAGCGGCAATGCCTACAAGGCGGCGCTGCCGCTGGCGCTGTCCGGTCTCGACTGGCGGGCGGAAAAGGTGGACTTTTTCAACGGCCAGCACCGCAGCCCGGAATATGCGGCGATGAATCCGCTGGGCGAGGTGCCGGTGATGGTGGACGGCGATGTCACGATCAGCCAGTCCGGCGTGATCCAGATGTACATCACCGAGAAGACGGGCCTTTACGGCGGCGCCACCGCGCAGGAGGCGCGCGACGTGATGACCTGGGTCTTCTTCGACAATCACAAGATGTCCTCGCAATGCGGGACACTGCGTTTCCTGATGAACTTCCTGCCCGAGGACAAGCGCCCGGCCGAGGTCATCGGCTTTCTCTCCACCCGACTTCGCGCTGCGTTCAAGGTGCTGGATTCCGGGCTGGAAGGGCGCGACTGGCTGGTCGGCGACGGCCCGACCCATGCCGATTTCTCCAATTGCGGCTACCTGTTCTACCCGGAGCCTTTCGGCTTCGACCGCGCGGACTGGCCCAATATCGACCGCTGGCTGTCCAACATCCGATCGCTGGACGGCTGGAAACACCCCTATGACCTGATGCCCGGCCGCCCCGCGGACCGGGGCCTGTAACCCAAGGAGGCAGACATGACCGACGCCTATATCTTTGACGCCGTGCGCTCCCCGCGCGGCAAGGGCCGCGCCGACGGCGCCCTGCACGAAGTCACTTCCGTATCGCTGGGCAAGCAGATGCTGAACGCGATCAAGGAGCGCAGCGACCTGCCCGCCGACGCGGTGGAAGACGTGATCTGGGGCAACGCCACCCAGGCCATGGAACAGGGCGGCTGCCTGGCCCGGACCACCGTGCTGGCCTCCGACCTGGGCGAGGCCGTGCCCGGCCTGTCCATCAACCGGTTCTGCGCCTCGGGCATGGAGGCGGTGAACCTGGCCGCCAACCAGGTCAAGGGCGGCGCCGGACAGGGCTATATTGCCGGCGGTGTGGAATGCATGTCCCGCGTCGCCATGGGCAGCGACGGCGCCGCCGTGGCCGTCGATCCCACCGTGGCGATGGACAGCTATTTCGTGCCCCAGGGCATTTCCGCCGACATCATCGCCACGCAATACGGCATCTCCCGCGATGACGCCGATGCCTTTGCCGTGGAATCCCAGCGTCGCGCCGCTGCCGCCTGGGAAGATCGCCGCTTTGACCGCTCCATCGTGACGGTGCGCGACGTGAACGGCCTGCCGATCCTCAGCCATGACGAATACATGCGTCCCGGCACCGACATGCAGGCGCTTGGCGCGCTCAAGGCCTCGTTCAAGGACATGGGCGAGACGATGCCCGGCTTCGACAAGGTCGCGCTGCTGAAATATCCGCATCTGGAGGCGATCAACCACATCCACCACGCCGGCAATTCCTCCGGCATCGTGGACGGGTCCGCCGCCGTGCTGATCGGCAACAAGGAATTCGGCGAGGCCCACGGCCTGACGCCCCGCGCCCGCATCCGTGCCACGGCCAAGATCGGCACCGATCCGACGATCATGCTGACGGGCCCCGTCCCGGCGACCGAGAAGATCCTGCGCGACAGCGGCATGGCGATCTCCGACATCGACCTGTTCGAGGTCAACGAGGCCTTCTCCTCCGTCGTGCTGCGCTTCATGCAGGCCTTCGACGTGGATCACGACCGGCTGAACGTGAACGGCGGCGCCATCGCCATGGGCCACCCGCTGGGCGCCTCCGGCGCGATCATCATCGGCACCCTGCTGGACGAGCTGGAACGCACCGGCAAGGGCACCGGCCTGGCCACGCTCTGCGTTGCCTCCGGCATGGGCGCCGCGACGATCATCGAGCGGCTGTAACAGGCGCCACGGCCCCGCCCCGCCCTGTCCGACAGACGTGCGGGGCGCGCGGCCCCACCACGATTTTCACCTCTCGAAACGGAGAGACACATGACCGAATTCACGATGGAAAAAGGCGCCGACGGCGTCGCTGTGATCACCTGGGATCTGCCGGGCAAAAGCATGAACGTCCTGACCCTGAAGGGCGGCGAGGAACTCGCCGCCCATGTCGAGGACGCGCTGGCCGATGATGCCGTGCGCGGCCTCGTCATCACCTCGGGCAAGGACAGTTTTGCCGGCGGGATGGACCTGAACGTGCTGGGCGCGATGAAGGACAACGGCGTCGAAGCCGTGTTCGACGGCATCATGGACCTGCACAAGCGCCTGCGCCGGATCGAACTGGCGGGCATGGACCCCAAGACGAAGAAGGGCGGCAAGCCCATCGCCGCCGCCCTGCCCGGCACCGCCATGGGCATCGGGCTGGAATTGCCGCTGGCCTGCCATCGCATCTTCGCCGCCGACAATCCCAAGGCCAAGATCGGCCTGCCGGAAATCATGGTCGGCATCTTCCCCGGCGGTGGCGGCACCACGCGGCTGGTGCGCAAGCTGGGGGTGATGGGCGCCTCTCCGTTCCTGTTGCAGGGCAAGTCGCTGGCCCCCGCGGCCGCGGCCAAGGCCGGGCTGATCGACGAGGTCGCGGCCGATCCCCTCGCCGCCGCGCGGGAGTGGGTGCTGAACGCCACCGATGCGGATCTGGTGAAGCCCTGGGACGCCAAGGGCTACAAGATGCCCGGCGGCGCGCCCTATCATCCGGCAGGGTTCCAGACCTTTGTCGGGGCCAACGCGATGATCAACGGCCAGACCTGGGGGGCCTTTCCGGCGCCGCGCGCCATGCTGTCGGCCATTTACGAAGGCGCCATGGTGCCCTTTGACACCGCCCTGAAGATCGAGGCGCGGTGGTTCACCAACGTGATCATGAACCCCTCGTCCGGGGCGATGATCCGGTCGCTGTTCCTGAACAAGGAGGCGCTGGAGAAAGGCGCCAACCGCCCCGAAGCGCCCGATCAGCGGGTGAAGAAGCTGGGCGTCATGGGCGCCGGCATGATGGGCGCGGGCATCGCGCTGGTCTCTGCCCAGGCGGGGATCGAGGTGGTGCTGATCGACCAGAAGCAGGAGGCCGCCGACAAGGGCAAGTCCTATACCGAAAGCTACCTGGACAAGGGGATCAAGCGCGGCAAGGTGACCGAGGAGAAGAAGCAGAAGATGCTGTCCCTCATCACCGCGACCACCGACTACGATACGCTGAAGGATGCCGATCTGATCATCGAGGCGGTGTTCGAGGATCCCGCCATCAAGGCCGAGGTGACGAAGAACGTGGAGGCGGTGATCCCCGCCGATTGCATCTTTGCCACCAACACCTCCACCCTGCCGATCTCGGACCTGGCGCAGGCCTCGTCGCGGGCCGAGCAGTTCATCGGCATCCACTTCTTTTCTCCGGTGGAGAAGATGGCCCTGGTGGAGATCATCAAGGGCAGGGAAACCGGCGATCGCGCGGTGGCCAAGGCGCTGGATTACGTGCGCCAGATCCGCAAGACGCCCATCGTGGTCAATGACGCGCGGTTCTTCTACGCCAACCGCTGCATCATCCCCTATCTGAACGAAGGCGCCCGGATGGTGGCCGAGGGCGTATCCCCCGCGCTGGTCGATCACGCCGCGCGGATGCTGGGCATGCCGGTCGGGCCTCTGCAACTGGTGGACGAAACCTCCATCGACCTGGCGGTCAAGATCGCAACGGCGACCAAGGCCGCGATGGGCAATGCCTATCCCGCCGACATGCAGCCCGTGGATGACCTGATGCAGGCGCTCTACGACCAGGGGCGGCTGGGCCGGAAGGCCAACGCCGGCTTCTACGCCTATGATGAGAAGGGCAAGCGGCAAGGCTTCTGGGAGGGGTTGGCCGACCTCGCTCCGGTACGCGATGACCAGCCAGAGCTGGTCGAGGTGCAGCATCGCCTGATGTTCGCCCAGGTTCTGGAAGCTGTCCGCGCGCTGGAAGAGGGCGTTCTGGAAGACATTCGGGAAGGCGACGTGGGCGCCATCCTCGGCTGGGGCTTCGCGCCCTGGTCCGGTGGCCCCTTCGCCTGGCTGGACATCATCGGCACGCCCTATGCCGCCGAACGCTGCGACCAGCTGACCGAAGCCTTCGGCGACCGCTTTGCCTGCCCCGCCCTTCTGCGGGAGATGGCGGAGAAGAACCAGTCCTTCTACGCCCGCTTCGGCAAGGACGCTCAGGCCGCCTGAACCTGTGCACCCATGAAAACAACCTGGGCCCGCCAAATCCGGCGGGCCTTTTTCATTGGCCTCCGCATTGCCCCGAACCGCGGCTGCGCAGCCCGGCCCCTTCGGGCCGAAATACCGCGGGGGTGAATTGAGCGCGGCGCGCTCAAGGGGGGGCAGCGCCCCCCTGCCCGCCCCCCACATCTTGCCCGGTTCAGATCCGCATCTTCTTGAACAAGGCCTCGGGGATGTTGCGGATGATCGCCATGACCAGCCACCAGATGGGCCGCACATAGATCACATTGCGCCGCCGCCGGACCGCGCGCAGCACGGCGGCGCCCAACTCGGCCGGCTCGGCGGTCAGTTTTCCGGGCAGGTCCATCCCCTCGGTCATCGCGGTGTTGACGAAGCCCGGCTTGACCGTCAGCACATGCACACCTTGCCGCGCCATGCGGTTGCGCAGACCGGCAAGATAAGCAGTGAACCCGGCCTTGGCCGATCCGTAGATGTAATTCGTGGCCCGCCCCCGGTCCCCCGCGACCGAGGATATTCCGACGATCACCCCCCGCCCCCGTTCGGCCATGCGGTTGGCAAAAAGGCCCAGCAGCGCGGCCGGCCCCTCGAAATTGGCGCGCATCACGGCGGCGGCGGCGGTCATGTCCAGTTCATCCGCCTCCTGGTCGCCCATGGCGCCAACGGCGCAGATCACGATGCCCGGCGCGGCAGGCAGGCTGTCGGCCAGTGCCTGATGCGTCTCGATCGCGACGGCATCGCATTCATGCAGGCTGACCTGCACGCCGTGGCGCAATTCGATGTCGCGCTGTTCGGCGGCCAGCGTCTCGGCCCGGCGGGCCGCCAGCTGGATCGGGTGCCCTTCGGCGGCAAAGGCATGGGCGATGGCCAGGCCGATGTCGGACCGGCCTCCGATGATCAGGACGGGTTCGGTCACAGGTTCAGTCTCCGCGATTGTCCGGAATTGAAATGGTGGTCCAGCCCCGCCACTGCCCGCGCCTGGGCAAAGGCCTCCAGCCTTGGGTCGGCGCGGTGCAGCAAGGCCGCATCCAGGCGGGAATCTTTGGCCAGGTAGAAGCGCCCGCCGTGGTCCAGCACGATCCTGTCCAGCTCGGCCAGCAGGGACAGCGCGGCCTCGGTCACCGGGAAATCCAGCGCCAGGGTGTAGCCCTCCATCGGGAAGGAATGCGCCCCGGTCGGTTGCGGTCCCAGCCGTTTCAGTACCGCCAGGAAAGAGCCCTGCCCGGCCGCCGCGATACGGTTCAACAGCGCCTCCAGCCCGGCGCGGGAGGCATCCAGCGGCAGCACGCATTGGAACTGCGCAAAGCCTGGCTTGCCATAGATCCGGTTCCAGTGCCCAATGGCGTCCAGCGGGTAGAAATAGCTGTCCCAATCGACGATGGACGGCCCCGCCTTGCGCGCCCCGTTCCAGTGATACAGCGCATTGAACGCCCGCAGGGTATAGCGGTTCAGCGCCCTCGTCGGGGCATCCAGCGGCACGTTGCGTTTCGCGCGCATCGGCACGTCAAAGGGCCGCGCACGGCGCCAGGACGGGATCTGCGCCACCTCCGCATGATCGGCCAGCATGACCAGAGACCGACCCAGCCTGTCACCACCGCTCAGGCAATCGAACCAGGCGACAGCATAGGTGGAATCGGTCGCGGCCTCGAATATCTGCATCGCCTCGGTCAGATCGCGGGCCGGACGCATGTCCTGCGCAATCCAGCCGGTGGCGACGGGGCGCAGGCGGAACGCGGCGCGCAGGATCATCCCGGTCAGCCCCATGCCGCCCTGGGTGCGACGGAACAGGTCGACCTCCTGGGTCGCGCTGCACCGGGTGATGGTGCCGTCGGCGCCCATCACGTCGATCCAGTCGAGGTATTGCCCGAACGACCCGTCGCGGCGGTGGTTCTTGCCGTGCACATCCGCCGCGATGGCGCCGCCGATGGTGATCAGCTTGGTCCCCGGCGTGACGGCGGGAAACCAGCCGCGCGGCAGGAAGGCGGTGATGATATCGCCCAGAATCACGCCCGCTTCACAGGTCACGCGGCCGGTGGCGGCGTCGAAGTCCAGGATGCGGTTGAACCCGCGCATGTCCACCGTCGTGTCGGCATTCACCGCGCTGTCGCCATAGGCGCGCCCGTTGCCGCGCGCGATCACCGGGCCTTGGGCCAGCAGGTCGCGCAGTGCCGTTTCACTGCGCGGGCGGGCCAGCCGGGCGACCTGCGTCACCGGAAAGCGGCCCCAACCGGAGAGCGTCCCGCTCATGCCGCCTGCCCCCCTTGTGCGAAGACAAAACGCCGGTCCAGCCGGTATTTCACCACATAGCCCACGGCCAGCCCCAGCACCGCGCCCAGTTCGCGCATCAAATCGGTGCCCCAGATCAGCCAGAACGCCGTTTCCGCCCCCCAGAAAATCGCCGTCGTCGCCACGCCCATGAGGGTATAAAGCCCGAATTTCCGGCCATGCGCCGCCAGCCCGGCGCTTCGGTCGTCAAAGATCCAGCGTTTGTCGAGGATGTATTTCAGCACCAGCCCCGCGCCGGTTCCGCAAATCACCGCCAGCGCAAACCCCACGGCCGCATCGCCCGCCAGCGCCAGCACCGCACGCTGCACCGCCAGATTGGCCAGCGTCGCCAGAACCGCGAACAGGGAATACAGAACCACCAGCCGGGTCACAGGTAATTCGCCAGAGCAAAGAACCCCAGGATCCCGGCAAAGCTGACCAGGCTGACCCGGTCACGCGCGGCAAAAACCACCGGGTCGTCGTGCATCTGGCCCCGGTGCGTGGTCAGCACGATGCGGCTGATCCAGAACAGCAGGATGCCGCAGATTCCCCACAGCAACGTCGGTTCGGAATAAAGCCGGCGCACCGCGTCGCTATCCACGTAAAGCGCCATCACCAGTACCGAAACATAGCCCGACGCCACCGCCATCATCGCGATCAGCGGCCGGTCATCGACATGGTAGCCGCGCCCGGCAGGCTGTTCCGTGCCGGTGGCGGCGTTATCCACCAGTTCGGCCTGGCGTTTCACCGCCGCCAGCGCAAAGAAGAAGAAGCCGGAAAACGTCACCAGCCATTCCGAGATCGGGATCCCCCCAGCCGCACCACCGGCCACGATGCGCAGCGTGTAAAGTCCCGCAAGGGTGCAGATATCCACGATGGCGCGTTTCTTGAGCCAGAAGGAATAGGCCGTCGTGGCCACGTAATAGACCGCAAGGATGCTCAGGAATTGCGGACCGATACAGATCGCCAACGCCACGCCGCCGCCCAGCAGCGCGGGCGCCAGCCAGGTGCCGTGTTTCAACGGCAGGTCGCCGCTGGCGAAGGGCCGGCGGCATTTGCGCGGATGCACCCGGTCATTCGCCAGGTCCAGAAGATCGTTCAGCACATAGACCGAAGACGCCACCAGGCTGAAGGCCGCAAAGGCCAGCAACGCGGTCAGCACCGCGCCCCCGCCCCAATGATGCGCGGTGACGAAAGGCAGGAAGATCAGCACGTTCTTCAGCCATTGATGCGGCCGCAGGGCGCGGATCATCGGGCCCCAGCCGCCGCCTGGGCGATCGATATGACTGATGTCGGGGGCCAGGGCCTCGGCCTTGCGGCGCAGGGCGACGGGGGCGGCGACGGTGATCGCCTCTCCGGCGTCGGCCCAGACATGCAGATCGGCACTGCTGTCGCCGGCATAGGCGTAGCGCCCGCGCCCATAACGCTCGTTCAGGAACCTGGCCTTCTCCGCGCCCTTCAGGTTGCGCCGGCCGTCGCTGCCGTGGGCCTCGTCAAAGAGGCCCAGGTGGGCCGCGACGCCATCGGCGATGCGCTGGTCCGACGCGGTGACCAGCGCGGTGCGCCCGCCCGCCGCGCGCCAGTCGCGCAGCCGGTCCAGCACGGCGGGTTCATAGGGCAGCGTGGCGGCATCGACGGAGGCGATATCCGACAGCCGCGCCTTCAGCGCCGCGCGCCCGGCCAGCAGCCCGCGTAGCGCCTGGAACGGCGCGCGCCACGAAGTGCCGAACGCGGCCCAGAAGGTTTCGAACAGCATGTCGGTGCGGATCAATGTGCCGTCCAGGTCGCAGACCAGCATGTCCCCCGCCGCCGCCGACAGCTGCGCCGCCTGCGCTGCGCCCGGCTGGGTGGCCGATGCGGGGCCGGTCGTGCTGTCCTTGGGGTGGTCCATCCTGCCTGTCCCTGTTCCGGTGCCCGCCTCCCGTCGGCCCGATACGCAGGCCCGGCCCGCTGGGCGGGGTTACAAGGGGGATATTGCGTCTGGCAGGCGGAAAAAAGGGAAATGTCGCGGGCAGGCCCATGCGGCGCGGCAAGGCGGCGCGGATGCCACGGACGGATCAGGCGGCCAGCGGGGGCGGGTGGCTGACCGAAGCCGGCGGCCACCCCGGCCGCTACCGCCCCCCGGCGGCCTCCAGCGCGCGGGTGATGATCTGCTTGGCCTGTTCGACCGCCGTGGCGATATCCATGTCCGAGGTATCCAGCCGCACGGCATCATCGGCCGGGACCATGGGCGCCGCGGCACGGGCGGCGTCGCGGGCATCGCGTTCCCGCAGATCGGCCAGCACCTGCTCCAGCGTGACGTCGTGGCCGGTGCCCGACAACTCGCGCCAGCGCCGGTCGGCGCGCACCGCATCGCTGGCAGTCACGAACAGCTTCACCTCCGCATCGGGGCAGATGACGGTGCCGATGTCGCGCCCGTCCAGGACCGCGCCACCCTGACGGCGGGCAAAGGCGCGCTGGAAATCGACCAGCGCGGCGCGCACGTCATGCATCGCCGCCACGCGGGAGGCGGCGCGGGCCACATCCGGAGTGCGCAGGTCGTTGCGGTCCAGATCTTCGCGCAGCAGCGCGCGGGCGGCCTCCAGCGGGGCCATGCCGTCCAGCATCTTGCGCCCCGTGGCACGGTACAGCAGCCCGGTATCCAGATGCGCCAGCCCGAAATGCGCCGCCACCGCCTTGGATATCGTGCCCTTGCCGGCGGCCGCCGGGCCGTCGATCGCCACCGTGAAACTCATCGCGCCTCTCCTTCTCAGGGGAGGGCAGTCTGGCACCTTGCGAACGCCTTGGCCAGCCCCCCGGACAGACGCCCGAGCAGACCCGCCACCCCGAGACGCAAGAAGGCCCGCCGGGGATGGCGGGCCTTCGTCAACTGGGCGTGTATCGCCGATCAGCCGGCGTCCTTGTAGGAAATCTCCTTGGTGTCGCCGCCGGTCTTGTCCCGGCGCACAACCAGCCGGTTCAGCGCGTGGACATAGGCCCGGACCGAGGCCACGACCGTATCCGTATCCGCGCTGGAGCCGGTGACGATGCGCCCGTCCTCGTTCAGGCGAACCGACACGGTCGCCTGCGCATCGGTCCCCTGGGTCACGGCGTGGACCTGGTAGAGCTCCAGCTTGGCCGCGTGTGGGAAGATCTCCTTGACCGCGTTGAAGGCCGCATCCACCGGGCCGTCGCCGGTGGTGGTGGCGGTCTTCTCGGCACCGTTGACGACCATCACCATGTCGGCCTGCTGCGGCCCGTCGGTGCCGCAGACCACCCGCAAGGATTTCAGCGCCAGGTGATCGGGCGTGGCGTCATCCGAGATGGAGACCAGCGCCAGGATGTCGTCGTCATAGACCTCCTTCTTGCGGTCGGCGAGATCCTTGAACCGTACGAAGATGTCGTTCAACTGGTTCTCCCCCAGCTCAACTCCGAGGTTCTTGAGCTTGGAGCGCAGCGCGGCGCGGCCCGAATGCTTGCCCATCACGATATTGTCGCCCGTGATGCCGATGTCGGCCGGCTTCATGATTTCGAAGGTCTCGACGTTCTTCAACACACCATCCTGGTGGATGCCGCTTTCGTGCTGGAACGCGTTCTTGCCCACGATGGCCTTGTTGAACTGCACCGCGAACCCCGAAACGGAGGCCACGCGCCGCGACAGGTTCATGATCTTGGTCGTGTCGATGCCGGTCGCATAGGGCATGATATCGTTGCGCACCTTCAGGGCCATCACGACCTCTTCCAACGCGGTGTTGCCCGCACGTTCGCCCAACCCGTTGATCGTGCATTCGATCTGGCGGGCACCGGCCTCTACCGCGGCCAGGGAATTCGCCGTCGCCATGCCCAGATCGTTGTGGCAATGCGTGGCAAAGACGATGTCGTCCGCGCCCGGCACCTTCTCGATCAGCATCCGGATCAGATCCGCCGATTCGCGCGGCGCGGTGTAGCCGACGGTATCGGGGATGTTGATCGTGGTGGCACCGGCCTTGATCGCGATCTCGACCACGCGGCACAGGTAATCATGCTCCGTCCGGGTGGCATCCATGGGGGACCATTGCACGTCGTCGCAGAGGTTGCGGGCGTGGGTCACCGTCTCGTGGATGCGGTCGGCCATCTCGTCCATGGTCAGGTTCGGGATGGCGCGGTGCAGCGGGGAGGTGCCGATGAAGGTGTGGATCCGGCTGCGTCCAGCGCCCTTTATGGCCTCCCAACAGCGGTCGATATCCTTGAAATTCGCGCGCGACAGGCCGCAAATCACGGAATTTCGGGAATTCTTCGCGATCTCCGACACGGCGCGGAAATCCCCTTCGGAGGCAATGGGGAACCCCGCCTCGATGACATCGACGCCCATGTCGTCGAGCAGGGAGGCGATCTCCAGCTTTTCCTCGTGGGACATGGTGGCACCGGGGCTTTGCTCCCCGTCGCGGAGGGTCGTGTCGAAAATCAGGACGCGGTCCTGGTCAGATGCATGTGTCATGGTCGTACTTTCCAATTTCTCCTAAGGCCATGGCGCGAGGGGGACACTCCTCTGAGCGGTCGCGCCGAATGGCACGCTCAGAGGCGTGTTAGGAGAAGAGCCAGGGCGGCACGACGAGCGGCGCGCTGATTGCGCGGGCGGGTCGGTGCGATATGGGCCATGGTCGTCATGCGCGAATAGCTAGCGCAGGGGCGGCGTCTTGAAAACCCCGAAATTCCGCTGCGTCCGCGAAAGGATCTTGCGCGCAGGCAACGGCAGGGGGCGCATTGACAGCGGTCCCGGCAATGATCCGGGCGGCGCGAAAGGGCGCGCGCCCTCTGGTCTCAACGGCGCGGCTGCGCTATCAGCGCGGGGCTTGCACAGGAGGCCCGCATGTCCGCCCATGGCGATCCGATCCCGATGACATCCCGCGCCGGCGGCCCCCTGACCGGCACCGCCCATGTTCCCGGCGACAAATCCATCAGCCACCGCGCCCTGATTCTGGGCGCGCTGAGCGTCGGGGAAACCACCGTCACCGGCCTGTTGGAGGGCCAGGACGTGCTGGACACGGCGCGCGCCATGCGCGCCTTCGGGGCGGAGGTGGCGCGCGACGACGACGGCACCTGGCATATCTACGGCGTCGGCGTCGGCGGCTTTGCCGAACCGGACCAGGTGATTGATTGCGGCAATTCCGGCACCGGCGTGCGGCTGATCATGGGCGCGATGGCCACCTGCCCGATCACCGTGTGCTTTACCGGCGATGCCTCGTTGAACGGCCGGCCGATGGCGCGGGTCACCGATCCGCTGACGCTGTTCGGCGCGCGGGCCACGGGCCGTGCGGGTGGCCGGCTGCCGATGATGATCGAAGGCGCGCGGACGCCGGTTCCGGTGCGGTATACCGTGCCGGTCCCATCGGCGCAGGTGAAATCGGCGGTCCTGTTGGCGGGGTTGGGCGCGCCCGGCCAGACCGTGGTGATCGAGAAGGAAGCGACCCGTGATCACACCGAACGGATGTTGGCCGGGTTCGGGGCCCAGATCACGGTGGAGCACTCGGACGAAGGTCGCGTCATCACCCTGACCGGACAGCCGGACCTGCGCCCGCAGACCATCGCCGTGCCGCGCGATCCGTCCTCTGCCGCGTTTCCGGTCTGTGCCGCGCTGATCACGCCGGGATCGGATGTCTTGGTGCCCAATATCGGCCTGAACCCCACCCGCGCCGGTCTGTTCGAGACCCTGCGCGAGATGGGCGCCGATCTGAGCTATGAAAACCCGCGCGAAGAAGGCGGAGAGCCGGTCGCGGACCTGCGCGCGCGCTATTCGCCCGACATGCACGGGATCGAGGTTCCGCCCGAGCGCGCCGCCAGCATGATCGACGAATATCCCGTGCTGTCCGTCGTTGCCGCCTGCGCGCAGGGCATCACAAAGATGCACGGGGTCAAGGAGCTGCGGGTCAAGGAAAGCGACCGAATCGACGCCATGGCCCAGGGTCTGCGCGCCTGTGGCGTGACGGTGGAGGACGGCCCCGACTGGTGGCACGTCACCGGGCTGGGCGCGGGCAACGTTCCCGGCGGCGCGGTGGTGCAAAGCCGGCTGGATCACCGCATCGCCATGTCGTTCCTGTGCCTGGGACTGGCCGCGCAGGCGCCGGTGGGCGTGGATGACGGCGGCCCGATCGCCACCTCCTTCCCTATTTTCGAAGGGCTGATGGGCGGGCTGGGCGCGCATCTCACGCGCGGCTAGGTGTCCGGTAGCTCCGGGCGGATCCTGCGAATTTCTGTAAAGCTGAAGCGACGCCAGGCTTGACCTGACGTCGCCTGACGGCAAGGCTGCGGAGCATGGAACGCATCCTTCTCCTTGCGGCGCTGGCCGTGTCGATGCTGGCCGGCCCCCTGCGGGCGGGCGGTATCTGTGAAGATTTCTGGTACACGCGCAATGCGGTGATGGACCGGGCCGGATATTGTTTTGGCTCCGCATTGGGGCAAGCGGTGTTCGACAATGGCGATTGCCGGACCAAGCAGCCGGCGCTGTCGCCCGGCGACACCGCGATGGTGCAGCATATCCAAGCCGAGGAGCGGCGGTTTTCCTGCAAGATCAACACCCGCGCCATCCAGCTGGACCTGCACGACCTGTCGTGGCGGCGCGCGCTTTCCGATCTGCCCGTGGCCGACCCGATCGAGGGCGGGTGCCTGGGCTGGCAGGGCGGCCCGGTGGTGCTGCGCGCGGGGCATGACGCCTCATCGCCCGCCCTGGCAACGATCCAGCCAGGTGACCATGTCGGATTCGGGCATATCCCGGTGGGGGAGTGGACCTATGTCACCCTGCATCCCCCCGGCTGGGGACCGGTGCGCGGCGCCGGCTGGATGCCGATCCACCATGGCGAATTGCCCTGCGCGAACTACGCCGGATAGCGGCGCCGTGGACAGATGGCCTTGGCCGACGGGTGGGACGATGGATTTCCCGCAGTCGCGCAACGCGTCGTGGATTTGCCACCACTACGCCCGTCCACATCCGACCCAGCCGGCGGCACCCTCGGCGGGCGGGCAAAGGATGCTCACCCCGGCCGGCATTTGATCGGCCCCGCGCCGCCAAACATCCCCGCCCCACTGCCGCACCAAGGCTTCGCGCCGCCGGAACGGGCGCGGCCTGCCACCTTCGCTCGGGTCAGGCGAACAGCGTTGCGATGCGCGCGGCTTCTTCCTCCAGCCCGAAGGGAGCGTTGACGATGAACAGGCCCGAGCCGATCATCCCGTGGCCCGCGCGCACCGGGGGAAACGTGACCTCGTGCCGGACCGCGCCGGGCAGTCCCGCCGCCTCCAACCCGGCAAGCATGGTGCGATGCCGGGCGTCGCGCAGCAGCGGATACCACAGGACCAGCACGCCGACGTTCCATTTGCGGTGCAGCTTTTGCAGAGCATCCGGGATGCTCCGGTATTCGGTCTTCACTTCCCAGGACGGGTCGATCAGCATCAGCCCGCGCCGCACCTGCGGCGGGCAGAGCGACATCGCCATCTCCAGCCCGTCCTGCCGGTGCAGCCGCGCCCCGTACCCCCGCATCGTGTCATGCAGCGCGTCGAACTCGCCGGGATGCAATTCGGCCAGGTGCATCGCATCGCCCGGTCGGGCCAACTCCACTGCCAGCCGCGGCGATCCGGCGTAAAACCGGGCACCATGGGCGGCCCGCACCGCGGCCAAAGCGCGCAGGTAGGGGTGGTCCGCCGCCAGCCCGCCCAGCAGCGCACCGATCCCGGCATCGGCCTCTCCGGTGCGGCGGGCCTCCGGCGCGTCGAGATCGTAAAGCCCCCGCCCGGCATGGGATTCCAGGTAGGTCAGCGGCTTGGGCTTGGCCCCCATACGCGCGAGCATCCAACACAGCAGCGCATGCTTGTGCACATCGGCCGGATTACCGGCGTGGTAGATATGCTGGTACGACAACATCCCGTCCTTCTAGGCCGCATTCCCGCCCCCCCGCAATCGGAAAGCCCGCGCGCGGAATGATGCTTACCCATGCAGACGCGCCCCTTTTCCTGCGGCGCCCCCATGCCTATAAGTGCCGTCAGGGTTCGCTCCACCGAGGAGTCGCGGACCCCTTCGGCATTGGATACGGGACGACGACATAGAATGGGCATTTTCGACAAGATGCCGGGGCTTTTTTCCTCGGACATGGCGATCGACCTGGGCACCGCGAACACGCTGGTCTACGTGAAGGGACGCGGCGTGATCCTGTCGGAACCTTCGGTCGTGGCCTATCACGTCAAGGATGGCGTGAAGAAGGTTCTTGCCGTAGGTGAAGACGCCAAGCTGATGCTGGGCCGCACCCCCGGCTCCATCGAGGCGATCCGCCCGATGCGCGAAGGGGTGATCGCGGATTTCGACGTGGCGGAGGAAATGATCAAGCATTTCATCCGCAAGGTTCACAAACGCTCCACCTTTTCCAAGCCCAAGATCATCGTCTGTGTACCCCATGGCGCCACGCCGGTGGAAAAACGCGCGATCCGGCAATCGGTGCTGTCGGCGGGCGCGCGGCGCGCCGGGCTGATCGCGGAACCCATCGCGGCGGCCATCGGCGCGGGGATGCCGATCACCGATCCCACCGGCAACATGGTGGTGGATATCGGCGGCGGCACGACCGAGGTCGCGGTGCTGTCATTGGGTGATATCGTCTACGCCCGGTCCGTCCGGGTGGGCGGCGACCGCATGGACGAGGCGATCATCTCTTACCTGCGGCGTCAGCAGAACCTGCTGGTCGGCGACAGCACTGCGGAGCGGATCAAGACTTCCATCGGAACGGCAAGGATGCCTGACGACGGGCGCGGTGCGTCGATGCATGTGCGTGGGCGCGACCTGCTGAACGGGGTTCCCAAGGAAACGGAGATCAACCAGGCCCAGGTAGCGGAGGCGCTGGCCGAACCGGTGCAACAGATCTGCGAGGCCGTGATGACCGCGCTGGAGGCGACCCCCCCCGATCTGGCCGCCGATATCGTCGACCGGGGCGTCATGCTGACCGGCGGCGGTGCGCTGCTGGGCGATCTGGATCTTGCATTGCGCGAGCAGACCGGGCTGGCCGTGTCGATTGCGGACGAGAGCCTGAACTGCGTGGCCCTTGGCACCGGCAAGGCGCTGGAATACGAGAAACAGCTGCGGCACGCGATTGATTACGACAGCTGACGGCCCCGACCCCAACGGCTGATCCCGGCTATGGCCCACCGACGCCATGCCGGGCCGCCTTCGGGGGGCGCCTGTCGCGGCCGTGCCGCTTGCAGCCGCGTCCATCGCGGGTCACCATATTCAGGCGGCGCCCGTCCCGACGGGGAAGGGCCACCGCCCCGACGACGCGCCCGAGGGAGACGCCATTGGCAAGGGACAGATCGCAAGACGACGACTATCTCAGGCCGCTGCGCCGCATTCTGGCCAGCGTGACCGTGCTGCTGCTGGTCGCGATCTTCCTAGTCTGGCGTATTGACAGCCCCCGCGTCGAACGGTTCCGCGCCCAGGTGATCGACCAGGTCGTGCCCTCCTTCGACTGGGTGATGGCGCCGGTGACAGGAGCTGTGAACATCCTGCGCGATTTCCAGTCCTACCGCCGGATCTACGCCCAGAACCAGGAATTGCGCCGCGAATTGCAGCAGATGAAGGCGTGGAAAGAGGCCGCCCTTCAGCTGGAGCAGGAAAACGCCCGCCTGCTGGACCTGAACAACGTCCGCCTGGACCCGCGCCTGACCTATGTCACCGGTGTCGTGATGGCCGACAGCGGCTCCCCCTTTCGCCAATCCGTATTGCTGAACATCGGCTCGCGCGACGGGATCGTGGATGGCTGGGCGGCGATGGATGGCATCGGGCTGGTGGGCCGGATCTCGGGCACCGGGCAGGAGGTGTCGCGCGTGATCCTGCTGACCGACACATCCTCCCGCCTGCCGGTAACGATCCAGCCCTCCGGGCAGAAAGCCATCGTGATGGGCGACAACACCGCCGCCCCGCCCCTGGGCTTTGTCGAGAACGAGGCCCTGATCCGACCCGGTGACCGGGTCGTCAGTTCCGGCGATGGCGGGGTGTTTCCTGCCGGGTTGCTGGTCGGCCAGGTGGCCGAGGATCCTGGCGGTCGGCTTCGGGTGCGGCTGGCGGCGGATTACGAACGACTGGAATTCCTGCGGGTGCTGCGCCACCTGGGGACCGAGCCGATCAGCAATCCCGGCAGCCTGATCCTGTCCGGCGACGCCACGGTCGGCGCGGCGGGCGAGGCGACGCAGAGTGGCACCGACACGCCCAGGCTGGCCACCGATATCGAGACCGGGGCCGCCGTGGCGGCGGGCGGGCCGGATGGCTGAGATCGGGCGCAACGCCTCGGCCACGCGGATCTGGACCCTGCGGGCGGTCTTTGCCCTGCTGATCTGCGGCGTACTGCTGGCGGGAATCCTGCCGCTGGATACGGTACCGCCGAAATGGGCCGGACCGGACCTGGTCCTGGCGCTGACGCTGGCCTGGACCATCCGCAGGCCGGAACTGGTGCCCGCCCCGCTGGTCGGGGCCGCGCTGCTGTTGGCGGACCTGATCCTGCTACGGCCGCCGGGGCTATATGCCGCGATCGGGGTATTGGCCTGCGAGATGCTCAAACGCCGGTCGCGCGGGTTGCGCGAACTGCCCTTTCCGGCAGAATGGGCCATGGCATCGGTGGCCGTGGCCATGGTGCTGATCGGCTATCAACTGGCGTTGGCGGTCTTCTTCATCGGGCCGCTGCAACTGAAACTCGCACTGATACAGGCCATCGCCACGATCCTGGCCTATCCGCTGACCACCGGCGCGCTGCGTCTGTTCGGTCTGCGCAAGGCCGCCCGTGGCGAGGTCGACGCATTGGGACACAGGCTATGAAACGTTCCCCCCGCGACACGCAGCTGTCCTCTCGAAAGATCACCCGGCGCGGGCTGCTGCTGGGGGGGCTTCAGGGCGCCTTTGTCGGCGCGCTGGCTTTTCGGATGCGCTATCTTCAGGTGGATCACGCCGATGAATTCCGCATGTTGGCCGAAGAAAACCGGATCAACATCCGTCTGATCCCGCCGTCGCGCGGAGAGATCTTCGACCGCAACGGTTTCGCCATCGCCAAGAACGAGCCGGCGTACCGCATCACCATCGTGCGCGAGGATGCCGCCGATGTGGAGCGCACCGTCGCCCGGTTGACCAACCTGGTGAAGATCGACCCCGAGGAGCTGGAGCGCGCAATGACGGAGATGCGCCGCTCCCCCTCCTTTCTGCCGGTGACGCTGGCCGATCGCGTCGCCTGGGAAGACGTCAGCCGCATCGCCGTGAACGCGCCCGCCCTGCCGGGCATCACGCCGGAGGTCGGCCTGTCACGGCATTACCCGCTGGGCCCGGCCTTTGCCCATGTGGTGGGCTATGTGGGGCCGGTGTCGGATTACGACCTGTCGCGCATCGAAGACCCGGACCCGGTGCTGCGCATCCCCCGGTTCCAGATCGGCAAGGTCGGCACGGAGGCCAAGCTGGAAAGCCGCCTGCGCGGTGAAGCCGGCGCCCGCCGGGTGGAGGTCAATGCCCTGGGCCGCGTCATGCGTGAACTGGACCGCAAGGAAGGCAAGGCCGGCGCCGATCTGCAATTGACCACCGATTACGAGCTGCAAAGCTACGTCCAGGCCCGGCTGGGCGGCGAAAGCGCGGCCGCCGTGGTGATCGACCTGGTGGACGGCGACCTGCTGGCCATCGCTTCGGCACCGACCTTCGATCCCAACCTGTTCGTGCGCGGGATCTCTGTCACCGACTACCGCGCCTTGACGGAGAACAAGTACCGTCCGCTGGCCTCCAAGACGGTGCAGGGCATCTACCCCCCCGGCTCCACCTTCAAGATGGTCGCGGCGCTGGCCGGGCTGGAGGCAGGTATCATCACCGCCGAAGACACGTTCTACTGCCCGGGCCACCTGGAAGTGTCCGGCCGCCGGTTCCACTGCTGGAAACGGGTCGGCCATGGCCATGTGAACCTGGAAAAATCGCTACAGCAATCCTGCGACGTCTATTACTACGAACTGGCGCTGGAAGTCGGGATCGAACGCATCACCGAGATGGCGCAGCGCCTGGGCCTGGGCCAGAAACACGACATCCCGATGTCCGCCGTGGCCGAGGGGTTGACCCCGACCAAGGATTGGAAGCGCCGCGCGCGCGGAGAGGAATGGGTGATCGGCGACAGTGTGAACTCCGCCATCGGGCAGGGCTATGTCCTGGCCTCGCCGCTGCAATTGGCGGTCATGTCGGCGCGGATCGCCACCGGCCGCGCCATTACCCCCCGCCTGGTCAAGAAGATCGACGGCATCGAACAGCCCTCCGGCGGCGGCACCTCCCTGGGCCTGAACGAGGCGCATCTGCGCCAGGTCCGCGCGGCGATGTTCTCCGTCTCCAATTCGCGGCGCGGCACGGCCTATTCGAACCGGATCATCGCCGAAGGCTACGAGATGGCCGGCAAGACCGGCACCAGCCAGGTCCGCAACATCACCGCCGCCGAACGCCGCGCCGGGGTGACCAGCAACGCCGACCTACCCTGGGAACGCCGCGACCATGCGCTGTTCGTGGATTTCGCGCCCTATGACAATCCGCGCATCGCGGTGTCGGTGGTGGTGGAACATGGCGGCGGCGGCTCTACCGCGGCGGCGCCGATCGCGCGCGACATCACCTTGCAGGCGCTCTATCAGGGCGATCCGCCGCTGGACGCCTATCCCAGCAAGGACCGGGGCCGGATCAAGACCCAGCAGGAGCGCCTGCGCGCGCTGCGCCCGACCCTTCAGGCCGAGGCCAAGAGCCGCGCATGAGCTATCTTGAATACAACGTCAAATATGTCCCCTCGGGCATCCGCAAGGTTCTGTACCTCAACTGGGCGCTGGCCCTGTTGCTGGCGGCGGTCGCCTCTGTCGGGTTCCTGATGCTCTACTCCGTGGCGGGGGGATCGTTCTCGCCCTGGGCCGATCCGCAGATGCGCCGGTTCGCCGCCGGGTTCATCCTGATGATCGTCATTGGGCTGGTACCGATCTGGTTCTGGCGCAACATGTCGGCGCTGGCCTACCTGGCCGCGCTGATGCTGCTGGTCTTCGTGGAGTTCTTCGGCTCTGTCGGGATGGGGGCGCAGCGCTGGATCGACCTCGGCTTCATCCGGTTGCAACCGTCCGAGCTGATGAAGATCACCCTGGTGATGTTCCTGGCCGCCTATTACGACTGGTTGCCGGTCCAGAAGGTCTCCCATCCGCTCTGGGTGGCGATCCCGGTGATCTTCATCGTCCTGCCGACTTTCCTGGTGCTGAAACAGCCCGACCTGGGCACCTCCATCCTGCTGCTGACGGGGGGCGGGGCGCTGATGTTCCTGGCCGGAGTGCATTGGGCCTATTTCGCCGCCGTGATCGCGGCGGCCACCGGGTTGGTGGCGGCGGTCTTCGAATCGCGTGGCACGGATTGGCAATTGCTGAAGGATTACCAGTTCCGCCGCATCGACACCTTCCTGGACCCCTCAACCGATCCGCTGGGGGCGGGCTATCACATCACGCAATCCAAGATCGCGCTTGGTTCTGGCGGATGGACCGGGCGGGGGTTCATGCAGGGCACGCAATCGCGCCTGAATTTCCTGCCGGAAAAGCAGACCGATTTCATCTTTACCACCCTGGCTGAGGAATTCGGCTTTCTTGGCGGGATCTCCCTGCTGGGGCTTTATGCGCTGATCATCTTCTTCTGCATCGCCTCCGCCCTGTCGAATTCGAACCGCTATGCCTCTCTGCTGACGCTGGGGATCGCGACGACATTGTTCCTGTTCTTCGCGGTCAACATGTCGATGGTCATGGGTCTGGCGCCGGTGGTCGGCGTGCCATTGCCTCTGGTCAGCTACGGCGGCTCTGCCATGCTGGTGCTGATGCTGGCCTTTGGCCTGGTCCAAAGCGCGCATGTCCACAAACCGAGGTAACGATGCCCAATATCCTGTTCGCCGCCGGTCCCCGCATGTGGGAGACCTATCGCAGCCCGCTGAAAACCGCGCTGGACGCCGCCGGCATCGCCCATGACCTGCGCACCGATTTCGCGCCCGACCAGGTGGACTACATCGTTTACGCGCCGTCCTCGACCTTGCAGGATTTCCGCCCTTATACCCGGACAAAGGCGGTTCTGAACCTCTGGGCCGGAGTGGAAGGCATCGTCGGCAACGATACCCTGACCCAGCCGCTGGCCCGGATGGTCGATCACGGGCTGCGGCAGGGCATGACGGAATGGGTGACCGGCCAGGTGCTGCGCCACCACCTGGACATCGATTATTTCCTGGCCCGGCAATCCGGCGACTGGGCCCCCAAGGTGCCGCCGCTGGCCCAGGACCGTCCCGTCGCCCTCCTGGGGCTGGGTGAACTGGGGCAGGCCTGCGCGGGCGCGTTGGGGGCGATTGGCTTTCCGCTCAGAGGGTGGAGCCGCAATCCCAAGTCCCTGCCGGGTATCGAGACGTTTCACGGCCCACGGGGCCTGACCGAATGCCTGTCGCAGGCCGCGACGGTCGTGCTGCTGCTGCCGCTGACCCCGTCGACGGAGAACCTGCTGAACGCCACGACCCTGGCCGCCCTGCCCGCCGGGGCGGTGATCGTGAACCCGGGGCGCGGCGGGCTGATCGACGACGCGGCGCTGCTGGCGGCGCTGGACGCGGGCCGGATCACCCATGCCACGCTGGATGTCTTCCGGCAGGAGCCCCTGCCCGCCGATCATCCCTATTGGGCCAACCCGCGCGTCACGGTGACGCCGCATATCGCGTCGGAGACGCGGCCCGATACCGCCTCGCAAGTGATCGCCGAAAACATCGTCCGTGCCGAGGCCGGGCAGCCGCTGCTGCATCGCGTCGACCGCGAACAGGGCTACTGAGCGCGGCAAAAGACCCCGCGTCATGTGACGCGGGGCCCTTCAACTTGTCTCGAACGCAGCCGCGCGGCAGGCCGTCCCATCACTGGGCGGCCCTGCGCCGCCCTTCAGATCCAGGTGGAGAAGTCGCGCCCGGCCATCGGTTCGGGCAGCGGGCGGACGGGATGGTGCGGGGTGTAGATCTCCGCGATGCGGGCCAGCGCGGCCTCCGGCGCCATCTCCTCGCTCTCGCCACTGCGGCGGCAGGTCAGTTCCACCACCCCGGACTTCAGCCCGCGCGGACCGACGGTCAGGCGCCAGGGCAGGCCCACCAGGTCCATGGTGGCGAACTTGCCGCCCGCGCGTTCCTTGCGATCATCGTAAAGCGGCTCAAGACCCATCGCCTCCAGCCCCTTGTACAGCGCCTCGCAGGCCTGGTCCGTCGCGGCGTCGCCCTGTTTCAGGTTGACGATACCGACGTGGAAGGGGGTCACCCCCTCCGGCCAGATGATGCCGTTGTCGTCGTGGTTCGCCTCGATGATGGCGCCGACCAGGCGGCTGACGCCGATGCCGTGGCTGCCCATGTGCACCGGCACGGGCTTGCCGTCCGGACCCTGCACCGTGGCGCCCATCGGTTCGGAATACTTGGTCCCGAAGTAGAAGATCTGCCCCACCTCGATCCCGCGTGCGGTCCGGCGGCGGTCTTCGGGGACCTGTGCGAACAGCTCGGCATCATGCGTTTCGTCCGTACGGGCATAGCGGGAGGTGAATTCCTGCAGCACCGCGCGGCAGGCGTCATGGCTGTCGTAGTCGATCTCCCGGTCGCCGAATTTCAGGTCCGTGATCTCGCTGTCGTAGAAGACCTCTGATTCGCCCGTGTCGGCCAGCACCAGGAACTCATGGGTGTCATCCCCCCCGATCGGCCCCGAATCGGCGCGCATCGGGATCGCTTGCAGGCCCATGCGTTCGTAGGTGCGCAGGTAGCTGACCAGGTGACGGTTGTAGGCGTGCAGCGCGTCTTCCTTGGTCAGGTCGAAATTGTAGCCGTCCTTCATCAGGAATTCGCGGCCGCGCATCACGCCGAACCGGGGGCGGATCTCGTCGCGGAATTTCCACTGGACGTGGTACAGCGTCAGCGGCAGATCCTTGTAGCTGTTCACATGGGACCGGAAGATGTCGGTGATCATCTCCTCGTTCGTCGGCCCATACAGCATATCGCGGTCCTGCCGGTCGCGGATCCGCAGCATCTCGGGGCCGTAGGCGTCGTAGCGGCCGCTTTCACGCCACAGGTCTGCGGATTGCAGCGTTGGCATCAGCATGGCGACATGGCCGGCGCGGGCCTGTTCCTCGTGCACGATGGTCTCGATCTTGCGCAGCACCTTGAAGCCGAGCGGCAGCCAGGAATAGATCCCGGCCGAGGATTGCTTGATCATGCCCGCCCGCAGCATCAGGCGGTGGCTGGCGATCTGCGCCTCCGAGGGCGTTTCCTTGAGAACCGGCAGAAAATAGCGGGACAGGCGCATGTTGGAACCTCTGGCTGACACTGGGTCCGGGTTTAGGCGACCCGAGGCCCGCCGACAACCGCAATTGCCGTGGCGCTGCGTGGTCCGGCCCCCTCTCGCGGGCGCCGGAAGCCTTGCCAATCAGGGGGGCATCGGTCATGTAAGGCCCGGAGAACAGGGCCTGCGCAGAACGTCGGGAAACAGGCTTCGCCCGGGGCTTTGCAAGCGGCTTTGCACGGGCTTTCGCAACGGGAACAGGACGGGCGGGACCATGGCACTTCCGGTCAGAACGCAGCTCAAGTACTGGAGCATCGCGGCAGGCGTATTCGCCCTGATGCTGTGGTGGCTGGGCGATGTCATCCTGCCCTTCGTGCTGGGCGCGGCGGTGGCCTATTTCCTGGACCCGGTCGCCGACCGGTTGGAGGCGATGGGCGCGTCCCGCGCGGCGGCGACGGCGATCATCACGCTGGTGGCGGTGCTGGTCTTCGTGCTGGGGGCGCTGCTGGTGGTGCCGACGCTGGTCAACCAGACCGTGGCGCTGTTCGACACCGCGCCGCAGCTGTTCCGCGATCTTCAGGCCTTTCTGACGACGAATTTCCCGCAGATCTCGGACGAAGGCAGCACCCTGCGCCAGACCCTGATCGCGGTGGGCGAAACCATCCAGTCCAAGGGCGGGGAGCTGCTGAACACCGCGCTGACCTCTGTCGGGTCGCTGATCAACGTGGTGATGCTGTTCGTGATCGTCCCGGTGGTGGCGTTTTACCTGCTTTATGACTGGGACAACATGGTCGCCCGCATCGACGAGCTGCTGCCGCGCGAACATGCCCCCACCATCCGCCGGCTGGCGGGAGACATCGACGCGACGCTGGCCAGTTTCATTCGCGGCATGGGAACCGTCTGCCTGATCCTGGGCACCTATTACGCCATCGCGCTGATGCTGGTCGGGCTGCAATTCGGGCTGGTGGTGGGCGCCGTCGCCGGGCTGATCACCTTCATCCCATACGTGGGGGCGCTGGTCGGCGGCGCGCTGGCCATCGGGCTGGCGCTGTTCCAGTTCTGGGGCGACTGGGTGTCGATCGGGCTGGTGGCCGGGATCTTCGTCCTGGGCCAGGTGATCGAGGGCAACGTGCTGACGCCCAAGCTGGTGGGCGATTCCGTCGGGCTGCACCCGGTTTGGCTGATCTTCGCGCTGTCGGTGTTCGGCTCTCTCTTCGGGTTCGTGGGGATGCTGGTGGCGGTGCCGGTCGCCGCGGCCCTGGGGGTGATCGCGCGGTTCGTCATCGGGCGATACAAGTCCAGCCAGCTTTATCGCGGACCGGCGTCCGAGGCCACGGATATCGCCGCCGCGACCCCGCGCGCCACCCCCGCCACCGGAGCGCCAGCGCCCGCGCCTGCCACCGGCGGCACGGCGGAGACCGACGAGGCCTGAGATGAGCTATCAGCAGGCGCCCCTGGATCTCCCCCCCGCCGCGGTGGAGATGACGCACGACAATTTCGTGCCGGCCCCCGGCAATGCCGTCGCGCTGTCGCTGGTCGCGGGCTGGCCCGACGCCTGGCACCGGCGCAAGCTTGCGCTGGTCGGCCCGCCGGGATCGGGCAAGACGCACCTGGCCTGCATCTGGACCGCCGCCAGCGGCGCCTCCCACCTGACCGCCACGCAGCTGGCCAGTGCCGATATCGACACCCTGGCCAAGGCCCCCGTCGCGGTGGAGGACGTGCCAAGCATCGCCGGCAACCGCCCGGCCGAGGAAGCCCTGTTCCACCTGCACAACCTCGTCCTGTCCGAAGGTCACGGCCTTCTGGTCACGGGCGACCGCCCGGTCTCGGATTGGGGACTGACCCTGCCCGATCTGGACAGCCGGATGCAGGGGACGCAGGCCGCCGTTCTGAAAGCCCCGGACGATACCCTGCTCAGCGCCGTTCTGGCCAAGCTGTTCGCGGATCGCCAGCTGCTGCCGACCCCCGACGTCATTCCCTATCTGGTGCTGCGCATGGACCGGTCCTTTGACGCCGCGCGCCGCATCGTGGCCGAGCTGGACGCAAGATCGCTCAGCGCGCAGCGGCGGATCACCCGCCCCATGGCCATGGACCTGATGCATCATTCCGACGACCCGCCCCCCGGCGGCTGACCCATTTTCATGACCTGACAGCAAAGCGCCATGCCCCGGACACAAAAACGAACTGCCGATTTTCTTTACGACGACACCCGCCCTTCCGTGGCGATGCCGGAGGTGGACAAGACCGGCCCGGGTCGGTTCTTCAACCGGGAGCTCAGCTGGCTGGGCTTCAACTGGCGGGTGCTGGAGGAGGCACAGAACCCCAATGTGCCGTTGCTGGAACGGCTGCGCTTCCTGTCGATTTCAGCCAACAACCTGGACGAGTTCTATACCGTCCGCGTCGCCGGCCTGCGTGAATTGGCGAATGCCGGCAACACCACGCCCGCCGCCGACGGGCTGACCCCGGCAGAACAGCTGGTTCTGATCGACGCCGACGCGCGCAAACTGATGCAATACCAGCTGGACGTGCTGGACGAACTGCGCGCCCTGATGAAGGACGAGCGGATCGAGATCGTCGCCCGCGACGCGCTGACCGCCGAGGATCTGGGCCATCTGGGCAATGTCTTCCTGCACAAGGTCTTTCCGGTGCTGTCGCCACTGGCCATCGATCCGGCGCATCCTTTTCCCTTTATCCCCAACCTCGGGTTTTCCCTCGCCCTGATGCTGGAACGCAAGAAGGACCGGCGCCCGCTGCAGGCGCTGCTGCCCATCCCGCAGCAGATCGACAGGTTCGTCCCCCTGCCCGCCCCGGACGGGGCGCACCGTTTCCTCCCGCTGGAGGAATTGCTGATGGTCCATCTGGAACGGCTGTTCCCCGGCTATCGCGCCACCGGCGCCTGTGCCTTCCGGGTGCTGCGCGACAGCGATCTGGAGGTGGAGGAAGAGGCCGAAGACCTGGTGCGCGAATTCGAAACCGCGCTGAAACGCCGCCGCCGGGGCGAGGTCGTACGCATGAAGATCTCCGCCGATGCGCCGGAGCCGCTGAAACGGGTGATCATGCGCGAATTGCACGTCATTCCCGACGAGGTGATCGAGGTCGACGGCCTGATCGGCATTTCCTCCCTGTCGGAACTGGTGCTGGACGCGCGGCGCGACCTGCTGTGGCCACGGTTCACCCCGCGGGTGCCGGAACGCGTACAGGACCACGACGGCGACATGTTCGCCGCGATCCGGCAAAAGGACATGTTGCTGCACCACCCTTACGAGACGTTCGACATGGTCGTCCGCTTCCTGCAACAGGCGGCGCGCGATCCCGACGTGGTGGCGATCAAGCAGACGCTCTACCGCACCAACCGCGACAGCCCCATCGTGGCCGCCCTGTGCGAAGCGGCGGAGGACGGCAAATCCGTCACCGCGCTGGTGGAGCTGAAAGCACGGTTCGACGAGGCCGCCAACATCCACCAATCCCGCCGCCTGGAACGGGCCGGGGCGCATGTCGTCTACGGCTTTGTCGACTGGAAGACCCACGCCAAGATCTCCACCGTGGTCCGGCGGGAAGGGGACAACCTGGTCACCTATACACACTACGGAACCGGCAATTATCATCCGATCACCGCGCGGATCTACACCGACCTCAGCTTCTTTACCTGCGCGCCGGAACTGGGCCGCGATGCGACCAAGGTGTTCAACTACCTGTCCGGCTATGCCCTGCCGGAAGGGTTGGAGAATCTCTCCATCTCACCCCACACGATGAAATCCGACCTGATCGCGATGATCGGCGCAGAAGCCGACCACGCCCGCGCCGGACGGCCGGCGCAGATCTGGGCCAAGATGAACTCGATCATCGAACCGGACGTGATCGACGCGCTCTATGCTGCCGGGCGCGCGGGGGTCAAAATCGACCTGGTGGTGCGCGGCATCTCGGGGTTGCGGCCTGGAGTGAAGGGGTTGTCGGACAACATCCGGGTGAAATCCATCATCGGGCGTTTCCTGGAACACAGCCGCATCGTGTGTTTCGGCAATGGCTACGGCCTGCCTTCGCCAGAGGCACGGGTCTTCTTCTCCTCGGCCGACTGGATGGGCCGGAACCTGAATCGCCGGGTGGAAACGCTGGTGGAATGTCGCAACCTGACGGTGAAAGCCCAGATCGTCGAACAGATCATGGCCGCCAACCTGCATGATCAGGCCCAAAGCTGGGTGCAGCAGCCCGACGGTTCCTTCTTGCGCGGCGCAGCGCCCAGGAAGGGGCGGAATTTCAACTGCCATCGCTTCTTCATGGAAAATCCCAGCCTTTCGGGGCGGGGGACGGCCGGCGCGGATGACGTGCCGCAACTCACCCATGAGGCCGACGACGGTCGCGATTAGCGCCGCCCCGACGCCGCCGCCCGGTCATCTGTCGCAAGACAAAGGGTTGACCGCGCGGCGTCGACACCACATTAACCGGAAAGACGGTTCAGACAGGAATGTCGCGCATGGATGGCAACACTTCCGCCGAGGCGCCCGGTCGCCTGCTTTACGGGCGCAACCCCTTTGCCGATGTGGCCGCACAGGGCCTGTCGCGCGTCGGCGTGGTCGATATCGGGTCGAACTCCGTCCGGCTGGTGATCTTTGACGGCGCCGCCCGCAGCCCCGCCTATTTCTACAACGAAAAGATCATGTGCGCCCTGGGCGCGGGCCTGGGCGAGACCGGGAAACTGAATCCGCAGGGCCGGGTTCGGGCGCTGGCGGCGCTGCGCAGGTTTCAACTTCTGGCTGAAGGCTGCGACGCCACCCCGCTGACTGCCGTAGCCACCGCCGCCGTGCGCGACGCCGAGGACGGACCCGAATTCGTCGCCGAGGTGGAGGCCGCGACCGGCCTCGAAGTCTATGTCATCGACGGCCGCGAGGAGGCCCGCCTGTCCGCGCAGGGCGTGTTGCTGGGCTGGCCCGGCTCCTATGGGTTGATCTGCGATATCGGCGGATCCTCGATGGAACTGGCGGAAATCTCCGACGGGCAGGTCGGCCCGCGCGAGACCTCGCCGCTGGGGCCGCTGAAACTGGCGGATGTGAAAGGCGGCGCCAAGGGGCGGCGCGCCTATATCCGCGAGCATGTCAGCCAGTTGGCAGAGGTGCTGGGAAACCAGCGCAACCGCCTGTTCCTGGTTGGCGGGTCGTGGCGCGCCATCGCGCGGATCGACATGGACCGGCGCGGCTATCCTCTGCATGTGCTGCACGAATACCGCATGGACGCCAAGGCGGTACGCGAAACCGCCTCCTATATCGCCAGCCAGAACCCCGACACGCTGCGCGCCCGTTGCGGCATTTCCTCCAGCCGGATGGCGCTGGTACCGATGGCCTCCGAAGTGCTGCTGGAAGTGGTTCGCAAGTTCAAGCCGCGCGACATCGCCATTTCCAGCTACGGTATCCGGGAGGGGCTGCTGTACGAGCAGATGCCCCAGGATCTGCGCGACCGCGACCCCCTGATCGAGGCCGCCCGCTTTGCCGAGCGCAAGGACGCCCGCCTGCCCGGTTTCGGTGCCGCCCTGCATGAATTCATCGAACCGCTGTTCCGCAATGACAAGCCCGAGCGCAAGCGCCTGATCCAGGCCGCCTGTCTGCTGCATGATGTCACCTGGCGCGCGCACCCGGATTACCGCGCCGAGGTCTGTTTCGACAACGTCACCCGCGCCAATCTGGGCGGGCTGAAACATTCGGAACGGATCTTCCTGGGGCTGGCGCTGCTGCACCGCTATCGGAACAAGCGCGAGGGGACGCAATTCGCCGATCTCTATGACCTGATCCCCAAGCAGGACCAGCTGGCGGCGGAAATCCTGGGCAAAGCGATGCGCTTTGGCGCAATGCTGTGGCTGGATACCGACGCGCCGATCGGCCGGCTGAAATGGTTCCCAAAGAAGAAGCTGCTGGAACTGCACCTGTCGCATGACGCCTCTCCCCTGTTCGGTGAGGTCTGCCAATCGCGGCTGAACTCGCTGGCCAATTCCCTGGACGCTACGGTCGAACTCAAGCTGAGCTGAGATCCACCGCCCCGTCGCGGCTTCCGGTCAGGTCGGATCAGCGCCGCAAGGTCACAGGTCGATGGTGCCGTCCGGGTTCGGCTCCACCCGGGGGGATGGGGTGTAGGGGTCGGCCTCCGGCTTGCGCCGGATGACGATATCGCCGTTGGGCAGAATCACCGGGGCTTCGTAGTCGCTGAAATCCTTGATTTCCCCCATCAGGCGGGAAAAGGCCGGGCCCATTTCACTGGCGAAACTGCGCAGGGCCGGGCCGATCGTGTCGGCCATGCCTTCCAGATCGTCCAACGCCGGCTCCATCTCTTGCATGAGACCTTCCATCAGCATCCGCGCGCCGCGCCCCATCAGGCCCAGCCCATCTTCGCTGTCCTCCTCCCGCTCTGTCGCGTCGGGGGTCACGATTTCCGCCTGCACGGGTTCCCCCGGGGCAAGGGTCAGCGGCAACATGGCCAGGGCGAGGGTCAGGCTGAGGCGTGTCATGCTTTATGATATAGGGCGTCCGGGCGTTTCGGGTAGGGTCAGATCGGAATATCCAGCGTGACCGGGAAATGATCCGACGCGGTGATCAGCGCTCGGCGCAACTCTGGCCGGGACCAGCATTCTGGATCGTCGAACGGGTGCCAGATCCGCCAATTGGCGGGCAGCGCGGCCAGATCTTGCGACAGCATGATATAATCCAGCAGGGCCTGTAGATAGCGCCCCTCCGGCGCGATGTAGAACCGGGCCGTGGTCGGTGGCGCGGCCAGCCGGGCGCTCAACGCGCGGCGGGCGTGGGGGTCATGCAACATTGTGTCTTCCTCCCCCTCCCCCATCACGATCTCGACGGAGGAGCGGCCGAACAGGCTTTCGTATTCGTCCAGCCCCGGGCCATCGTTCAGATCACCCATCATCAGCAGGCTGTCACCGGCCTCCAGATGCGCCGCGATCCGTCGGCGCAGCCAGATCGCCTGCGCCAATTGCTTGCGGCGGTTGGCAATGGCGATGCGCATGACATCGGCCGGACTGCGCGCGCCATGCGGTGCCTTGGATTTCAGATGCGCCCCGATCAGCCGCAGATCCCGGCCGGCGGCGGTGCGCAGCGCCAGTTCCAGCGGTGGCTTGGAAAATTGCACCCGATCATGCCGCGCGTCGATATCCAGGTCGATCCGCAGCGTGTCGTCGAACCGGGGGGCCCCCGGCCCGGTCCGAGGATCATGCCGCGCGGTGATCACATCGGGATCGTAAAGCAGCGCGATTTCCTGCTGCGTGTCATTGGGAAACCCCGTCACCGCCCGCCGCGCCCGCAGGCCAAAGGCTGTGGCAAAGCCCTCCAGCATCGCGGTCGTGGGGCGTTCAGGTTTGTGGTCGGGGGCCTCCACCACCAGCACGGCATCGGCGTCCAGCGCGGTAAAGACGGTCCCCAGGGCCTCGACCTGCATGGCGCGGGTGACGTCGTGACGGCCGGACCAGCCGCCATCGGCCAGCAGCTGGCCCTGCGCGTCGAATAGCGCGTTGAACCATTCGACGTTGTAGGTGGCCAGGCGCATCAGCCCGCGCGCAGGGCCGTGATCTCGTCCCAGGCGCGGTTGATGTCCACCATGCGCCGCTCCGCGATCTGGATCGCCTCTTCCGGAACGCCACGACCCAGCATCTGGTCCGGGTGGCTTTCGCGCACCAGCTTGCGCCAGGCGCGGCGAATTTCGGTCATGTCGGCATCGGGCGTGACGCCCAGCACGGAATAGGGATCAGGGATCGCGTCGGGCACGAACCGGGCGCGCAGGCCGCGAAACTCCGCTTCCGGCAGGCCGAAGATCCGCGCCACCTGCTCCAGGAACATGTCTTCGTCCTCGTGGTAGCGGCCATCAGCCAGGGCGATGTGAAACAGCCCCTCCATCAGATCGCACAGCACCTGCCCCTCGCCCTGGAACATGGAGGCGATGCGGCGGGCGTAATCCTCGAACCCGGCGACATCCTTGCGCGCCATGTCGAAGACCCGCGCGGCGCCGGCCTCGTCCTCCGGGGCGATGCGGAATACCTCCCGAAAGGCGGTGACCTCGTCGCGGGTGACCTGGCCGTCGGCCTTGGCCATCTTCGCCCCCAGGGCGATCACCGCGATGGTGAAGGCGACCGACCGTTCCGGCGGGGCGCGAAACCGGTCGAACAGATGCGCCAACCCCTCGCCCGAGGCGAGGGATTGCAGGGCGTCCAGGATGCGCGACCAGATCGACATGGGCACAAGTCTACCCTGCCCGGCCGCCTCTGTCTCTGCGACAGAGCGGCAGATGGCCCGATCAGCAAAGATGCTTCTGCACAAGAACAAGGGTCTGCCTTTCGTTGAATTTCGTCCCGACGCCGGGCATCCGCCCGACCTCCGCGTAGCCCAGTGCCAGATGGAAGTCGATCGCCGCAGGATTGGCGGCGCTGATGCCGCCCACCATGACGCGATGGCCGGCGTCGCGGGCGTGATCCTCCACCCTCGCCATCAGGGCCCGGCCCAGTCCCTGGCCGCGCGCCTCGGGCCCCAGAATGACGGTGTGTTCCATGCAATGGCGATAGCCGTCGCCACCGCGAAACTGGTCATAGCTGGCAAAGCCCAGAACCGCGTCACCGCGCTGCACGATCACGAAGGCCCGGCCAGCCGCCCGCCGCGCGGCGATCAGCGCGGTCAGACCAGGCGCATCGCGTTCCACGCTGGCAAAGGTGACCAGCGTATCGCGGATCACCGGGTTCCAGATCGCAAGAAGCGCGGGAACATCGCCGGTCTGCGCGGCGCGGAAGGTGATCGGGGCGGTCATGCCCCCATATTCCGCGCCCCATCCGGTGCCGCAAGGGCGAAGGACCGCATGGAACATTGCTCTCGCAATCGTGTTCTGGCCCCTTGTCCGGGGCGACCTGCGGACAGGGGAGGCAGGTAGCGGGGCGCGGGGCAGCCCTGCCCCGCGCGCCAGCCGTATCATCGCGTCAGGCGGCCGGCGCGGGCGGGATCACGCGGTAGACTTGCCCCGCGCGCCATGGTCTTGCACATTTTTTCCCCGCGCTCCCGCCCTTGTCCTGCGCGCTTTCCCTTTGTCCTGCTCCCCCGCCCTTATGCCGCGCGGGCGTCGCGGATCAGTTTCAGGATGTCCTGCGCGGCCTCCGGGATGTTGGTGCCGGGGCCAAAGATCGCCTTCACCCCCGCCTTCTTCAGGAAGTCGTAATCCTGCTGGGGGATCACCCCGCCGCAGATCACGATGATGTCGCCCGCGTCCTTGTCCTTCAGCGCCTGGATCAACTGCGGCGCCAGCGTCTTGTGCCCCGCCGCCTGGGAGGAGATGCCAACCACATGCACATCGTTGTCGATGGCGTCCTGCGCCGCCTCCTCCGGGGTTTGGAACAGCGGGCCGACATCCACGTCGAACCCGATATCGGCAAAGGCGGTGGCGATCACCTTGGCCCCGCGATCATGGCCGTCCTGGCCCATCTTCACCACCAGCAGGCGCGGGCGCCGGCCCTCTTCCTCGGCGAAGGCCTCGATGCTTTTCTGGATGGCGGCAAAGCCCTCATCCCCTTCGTAGGCCGCACCATAGACACCCGCCAGGGTCTTCACCTCGGCCTGGTGGCGGCCGAATTCCTTTTCCATCGCCATGCTGATCTCTCCCACGCTGGCCCGGGCGCGCGCGGCCTCGACCGCGGCTTCCAGCAGATTTCCCCCGTCGCGCGCGCGGCGCGTCATTTCCTCCAGGGCGGCGGTACAGGCCGCTTCGTCGCGTTCGGCGCGGATGCGTTCCAGCGCGCGGATCTGGCTGTCGCGCACCTTCACGTTGTCCACATCCAGGATGTCGATCGGGTCTTCCTTGTCCTTGCGGTACTTGTTGACGCCGACGATCACTTCCTCCCCCCGGTCGATCATGGCCTGGCGGCGGGCGGCGCTTTCCTCGATCCGCAGTTTCGGCATCCCCGAGGCCACGGCCTTGGTCATGCCGCCCATCTCCTCCACTTCCTGCATCAGCGCCCAGGCCTTTTCGATCAGGTCGTTGGTCAGGCTTTCGATGTAGTACGACCCCGCCAGCGGATCGACGACGCGCGTCACCTGCGTTTCCTCCTGAAGGATCAGCTGTGTGTTGCGCGCGATCCGGGCCGAGAAATCGGTGGGCAGGGCGATCGCCTCGTCCAGCGCGTTGGTGTGCAGCGACTGCGTGCCGCCCAGTACCGCGGACATCGCCTCGTAAGCCGTGCGGATGACGTTGTTGTAGGGATCCTGCTCCTGCAAGGAGACACCGGAGGTCTGGCAATGGGTGCGCAACATCTTGGAGCGTTCGTTCTGCGCACCGAATTCCGTCATGATGCGGTGCCACAGCGTGCGCGCGGCGCGCAGCTTGGCGATTTCCATGAAGAAATTCATCCCGATGGCAAAGAAGAACGACAACCGCCCGGCGAACTTGTCCACGTCCATCCCTGCCTCGATCGCGGCTTTCACGTATTCGCGGCCGTCCGCCAGGGTGAAGGCCAGTTCCTGCACGAGGTTCGCGCCCGCCTCCTGCATGTGGTAGCCGGAGATCGAGATGGAGTTGAATTTCGGCATCTCGTTCGAGGTATATTCGATGATGTCCGAAATCAGCCGCATGGAGGGTTCGGGCGGATAGATATAGGTGTTCCGCACCATGAATTCCTTGAGGATGTCGTTCTGGATCGTGCCGGACAGGACCGATTTGTCATGGCCCTGCTCCTCCCCCGCGACGATGAAGGACGCCAGGATCGGGATCACCGCGCCGTTCATCGTCATCGACACCGACACCTGGTCCAGCGGGATGCCGTCGAACAGGACCTTCATGTCCTCCACGCTGTCGATGGCCACGCCGGCCTTGCCGACATCGCCCACCACGCGCGGGTGATCGCTGTCATAGCCGCGGTGCGTCGCAAGGTCGAATGCGACGGAGACGCCCTGTTGCCCGGCGGCCAGGTTGCGGCGGTAGAAGGCGTTCGATTCCTCGGCGGTGGAGAAACCGGCATATTGCCGGATCGTCCAGGGACGGCCCGCGTACATCGTCGCCTTCGGCCCGCGCGTGAAGGGTTCGAACCCCGGCAGGCTGTCCATATGCGGCAGATCGGCGGTGTCCTCGGCCGTATACAGCGGCTGGACGTCGATTCCCTCAAGCGTGGTCCAGGTCAGGTCGTCGAGAGACCGTCCGCGCAGTTCCTTTTCGGCGCGTTCGGCCCAGTCTTTTTTCGTCGGTGCCATGGTGGTGTCCTCTTCTCGGATGAAGCGGCGGCGGGGTTGTCCCCGTCTGTGCCGGCTTCGTGACAAAGTCGCGGGCCGTTGTCGCGGCCCAGGGTTCGGGGGCCAGGGTTCGGGAGCCAGGGTTCGGGGCCAGATCGGCCAACCCGTCCGCCCCGGCGGTCAGCCAGAACAGATCGTCCTGATAGGCCTCGCGCAGGGTGGCGCGCTGGCGGTTGGTAAAGGGGCGCAGCGGCCCGATATGCGGGATCATGTCCATCCCGGGCCGCGCTTTTCTGTGCCGCACCGGTTCGCGCCGGGCGGGCAGCGGGGAAAGAGGATATGCCAGCGTCTGCTTTATCCCCCCGACACGTGAGAAAGACGTCAAGATCCTTGTGCCCGCCCTGCCAAACGGCCACAGATCCCGCCTCCGCGCGGCGCCCTCGCTTGCAGAATACGGCGCGAAGCCCTATATAATAGGGGAAAGCAGCGGCCATATTCCGGCCCTGACCGATCAGATTTACGGAGGATGTTATGGAAAAAGACGACGACATCCCGTTCACGCCGATCCCCGTGACCGGTCGGACCGGGCCGCGGCCTGGATATTGACCAGCTTGCGTTCGGCGGCACTTGCGCCGCCCTCGGAATAGGCCTTGATCAGGGTCAGGGCCAGTTTGCCGAATTCGAACGCCTGTAGGCGCATCCGCAAGTAATCTTCGTACATCGGGACACGGCGATCCTGCGGCAGGGCCAGATAGCGCTCTCCGCGCATGTCCTCGGCCATGGCCTGCACCGATTTGATCTGGCTGTAATAGCCCACGATCGGGTCGATGGTCTGGCGCGGCAGGACCTCCAGCCGGGTGGTCACGGCGTCGTAGATATGGTCGTGCCGCTCGGCCGGGACGAAAGGCACGAAATCCGCATCGCCGCGCATCCGGGCCAGCACCGCATCGCCATCGCCATCGCCCTGCCACAGGGTTTCCAGAGTGTTGCCGATCTCCGCATAGAGCGCCTTGTGCGTGTCGCGCAGACGCTCTGCCTTGTCGCGGCTGCGGGCCAGTTCGCCGAAGATCGCGGTGGTCAGCCAGCCGGAGGCAATGAACAACCCCGCGATTACCGCCTGCCAGATCCGTTCCTCCACCGTCACCACCTGCGAGGCAAGCCAGAGCGCGCCGCCCAGGAAAACCGCCATCGGCACGGCGATCAGGATGAAAAACCGGAAAAAGACGCGGCGCACCACCGCCGCCTCCCGGCTGAGGACGAAGGCCACGACCAGAACGGCGGCCGCGACCGCCGCGACCGCCCAAAGCCCGATATGTGGCACCGCGCCCATCAGCGCCTTATTCGAATTCCATGATCACGTCGTCCACGGCCAGGCTGTCGCCCGCGCCCGCGTTGATCTTCGTGACCACGGCCTTCTTCTCGGCGCGCAGGATGTTCTCCATCTTCATCGCCTCGATCGTGCACAGGGCCTGACCCTCCTGGACCTCCTGGCCGACCTCTACATCGACCTTCACCACCAGCCCCGGCATCGGGCACAGCAGCATCTTGGACGTATCGGGCGGCAGGCGTTCGGGCATCAGCGCGGCCAGTTCGGCCTGACGTGGGTTGCGCACATGAACCTTCAGATCGGCGCCCCGGTGACGGATACGGAACCCGCCGGACACCTTGCCGACCTTCAGCACCAGCGCGGCACCGTCGATCTGCATTTCCGCCAGTTGATCGCCGGGGGTCCAGCTGCCTTCCACCCGGCGGGTCATCCCGTCGGAGAACCGCATCGTGGCCCCCTCGCGGTCGGCGTCGACCTTCAGGTCGAACCGCGCGCCCTGCAAGGTGACCACCCAATCCTTGCCGACCTTGCGTTCGTGATTGTCCATCCGGCCCGAGACGCGGGTGCGGCGGATTTCGCTGACCCGGTTCATGGCGGCACAGGCGGCGGCGATACGGCGCAGCGTGTCTTCGGGCAGGGAGACGCCGTCGAACCCGTCGGGATATTCCTCGCCGATAAAGGCGGTGGTCATCTCCCCCGAGACGAATTTCGGGTGATCCATCACGGCGGCAAGGAAAGGCAGGTTGTGGCCGATCCCCTCCACCTCGAACTTGTCCAGCGCCACGCGCATCGCCTCGATCGCCTCGGCGCGGGTGGGGGCCCAGGTGCACAGCTTGGCAATCATCGGGTCATAATACATCGAGATCTCGCCGCCCTCGAAGACACCGGTATCGTTGCGCACGGCGGTCACGTCCACGGGGGCCTGCCCCTGCCACTTGTCATTGGCCTGCAACGGCCCGGCCGCGACTTCCTGCGGCGGGCGATAGCGGGTCAGCCGCCCGATGGAGGGCAGGAAGTTGCGATAGGGATCTTCGGCATAAAGCCGGTTCTCGATCGCCCAGCCCGTCAGTTGCACATCGTCCTGGGTGATGCTCAGCGCCTCGCCATTGGCCACGCGGATCATCTGTTCCACCAGATCCACGCCGGTGATCAACTCTGTCACCGGGTGCTCCACCTGGAGGCGGGTGTTCATTTCCAGGAAATAGAAATTCTTCTCGCCATCGACGATGAACTCCACCGTGCCGGCGCTGGTGTAGCCCACCGCCTGCGCCAGGGCGACGGCCTGATCGCCCATGGCGCGGCGCGTCTCTTCGTCCAGGAAGGGGCTGGGCGCCTCCTCCACCACCTTCTGGTTGCGGCGCTGGATCGAACATTCCCGCTCCCCCAGATAGATGCCATTGCCATGGGCGTCGCACAGCACCTGGATCTCGATATGGCGCGGCTGGGTGACGAATTTCTCGATGAAGATCCGGTCATCGCCAAAGGAATTCGCCGCCTCGTTCCTGGAGGACTGGAACCCTTCGCGGGCCTCCTCGTCGTTCCAGGCGATGCGCATCCCCTTGCCACCGCCACCGGCGGAGGCCTTGATCATCACCGGATAGCCGATCTCTCCCGAGATCTTCACCGCCTCCTCCGCGTCCTCGATCAGGCCCATGTAGCCCGGCACGGTAGAGACCCCGGCTTCCTGCGCGATCTTCTTGGAGGTGATCTTGTCGCCCATCGCCTCGATCGCCTTGACCGGCGGGCCGACGAAGGCCACGCCCTCGGCATCCAGCGCCTGGGCGAATTTCGCGTTCTCCGACAGGAAACCATAGCCGGGATGGACCGCCTGCGCCCCGGAGGCGCGGATCGCCTCCATCACCTTGTCGATGACGATGTAGGATTGGTTGGCCGGGGGCGGGCCGATGTGGATCGCCTCGTCCGCCATTTCCACATGCAGGGCGTTTCGGTCGGCGTCGGAATAGATCGCGACGGTGGCGATGCCCATCTTGCGCGCCGTCTTGATGACACGGCAGGCGATTTCGCCCCGGTTGGCGATCAGGATCTTGTTGAACATCAGGTCTCTTCCCGGTTGGTGGACCGGCCCCGCAAGGCCAGCCTGTGACAAAGAAAAACCCCCGCCGCGCCAAAGGCACCGCGAGGGTCGCATTCATGTTGGTCCCGCCCGCAAACGCGGGCGAGGATCAGTTGGGCCGGATCAGCACTTGCCGGGGTTGGTCTGGCAATAGGCGACGTTTGCGCCCGCGCCGATAAGGGCGCCCGTGCCGACATTCCCGCCGGTGACAGCCGCGCCGCCCACACCGGCCGCGCCGCCATAAAGGGCCTGTTCGCCCAGGGTGTCACCGCAGGCGGCCAGCCCGGTAAAGAGCGCCGCTGCCAGAATCCAGCTTTTCTTGAACATGTGTTCGATCCTCGTGATTGAATTCGCCTATTCCGCTCAACCCCGGTAACGCAGCATTGTTCCGGAAAAAGCACGGAAAACCTGCCGTGAAAACCGCGAGACCGCAAGCCGGACGCGTGCACGCCGACCACCCCGGCGGAGAGGCGGAAAAAGGCGGGCGGCCGGTGATTGGGGACCCCGGGCCGCCCGTAAGGGGAAGGGTAACGGTGCAGGGAGGCCGTTTCGCCGCAAACGGCGGGGAAATGCCCCCCTTCAGCGACCCTGAGACCGGCACGGCGCTGCGCATAGCCCCCGCGAGAGACCACGCGGCTTTGGGCCGAAACCCGCCCAAGCGTCAGAAAGCTCGGCAAGATCACGCCCAAAACTTGCCTGCCATTGCATCAGGAAAGGACTGCCGCGCCGCCGCCTCGTCAATGCGCAGCAGCGCGTCGTAACTGGCGGGATCAAACGGGTCTTCGGCGGGCAGGACCTCGCGGCCGAACAGCCAGCTCAGCCGCCCGGCATCCAGGTTGCCGCGCTCAAAGGGATCTGAGCCGAAATGCTGCCACAATGCGGCGAGAAAGGCTTCGTCCGCGCGCTTGTCCGCCGGCCGGCGGTCGCGGTAGCGCTCCCGCTCGGTCAGGGGGGTGATGCCGCGCGGATTGGCGCGGCGGATGGTGAACTGGAAATCCGTGCCCGGCATCCGGCCGGGAAAGCCGCGATGTTTCAGCATGTGCTCCCCTCCAAGGTGAGGGGGCGGGTGGGGACCGGCCCGCGAGCCGATCCCGTTGCGCCGGCGCGCTTACTTGTACTTGCCGGTATAGACGGGCTCGACCGAAATGGGCTCGGGCTCGACCACGACATATTCTTCCTGCTGCTGCTTGGCGCAGGCGGCCAGGGACGCGACAACGCCAAGGGCCATGACAAACTTGATGCTCGTTGACATCTTCTACTCCTGTAAGAACTGCCTCGCCGGTTCGGCGTTATTGGCCCACCGGCAAGGGCGGGCGAGGTAAAGGCCGCTTGGGTGCAACCTTGCCAGACCATAGCGCAAATGCCGGCGCTGGCATATCCATGCCGTATCGCACGGGCCGTTTGTGGCGGGAAAGCATCAAACCGCGCGGTCGGCACGGCGGTGTTCGCAAGATGTTGTGGGATCATCAGTACCCCTCCCAGATGCAGGCCCCGTCTTCCAGGCGGAAGGCCTCGAAATATTGCGTGACGTCAGGGTCGGACACGCCGAAGTCCAGTGCCTGCCCCGCCAGCGAGATCACCGCCTGTTCGGCCGTGGCCGCCCGGGCGTCGGGCAGAACCTGCGTGTCGCACAGCGCCTGAAAGTCCAGCGCCACGGCGTCGAACCCGGCGTCGCGCAGCCCCTCCGCGACATAGCGATAGCGCAACCAGACCGCGCCGCCCGGCTGTTCCTCCACCCGCACCTCGTGCAGGTAGAGTTCCAGCCCCGAAGGGACATCGACCACCGGCCCCGCAGGGTCCGCGGCAACCAGCGGAGTGGCCAGCCCGCCAGAGAGCAGCGCCATCAGCGCCACCGGGATCATGACGAAGAACAAGGCGCCGCGATCAGACATGGCGCTGCCGTCCCGCATGGGCCAGCCAGCGCGCGTGATGGGCGGGGCTGGACATCAGCGCCGCCAGTCGCGCCGCCGCCGCCGGATCGCGCCGGATGATCCGACCCCCGGCCCGCAAGGCCAGCCCGGCATCGTCGGACGTGACCTCCACCACCGGGGAAAATCCGCGCAAGTCGCGCAGCAGGCGCCACATGTCCTGCCGCAACTGCCGCGCCACCGCCAACCGCGAGACATCGCGCGCGGTGTCGATGCGGGCGCGGACCTCCAGGTCGAACCGGGGCGGCAGGTGCCGCGCCAATGTCACACCCGCCCCGTCGCGCAGGATATGCCAGCCGTTGCGTGCCACGCGCGCGCCTCCTCTTACAGCGGAATATTGTCGTGCTTCTTCCACGGGTTCTGCAACTTCTTGTTGCGCAGGCTGGCAAAGGCCCGCGACACCCGCCGCCGCGTCGACCGGGGCTGAATCACCTCGTCGATGAAGCCGCGTTCGGCGGCGACAAAGGGATTGGCGAACCGATCCTCGTAATCCTTGGTATGGGCTGCGATCTTCTCCGCGTCGCCCAGGTCGCCACGATGGATGATCTCTGTCGCGCCCTTGGCGCCCATCACCGCGATTTCCGCCGTGGGCCAGGCATAGTTGAAATCGCCGCGCAGATGTTTGGAGGACATCACATCATAGGCGCCGCCATAGGCCTTGCGGGTGATCACCGTGACCTTGGGCACCGTCGCCTCGCCATAGGCGAACAGCAGCTTGGCGCCATGCTTGATCACCCCACCGAATTCCTGACCGGTGCCGGGCAGGAAGCCGGGCACATCGACAAAGGTCAGGATCGGAATTTCGAAGGCATCGCAGAACCGCACGAACCGCGCCGCCTTGCGGGAGCTGTCGATGTCCAGACAACCAGCCAGCACCATCGGCTGGTTGGCCACCACGCCCACCGTCTGCCCTTCCAGCCGGATGAAGCCGGTGATGATGTTCTTGGCGTAGTCTTCCTGAATTTCGTAGAAATCGCCCTCGTCCGCCGTCTTGAGGATCAATTCCTTCATGTCGTAGGGCGTGTTGGGATTGTCCGGGATCAGGGTGTCCAGGCTGGGCTCGATCCGGTCGGGCGCGTCGAAGAACGGGCGCACGGGGGCCTTGTCGCGGTTGTTCAGCGGCAGGAAATCGACCAGACGGCGGACTTCTGCCAGCGCCTCCACATCGTTGTCAAAGGCGCCATCCGCGACCGAGGACTTCTTCGTATGGGTCGACGCCCCGCCCAGCTCCTCGGCGGTCACGACCTCGTTCGTGACGGTCTTGACCACGTCGGGGCCGGTCACGAACATGTAGGAGCTTTCCTTGACCATGAAGATGAAGTCGGTCATCGCCGGGCTGTAGACCGCGCCACCCGCGCAGGGCCCCATCACCAAGGAGATCTGAGGCACCACGCCCGAGGCCATCACGTTGCGCTGGAACACCTCCGCATAGCCGGCAAGGGAGGCGACACCCTCCTGGATGCGGGCCCCGCCGGAATCATTGATCCCGATCACCGGAGCGCCGTTCTGCATCGCCATATCCATGATCTTGCAGATCTTCTGCGCATGGGTTTCCGACAGCGACCCGCCGAAGACGGTGAAATCCTGACTGAAGACATAGACCATGCGGCCATTGATCGTGCCCCAGCCGGTCACGACGCCATCGCCATAAGGGCGCTGCTGCTCCATCCCGAAATCGGTGCAGCGATGGGCGACAAACATGTCGAATTCCTCGAAGCTGTCGGCGTCCAGCAGCAGGTCGATGCGCTCACGCGCGGTCAGCTTGCCCTTGGCGTGCTGGGATGCGATGCGTTTCTCGCCGCCGCCCAGTTTCGCGGCATCGCGGCGATCCTGCAATTCCTGAAGAATGTCCTTCATCCGGCCGTCTCCCTCTGTCTGTCTGCGCATTGGTTCGCGCCCTGATCCGCGCGTTGGCCTGCGCCATGGCCGCATTTGCCCGGGCAAATGCAAGGATGGTCGGACCATAGGCAAATACAGGGCCGGAAAAAAGCGGAACATCGCAAATTTGCAAATCATTGGCAGCACCGAGCATGCAAATTGCAAAACAGCAAATTACATGTCATCAGCATGGACTTCCGCCTGGACGCGGCGTAGCCCCGTTTGATGACGCTGAACCCGCCCAGATACCTAGACCGGACATCGCCGCCGCATCTGACCACGCTGATCTTCGTGACCGGCCTTGGCGCGATGGCGATGAACATCTTCCTGCCCTCGCTGCCCCGCATTGCCGAGACATTCGATGCGCCCTACGCGCTGGTACAATTGGCGGTGGCGGGATTCCTGGCGACAAACGGGGTCTTGCAGATCTTCCTGGGACCGCTGTCGGACAAGTTCGGGCGCCGCCGTGTGCTGCTGGTCGGACTGGGGATCTTCGTGCTGGCGACGCTGGGCTGCCTGCTGGCGCGCGACATCTATACCTTCCTCGTATTCCGCATGATGCAGGCCACCGTCGCCGTCGGCTTTGCCCTGTCCCGCGCCGTGGTGCGCGACATGAACACCGCCGACAAGGCCGCCTCGATGATGGGGTTCGTCACCATGGGCATGTCGCTGGTGCCGATGATCGCGCCGGCACTTGGCGGGGTGATGGATGCGCTGTTCGGCTGGGAAAGTACCTTCTGGCTGCTGCTGGTCTGCGGGACCATCGTCTTTGGGCTGGCCTGGTTCGACCTGGGCGAGACCGCCCCTCCGTCGAACAACACGCTGCTGGGGCAGTTCCGCGAATATCCCGAGCTGCTGAACTCGCCGCGGTTCTGGGGTTATTGCCTGGCCTCGGCGCTGTCCTCGGGCGCGTTCTTCGCCTTTCTCGGCGGCGGGCCCTACGTGGCCAGCACGGTCTACGGGCTGGACCCGGCGGCCTTTGGCCTGTGGTCGGCAATGCCGGGGGTGGGCTATTTTGCCGGCAATTTCGTCACCGGGCTGGTGGCCGCGCGGCTGGGTGTGAACCGGATGGTGATGGCGGGCAGCACGCTGGTCCTGATCGGCATGGCGATTTCCCTCGGCCTGTCTTACGCCGGGATGGGCGCGCCGGTGGTGTTCTTCGGCTGCATGGGCTTTGTCGGGCTGGGCAACGGAATGGTGATCCCCTCGGCCAGCGCGGGCATGCTGTCGGTGCGGCCGCGACTGGCGGGCACTGCCTCGGGGTTGGGCGGCACGATCCAGATCGGCGGCGGCGCGGCACTGTCGGTGTTGGCGGGCATCCTGTTGCAGGACAGCCCCACGGAACGACCGCTGGTCTGGCTGATGTTCGTCACCGCCGTGGCCGGTCTGGTGGCGATCTTTGCCGTGGTGCTGCGCGAACGCCAACTGATCCGCCGGGGCGGAATGCCCTGAGCCGCACGGGATGGCGGACGCGCTCGCGCCCGGCCCGATATCCGCAACCTTGTGAACCCGACTTTGCAAAGCTACCCTTCACGGAACGCAAACTTGCAAATGTGATCGGGAGCATCGACGCATGGCCGCACAGAAACTCTATGCCGGGGCCAAGCTGCGGGAAACGCGGCAGCGGCTGGGGCTGACCCAGAAGGATTTCGCGGCCAAGCTGGGGGTTTCCCTGCCCTATCTCAACCAGATGGAGAACAACAACCGCCCCGTCTCGACCTCGGTGGTGTTGTCGCTGGCGCAGGAATTCGGCTTTGACGTGACCGAGCTGTCCACCGGGGACAGCGAACGGATGGTGTCGGACATGCGCGAGGCGCTGGCCGATCCGGTGCTGGCGGATGTCACACCGCCGCTGGCGGACCTGCGGCTGACCGCGTCCAATGCGCCGGCGCTGGCACGGGCCTTCCTGCACCTGCACCGCGCCTATCGCCAGACCCACGAGCGCCTGGCCTCTCTGGACGAGGCCCTGGGCCGCGAGGACAGCCGCACCTCCCCCTCACCCTGGGACGAGGTGCGCGATTTCTTCCACTATTGTGACAATTACATCGACGCGGTGGATCGGGCCGCCGAGCGTTTCGCCGCCCCCGCGATGGCGGCGGGACCGGCCGGAGGCGACGCGGCGATCCACCAGCGTGCGGTGCGGGCCCTGGCCGCCACCGGCATCACCGTCGCGGCCGAGGATATCGACCGCCTGCGCCATTTCGATCCCGAGACCCGGCGCCTGACCCTGTCGGCCCGTGCCGCGCCCGCCACCCAGACCTTTCAGCTGCTGTTGCAGGTCGCGCTGCTGGACCAGGACAAGCTGCTCGAAGCGACGCTGGACCTGGCCCGGTTCCAGTCCGACGCGGCGCGGGCCATCGCCAAGATCGGGCTGGCCAATTACTTCGCCGGGGCGGCGTTGCTGCCGTATGGCCCCTTTCTGGCCGCCGCCCGCGAAACCCGCCACGACCTGGAGCGGCTGGCCACCCGGTTCGGCGCCTCGATCGAGCAGGTGGCGCATCGGCTCTCCACCCTGCAACGACCGGGAGCCAAGGGAATTCCGTTCTTCTTTGTCCGGGTGGATCAGGCCGGCACGATCACCAAACGCCATTCCGCCACGCGGCTGCAATTCGCCCGCTACGGCGGCGCCTGTCCGCTGTGGAACGTCCACCGCGCCTTCGAGACGCCGGGCCGGTTCCTGCGCCAGCTGGCAGAGACCCCGGACGGGGTGCGCTATGTCTCTCTGGCGCGGGATGTCAGTAAGGCAGGGGGACATTTCGGTGCCCCGGTGCGACGCTATGCCATCGCCCTGGGCTGCGAGGTCGCCCATGCCGACGCGCTGGTCTATGCCGACGGGCTGGACCTGGGCAACCCGCGCGCGTTCGAACCGATCGGCATTTCCTGCCGGATCTGCGAGCGGGTGGATTGCCACCAACGCTCCGTCCCGCCGCTGGAGCGGAAATTGTCCATCGATCCCAATTCACGCGACGTGCTGCCCTACGACGTGGGCTGATCACTCCAGTTCTGCACCGTATTCCAGGATTACCGGCACGATGATCTCTTCCTCGTCGGCCAGATGCCGGTCCAGGAAGCCGCGAAACGCCGTCTGCGCCGACAACAGGCGGCCCGTCGCGGCGCTGGCATCGCGTTTCTCCCCCAACCGGGTCAGCACCAGGTTCGAATTCTCCGCCAACGCGTGGATATGATGGTCCAGTGCGTGATGGTCATGGTCCAGGATGTCGAACGCCTGCGCCAGCCGGTTGTCCAACGGGATGAACCGGGGAAAGTAATGCTGATCCTCGATCTGGTGATGATGTTGCAACTGGTTCAGGAAGAAGCCTGTATAGCGCGACATTTCCGGCCCGAACCGCGCGTTGTTCCCGTCCAGCTGACGCTGCGCGCCGTCAATCAAGGTATCGATCAGCTGCCGGAACATCAGATGGCGCTCCAGCCAGAACGCCGTCAACTCGTTGAAATTGGGATGCCCCGTCCATTCCGTGCGGGGATATTTCTCCGCCAGGACACGCAGGTGGTCGGGCAGCCCGGTGCGGGCCCCAAGGGACAGGGGATCATGCGGATCGGTCATGCCGGGGACACTAGCCCGGCACCCTGCCGGGTCCAGTGGCTATACCCGTGTGGCATTCGGCGCCGGGGTGATGCTGCGCCGTTTCACCATCGCCTCCCGCCAGGTGATGAAACAGACGGAGGCGATGATCAGCCCGCCGCCCAGCATCACGAAGGGGTCTATCGCCTCACCAAAGGCCAGCGCGCCCAAGGCCACGGCCCAGACCAGTTGCAGGAAGGTCACCGGCTGCGTCACCGTCATCGGCGCGGCGGCAAAGGCCAGGGTCATGACGTAATGCCCGGTGGTGGCAAGGGCGGCGACCCCGAACAGCACCCCGATCTGCCACCATTCCGGCCGCACCCAGACCGGGATCGCCAGCGGCAGCAGCATCAGCGTGACCACGACCGACAGCATCGCCACGATCAGCAGCGCACCGACCTCGTCCGCCAATTGCTTGGCCACCATGTAACTGCCGGCAAAGATCACCGCCGTGCCCAGCATCGCATAATGGCCAGAGGTGATTTCGCGCATTCCCGGCCTCAGGATGATCAGCGCCCCGATCAGCGCCACGACGATGGCCAGGATGCGACGCAGGGCGAGTTTCTCGCCCATGAACAGCGCGGCGCCCAGGGTGACGTAGATCGGTGACATGTAGTTCATCGCCGTCACGTCAGCCAGGGGGATCCGCGTCATCGCGTAGAACCACAGCGCCACGCCGGCCCCGTGGAATCCGCCGCGCAACAGGAACAGCCGCCAGTGCCGGGGGGTGATGCGGCTGCGCACCAGCCGGGGCAGAACGGGCAGAAGAAAGACCAGCCCCAGAGCATAGCGCAGGAAGGCCGCCTGGGTCGCGGGCATCCCTTCCCCCAGCAGCTTGACCAGGGCGTTGACCCCGACGAACAGCGCTCCGGCAAGCAGCATCCACAGGATGCCCACCGTCGGGCGCGAGGTCGATGATGTTGTCATGCGCAACCGCTACGCTCTTCACTTCGGGCGCACAAGGGCGGCAGCGGCCCGGACCCGACGCTAGCCGCGCAAAAGCGCCAGTGCGATTGTCCACATGATCAGCCCGACGCCCGCGTCCAGCAACCGCCAGGCCAGGGGGCGGCGAAACAGCGGCTCCAGCAGGCGGGCGCCGAAGCCCAGCGAGAAGAAGAACACGAAGGACGCGGTGACACCCCCCAGGGCAAAGCCGGTCTTGTCCGGGAATTTCGCCGAGACCGCACCCATCAGCACCAGCGTGTCCAGGTAGACATGCGGATTGGCCCAGGTCAGCAGCAGGCAGACCCCCAGCACCCGCGCCAGGGAGGCGGGGGCGCGGTCGGCGGCTTCCAGCGCCTCCCCGCCGCGCCAGGCCCGGCGAAAGGCCAGGCCGCCATAGGCCAGCAGGAAGGCCGCACCGCCGTAGCGCATGATGTCGGTCAGCCAGGGCCGCGCCTCGGCCACCGCGCCGAATCCCGCGACCCCGGCGGCGATCAGCACCGCATCGGACAGCGCGCAGGCCAGCACCACGGCCAGCACGTGTTCGCGCCGCAGCCCCTGCCGCAGCACAAAGGCATTCTGCGCCCCGATCGCCAGGATCAGCGACAGGCCCAGCCCGAACCCGGCCGCGTAGGCGCCGGTCAAGGTTTCGATCCTGGGGACGTAAGGGGGAGCGGGATCATCAGGGTCATCAACCTCGTTCTCGGCCGGGCGCGGTCAGAACCATTGGCCCGGCTCCATCAGCCCCAGGTCCAGCAATTGCCGGGAATGCCAGTCGAAGGGCACCGAATTGTGCCAGCGGAAGGTCGGAATGTCGTAGCGGGAACCGGGGTTGCGCTTTAACGCCTTGGCGGTGCGGAATGAACAGACACAGGCCGTCAGGTTGTTGTGCCAGGGGCAGGCATAGGTGTTCAGTTCTTCGTCGGAGAAGGTGAAATTGTCGCGCAGCCGCAGGCCCGGACGGCTGCGGAACAGGGAGATCCGGTCGATCTTGCGGCGTTTCTCAGGCACGTGTTCCTCGAACCGCCATCGCAGCCCACCGAAGAAATCCAGCTGCCGTTCGCGGGGATGGCCCTGGTTTTCCGGATCCGGGCGGGCCAGGGCGTAATAGCCCGCCCGGTCCAGATGTGCCTCCGCCACCGAAACGGCGTCGGGGTTGCGATCCAGGTCCGGGGCGTAGATGTCGATCACGTAGGTCAGCATCGCGGCCCGCCGTTCTTCGGCGTGGAAGGCCAGCATTTCCCCCACGGTGCGCGTCTCGCAGAAGGGGAAGAACAGGTATTCGGCGTTGAAGCAGTAATGCAGCCAGGTGCCTGCTGGTGCGGCATCATTCACCGCGTTGACCGCGCGCAGCCCGGCGCCGTCCTCCACCAGGGAATAGGTGACGCGCACCACCAGCGCGGCGATATCGTCGGGCAGGTCAAAGACGTCAGGGGCAAACAGGATGATCGTGGCGAACCCGGCGGTGCGGGCGTGGCGAATGGTGCCGGCCAGTTCGGTGTCGTCCTCGGCCAGAATCAGGGCAACTGGGCCCTTGGCCAGGGCCGTGCTGCCCTCCCGGATGAAATCGTCCAGTGAATTGAACCGCACCTGTTCCGCCTCTGCCCGGTCGTGGCGTGCAAAGAACCAGCCTTCGCCCCGCATTGCAAGGCCCCGCGCACCTGGTGTAGGGAGACGCCTTGATCCACCTGCCCGCAGGAGCGCCGCCATGACCGCCCCGAAGAAGCTTTTCATCAAGACCTACGGCTGTCAGATGAACGTCTACGACAGTGAGCGGATGGCCGAGGCGCTTGGCCCCTCGGGCTATACGGAGGTGTCGTCGCCCGAAGAGGCGGACATGATCCTGCTGAACACCTGCCACATCCGGGAAAAAGCGGCGGAGAAGGTCTATTCGGAGCTTGGTCGCCTCAAGGGGCTGAAGGCCGCGAAGCCGGACCTGAAGATCGGCGTGGCCGGTTGCGTCGCCCAGGCTGAGGGGGAAGAGATCATGACCCGCCAGCCGCTGGTGGATCTGGTCGTCGGCCCGCAAAGCTATCATCGCCTGCCCGCGATGGAGGCCCGTGCCCGCAGCGGCGAAAAGGTTCTGGACACCGATTTCCCCGAGGAAGACAAGTTCGAGGCGCTGAAATCCCGCCCCAAGGCCCGGCGCGGGCCGACCGCCTTTCTGACCGTGCAGGAAGGCTGTGACAAGTTCTGCGCCTTCTGCGTCGTCCCATATACCCGAGGCGCCGAAGTCTCTCGCCCCGTCGATCGCATCCGGGCAGAGGCCCGCGATCTGGTGGAACGTGGCGTGCGGGAAATCACGCTGCTGGGCCAGAACGTCAACGCCTATCATGGCGAGGGGCCCGATGGCCGCGACTGGACCCTGGCGCGCCTGATCCGCGAGCTGGCCGAGATCGACGGGTTGGCGCGTTTGCGCTTTACCACCTCCCATCCCAACGACATGGATGACGATCTGATCGCCGCCCATGGCGATTGCGCCAAGCTGATGCCCTATCTGCACCTGCCGGTGCAAAGCGGGTCGGACAGGATTCTGAAACGGATGAACCGGTCGCATGATCGCGACAGCTACCTGCGGTTGATCGACCGGATCCGCACCGCGCGGCCCGATATCCTGATGTCGGGCGATTTCATCGTCGGCTTCCCCGAGGAGACGGACCAGGATTTCCGCGACACGATGCGCCTGATCGAAGAGGTGCAGTACGGGCAGGCGTTTTCGTTCAAGTATTCGACCCGCCCCGGCACACCCGCAGCCGAACGTCCCCAGGTGGCCGAGGATGTAAAGACCGCGCGCCTGGCCGAATTGCAGGGGCTGATCACCACGCAGCAGCGCGCGCTGCAGGATGCCATGGTCGGCCAGACCGTCGGCGTCCTGTTCGAGAAACCCGGCCGCCAGCCGGGCCAGATGGTGGGCAAGTCCGATCACCTGCACGCCGTCCATGTCGAGGCGACGGATATCGCCCCTGGCGACCTGCGCCAGGTGAGAATCATCGCCTCCGGCTCCAATTCCCTGTCCGGCACGCTGATCTAGGCGGCCCGTGTCTGCCCCTCGGAGTGGAAACAATCCCGTCATCTGGGTGCGATAGTTTCCGCATATCCACCCGTGGCGGGAAATCCTTGGGCGCGGCTCGGGCCGGCGCTAGGCTGCCCCTGACGCCGCCACCCCGCGTCCGGTCCCGTGGCCGGTGGCCCGTCCGGGGCGCAGCGCCCGTTTCCCGCAGTCGGACCGGTCAGGACAACTACAGATGTCATCCCTGCTTTCCCGTCTTCTGACCCGCGTCACCCTTGCCGCCGCGCTCGGGCTTCCGGCCCTGTCCGTCCAGGCCGGCCAGGGCGGCTATTCCTTCCGCTTCACGCCAAGCCACGTCATTCATGTCAGCTGCTACCGGGGGCCCTGGCGGGACGTGATCTGGGACCGTCCCAACGCCGTCTTCATCGACAGCCTTGTGGCCCTTGGCTACGACTGGCCCACCGCCCAGGCGATTTCCCAGCGGATCTGCCGCGACGAGGCGCTGGTGTTCAATCCCGAGGGGCTGAAACACGAAATGCTGCGGATCTACCACAGCTCAACCGCCTATCGTCACCGCGGCTGATCGCGCTTGCCGCGGCGCGAGATCCCGGCCGCGCCGCGCGGCCTGCGCCTGCCCGCACTGCCGCATCAAAACCACGCCCGGCAAAGAACCCGGTGCATGTGCCTGAATCTCCTTCACAACATGCACCAAGTGCGGCAGGATAATTGCCATAACAAGGGTCCATCCGACACAAATGCAATTTTCGAGACGGACCTTGCTGGGGGAATGAAAGGACTTTGGCCGTGCTGTCGAACCCGATTACTGCGTTTCGCGTCAGGCTGAGCGGCCTTGCTGCCGCCGCTCTGTCTGCGCTTTTTCTCACCACCCTGTCAGCCGCGCCGGCAATGGCTCAGGGCAAGGGGTGGAACGAACCCTATGTGCCGACAATCTGGGTCGACCCGGACGGCTGCGAGCACTGGGCCATGGATGACGGCGCCGAAGGCTACATGACGCCACATGTCAACCGCCAGGGCATCCCGGTCTGCCGCCGGGGCAATGTCTGCGGCGTGATGCCCACGGACCAGTTCTTTGCCACCGACAGCTACCGGATCAGCCAGGCGAACAAGGGCCGCCTGGCCGGATTCTTCCAGTCGACCGGCGCGACCTCCTACATCATCGTGGGACATACCGACAGCCGGGCCTCCGACAATTACAACATGAAGCTCAGCTACAACCGCGCCAATGCGGTGGCGCAGGTCGCCGCTTCGGTCGGGGCGCGTATTGCTGACGTGCGCGGCTATGGCGAACGGATGCCTGCGGCGCCGAACGGCACCGCCGCCGGCATGGCGCAGAACCGTCGCGTCGAAATCATCTGCATCCGCTGAGGGGGACCCTGACATGAAACCGATGAAAATCGCCCTCGGGCTTGCGCTGCTCGGCTCTCTGGCAGCCTGCGCGGGCGGCCATCCGGGGCGTGTCCCCGGCGACAAGTCGATGGATTACGGCATCAACAGCCACCATCTGTCGACGATGAAGGCCGGCATCTGGGTCGATCCCAACGGCTGCGACCACTGGATCATCGACGACGGGCTGGAGGGCTACCTGTCCCAACGTCTGGACAAATACGGTAAACCGGTCTGTTCCGGCACCGCCGCGCCCAATATCGCCACCGGCGGTTTCAAGCGCGGATCGCCAGTCTATGACCCCAATTCTCCGCGCACGCCGGCCAGCTGACCTTGATCGCGCGCGCGATATCGCCACATGAAATGCCGCAAGCCTTCGCTTGCGGCATTTTTCGTCCACGGACCGGCGGACAGCCCCTGCGGGTCGGCGGCGTCATGCAACAGTGACTTGCCACCGCCCGCGCGGCCTGCCACGCTTGTATAACGCTCCGGTCGCACCCCGCGCCGGGTCTAAGGTTAAGGAGTAGTTTTTGGCCACCAGCCTTCTGCCGCCTCAGAACGACGGCGCAACCACCGAAGCCGCCGTCGAATTTCCCGACAACTTCCTGCTGATCGACCTGTGCGGCGAACATGACCGCAATCTGGCCCACCTGGAGCTCAAGCTGGGCACGCAGATCCTGCGCCGGGGCAATCGCCTGGTCGCCATCGGCGACCCGGAGGCCGCGACCCGCACGATAGAGGCCCTGCGCGCCCTTTATGACCGGCTCGAAGCCGGGCGGGAGGTCGGCATCGCCGAGATCGACCGCGAATTGCGCATGGGCAACGATCCCGCCCCGGCCAAGGACAGCCGCGACGGCGATCAATACGACATGTTCCCGGGCGGCCCGGTCGAGATCAAGACCCGCAAGAAGCTGATCGAACCGCGCACCGACGCGCAGAAGGCCTATGTCCGGTCGCTGTTCGCCAATGACCTGGCCTTCGGCATCGGACCGGCGGGCACCGGCAAGACCTACCTGGCCGTGGCCGTTGGCGTGTCGATGTTCATCGAGGGTCGCGTGGATCGCATCATCCTGTCCCGCCCCGCCGTCGAAGCGGGGGAAAAGCTGGGATATCTCCCCGGTGACATGAAGGAAAAGGTCGATCCCTACATGCAGCCGCTTTACGACGCGCTGAACGACTTCCTGCCCGCCAAGCAGCTCGGCAAGCTGGTGGAGGAAAAGAAGGTGGAGATCGCGCCGCTGGCCTTCATGCGCGGGCGGACCCTGGCCAATGCCTATGTCGTGCTGGACGAGGCGCAGAACGCCACCGCCATGCAGATGAAGATGTTCCTGACCCGCCTGGGGGAGAATTCCCGCATGGTGATCACCGGCGACCGCACCCAGGTCGACCTGCCACGCGGTGTGCCTTCCGGCCTGGCCGATGCGGAGCGGCTGCTGAAGCAGATCCCCCGCGTCGGGTTCAATTACTTCACCGCCCGCGACGTCGTTCGCCACCCCCTTGTCGCCGCCATCATCGAGGCGTACGAGGCCGACCAACCCGCCTGACCGGCCCTGTCCCCACCCCGCTCCGCCCCTCGTCTTTCCCGATATACGCGCGGGGCGGTGCAGGGGCGGCCAACCCGCGCGAGCCTGCCATGACACGCCTCACCGACGTTCTGATCGAAGCCCCGGACTGGCAGGTCCACGATCTGCCCGCGCTGGCCGAGCGCGCCGCCCGCGCCACGCTGACGCATCTGGGCCTGGATCCAGCGGATTGGGAAATCTCCGTGCTGGGCTGCGACGATGACCGCATCGCCACCCTGAACGCCGAGTTCCGCGACAAGCCGGCGCCGACCAACGTCCTGTCCTGGCCGGCCGAGGATCTGGCCCCCGGAATACCCGGCACCCGCCCCGCGCCGCCCGAACCCGACGACATGTTCGGCGACCCGGCGCTGGGCGATATCGCCATCGCGCTGGAGACCTGCACCCGCGAGGCCACGGCCGGCGGCATCCCGCTGGACCATCATGTGCTGCACCTTCTGGTGCATGGCACCCTGCATCTGCTGGGCTACGACCATGTCGCGGACGCCGATGCGACAATAATGGAGCAGACGGAGGTGGAGATTCTTTGCAAACTCGGCATCCCTGACCCATATACTCCGAATGCCGGTCGTTGAGCCGGCGTTTCTCGGAAAGGTATGATGGGCGACAGCACTGACGGGTCTTCTAACGCGGCGCAGCGCGCGCTGACGGCAGATCACATGGATACCGTGGACAGCGACGGCACGGAGGGCGGATTTTCCTCGTTCTTCCGGCGTCTGGTCGGCGGCGACACTTCCACCCGAATGGACGGTACGGACCCGTCCACCGCACCCCAGGGAGGGGAGGCACGCGGCAGCGACCAACCGGCGCGCACGCACAGCCTGCTCAACCTGCGGCATATGCGGGTGGAGGACGTCGCCATCCCCAAGGCCGATATCGTCTCGGTCCCCGAAACCATCACCAAGCCGGAGCTGGTGCAGGTCTTCCGCGACAGCGGCATGACCCGCGTGCCCGTCTACAAGGAGACGCTGGATACACCCGTCGGCATGATCCATCTCAAGGATTTCGCGCTGAACCACGGCTTCAACGGCTCCGCCTCCGCGCGGTTCGAGATGAAGCCCCTGCTGCGGCCGCTGCTGTATGTGCCACCGTCGATGCCCATCGGCGTGTTGTTGCAGAAGATGCAGACCGAACGTCGGCACATGGCGCTGGTGATCGACGAATACGGCGGCGTCGACGGTCTGGTCACGATCGAGGATCTGATCGAACAGGTCGTGGGCGAGATCGAGGACGAACACGACGTCGAAGAGGACGCCCTGTGGCAGAAGGAACCGGCGGGCAGCTATCTGGCCTCCGCCAAGACCCCGCTTGAGGATTTCGAAGCGGAGATCCACGCCTCCCTGACCGAGGACGACAGCGTCGACGAGGAAGAGATCGACACGCTGGGTGGCCTGGTCTTCATGCTGTCGGGCCGTGTCCCCGCGCGGGGGGAGGTCGTGGCCCATCCCGCCGGCCACGAGTTCGAGGTGGTGGAGGCCGATCCCCGCCGGATCAAGCGGCTGCGGGTGCGCCTGAACGCGAGTGCCGATGGCGGCTGACCGCTCCGCGGCGCGCGCGCTGGCCGCTGCGGCGCGCCGGTTCCTGCCCCGCCCCCGCCCGCCCTGGCGCGCGGTCACCGGGGCCGGGCTGGCCGGGCTGGTCGCGGCCTCGGCGCAGGCGCCGCTTTCGCTCTGGCCGCTGGCAGTGCTTGGCTTCGCGGCGCTGGTGGCGCTGGTGCTTGCCGCGCCGGACGGTCGGCGCGCGGGCTGGACCGGCTGGGGCTTTGGCACCGGCTATTTCCTGCTGTCGCTGAACTGGATCGTCGAACCGTTCCTGGTGGATGTCTGGCGCCATGTCTGGCTGGCCCCCTTTGCGCTGATCCTGCTGGCTGGAGGCCTGGCGCTGTTCTGGGCGGCGGCGGCATGGGGCGCAACTCGCCTTGCCCCCCGACCCGGCCATCCGGCCCGTGCGCTGGCCCTGGTCGCCGCGATGGCGCTGGCGGAGGCGCTGCGCGGCTGGATCTTCACCGGCTTCCCCTGGGCGGCGGTGGGGCATGGGTTCATCGCCTCCCCCTTCCTGTCGCTGGCCGCCTGGCTGGGCACGCCGGGGCTGACGTTGCTGTTGCTGACCGCCGCCGCCGGGCTGGGGCTGACGCTGCACCGCCTGGGCACGCGCACCGGTCCGCTGCGTGCCGCCACCACGCCGGCCGCCGGGGCGCTTCTGCTGCTGGGCGGCAGCGCGCTGCTGGCCCCGCTGGCCGCCCCCGCCCTGCCCGATCCCGGACCCGGACCCGGGACCAAAGCGCCGGTGATCCGGCTGGTCCAGCCCAACGCCCGGCAGCGCGACAAGTGGGATCCCGAGATGATCCCGATCCATTTCAACCGGCTGCTCGATTTCTCGGCCACCCCGCCCCGGCCCGATCTGGTCGTCTGGCCCGAAACCGCCGTGCCCTGGCTGCTGAACGAGGGCCGCCCGCTGACCGCGCGCATCGCCGGCGCCGCGCAGGGCGCGCCCGTGGTGCTGGGCGTGCAACGGGCACAGGGGTCACGCGTCTTCAATTCGCTGGCCGTGATCGCCCCCGACGGCGCGGTCACCGCGACCTATGACAAGCATCACCTGGTCCCCTTTGGCGAATACATGCCCGCCGGCGACCTGCTGGCCCGCATCGGCATCGGCGCCTTTGCCGCGCGACAGGGCAATGGCTACACCGCCGGGCCGGGCCCCAGGCTGGTGGACCTGCCGGGCATCGGCGCCGCCCTGCCGCTGATCTGCTACGAAGGCGTGTTCCCGCGCAACATCCATGCCGCGCCCGACCGCCCCGCGCTGCTGTTGATGGTGACCAACGACGCCTGGTTCGGCCGCCTGTCCGGCCCCTACCAGCACCTGGCCCAGGCCCGGCTGCGGGCGGTGGAATTCGGCCTGCCCATGGTACGCGTGGCCAATACCGGCATTTCCGCCATGATCGACGCAGGCGGCACGATCACGGGGCAGCTTGCGCTGAACACCGCCGGCTTCCTGGATCTGCCGCTACCACCCGCCGCACCGCCGACCCTCTATTCCCGGATCGGCGACAGTCCGGCGTTGGCGCTGGCATTGCTTCTGCTGGGGGGGGCCGCCCTGTGGCGACCGCGCCGCATCCGGCCCGCGGCGGCACAATCGCGTTGACCTGACCGCCGCCCGGACGTATCGCAGAAGCATCGCCGCCCCAACGGCTTCCTGACGGGGTGGTCTGTTTCAGCGGAGCACCTTCATGACACGTCAGAACTACATCTTCACGTCCGAGTCCGTCTCGGAGGGGCACCCGGACAAGGTCTGCGACCGGATCTCCGACGCCGTCCTGGACGCATTGATCGCCGAAGAGCCGGAGGCCCGCGTCGCCTGCGAGACCTTCGCCACCACCAACCGCGTGGTCATCGGCGGAGAAATCGGCCTGAGCGATCAGGACCGCCTGGCGCGCTACATGGACAAGATCGACGCCATCGCGCGCGATTGCATCCGCGACATCGGCTATGAACAGGACGAGTTCCACCACCAGACGGTGGAGATCACCAACCTGCTGCACGGGCAATCGGCCCATATCGCCCAGGGCGTGGATGCCGCCGCCAACAAGGAGGAAGGCGCCGGCGACCAGGGGATCATGTTCGGCTACGCCACGGACGAGACCGACGCCCTTATGCCTGCGCCGATCCAGTTCGCCCACAAGATCCTGCGCCGCCTGGCGGAGGCGCGCAAATCCGGCGCCGCCCCGACTCTGCGCCCGGATGCGAAAAGCCAGCTGTCCCTGCGCTACGAGAACGGCCAGCCGGTCGAGGTGATGCAGCTGGTGCTATCCACCCAGCACGCGGACGAGGGGCAAAGCTCTGCCGATATCCGCGCCATCGTCGAACCCTATATCCGCGAAGTGCTTCCCGATGGCTGGCTGACCGATCGCACCGAATGGTGGGTCAACCCGACGGGCAAATTCGTCATCGGCGGGCCGGATGGCGATGCCGGGCTGACGGGGCGCAAGATCATCGTTGACACCTACGGCGGGGCCGCGCCGCATGGCGGCGGCGCCTTCTCCGGCAAGGATCCGACCAAGGTGGACCGCTCGGCCGCCTATGCCGCGCGCTACCTGGCCAAGAACGTGGTGGCGGCGGGATTGGCTAAGAAATGCTCGATCCAGCTGTCCTACGCCATCGGGATCTCCCGCCCGCTGTCGATCTATGCCGATACCTATGGCACGGGCGAGGTGGACGAAGCCGCGATCGAACAGGCTGTCGCCCGCGTCATGGACCTGACCCCGCGCGGCATCCGGGAGCATCTGTCGCTGAACCGTCCGATCTACCAGCGCACCGCCGCCTATGGCCATTTCGGGCGGGAGCCCGAAGCCGATGGCGGCTTTTCCTGGGAGCGGACGGACCTGGTGGAGGCGCTGAAAAAGGCGATCTGACGCCCTGCCCCTTCGGGACGCGGCACAAGGAAAAGGCGGCGGTCCCGAGGGGCCGCCGCCTGTTTCGTTTCGACGTCCCTGATCGGGCCACGGGGTCACGCCCTCGGCTTGGCGCCCAGCGAATAGGGCCCCGGCCCCATGGCCGCGACCATCAGCATGCCGCCGGCGATGGACAGGTTCTTCATGAAGCTGATGGTCTGCATCTGCGCTTCCATTCCCTCCATCGACATTCCGGGAACCAGATGGAACAGCAGGCCCGACAGGATGGAGAACCCCGCCAGCGCCAGCGCCGCCAGCCGTGCCTGCCAGCCCAGGGCCAGCATCAGGCCGCCACCCAGTTCCACCAGGATGACCAGAGGCAACAGGCCGCCGGGCACGCCCATCGCCGCCATGTAGCCCTGTGTGCCGGCATAACCGGTGATCTTCTGTGCGCCGGACAGGATGAAGATCAGCGCCAGCAGGACACGGCCCACGGGTGCTGCGTATTTGAATGCGGTCAGGTTCATGTTCACGGTCCTTGTGACTGGAGTTCCGGCGCAGGGATACCCGCCCTGCGCCGTCCCGTGAATTCACCGTTTCCCCGCAACCACCGTGCGCCCATGCACAGACAGGATGGCCGCCCCTCAGGCGAAGGCCCGCAGACGTTCGGCCGGGATCTCCTTGATCACGCGGGGCGGCTCGGTCGGGACAAAGGTGGTGGAGAGCCCGCCGCCGATCATCCGGCACAGGGCAAAGCCCGTGCCCTCCACCACGGCCAGCGCATCCCGCCGGGTCAGGTCCACGGTGGATTGCAGCCCGGTGGTGACGATGCTGGGAATGCCGTTCCACATGGTAACCCGGTTGAAATGCACATGCCCCGACAGGATGCCGCGGATGTCGTGACCGGCCAACGCCGCGCCCAGGCGGGCGGTGTCTTCGGTGTTCAGGCTGGCCCAGGCGGCATTGTCATCGGGGTCGACACGCGGCGGATGATGCAGCACCAGCAGCTTGGGCACTTCGGGATGCCGCGCAAGCGCCTGCGCGAGGAAGTCGAACTGCCCCGCGTCCAGCGCCCCGGCGACACGCCCCGGCACCGAACTGTCCAGCAGGATCACATGCAGCCCGGCGATCACCGCGTCGTGGTCCACCGGCCCGTCAGGCGCCCCCGCCTGCCCGGCAAAGGCGGCGTGGAAGGGCGCCCGGCGGTCGTGGTTGCCCAGGGTCATCAGCACCGGCATCTCCAGCCGGTCCAAAAGCTGCGCCACCAGCTCATAGCTGGGCTGATCGCCGATATTCGTCATGTCCCCCGAGACGATGGCGAAATCGGGCCGGGGGGACAGGCCGTTGGCGGTGTCGATCACGCGGGCCAGGGTGGCGGCTGTGTCGGTCTGGCGTCCGGGGTCCTCGGTCTGCGGGGCGCTGACATGCAGGTCGGTCAGGTGGATGAAGCGGGTCATTCAGGCTCTCCTTCGGAATGGCAAGGGACGCGCGGGTGGCGCCCGTCAAGGGTCTGACGGCGGGGGCCGGCAAGGTATGATCAGGCGGCTCGCATCAGGCGGGTGCGCGCACCGTGGCCAGGGTGGCCGTGGCGGCGTCACCGGATGCGCCGCCGGGGCCTTCGGTCCGCGGGGCCAGCCGTGCGGCGGCGAGCAGGGACCGGGTGTATTCGGCCTGCGGGTCGCGCAGGATGGCCCCGGCACGGCCCTGTTCCTCAACCCGCCCGCGCCGCATGACCAGCAGATCGTCACAGAGGCTGGCCACCACCGCCAGATCGTGGCTGATGAACAGGATGCCGACGCCCATCGCCTCTTGCAGATCCATCAGCAGGTTCAGGATCTGCGCCCGCACAGAGACATCAAGCGCCGAGACAGCCTCGTCCGCGACGATCAGCGCGGGTTTGGTGATGACGGCGCGGGCGATGGCAATGCGCTGGCGCTGTCCGCCAGAGAATTCATGCGGGTACTTGTCCGCATCCGCCGGTCGCAACCCGACCTGGGTCAGCGCGTTGGCGATGGCCTCGCCGGTGGCAGGCTGGCCGGCGCCGCGCAGCGGCTGGGCGATGGACCATCCCACCGGGCGGCGCGGATCGAGCGAGCCGAACGGATCCTGAAAGATCATCTGGAATCGCGGCCGCAGCGCGCGCAACGCCGCCCCGCGCAGGGCGTGGATATCCTGGCCGTCGATCAGGACACGGCCGGCATCGGGGGCTTCGAACCCCATGACCATACGGGCGAGGGTGGATTTGCCCGACCCGCTTTCTCCGACGATGCCCATGGTGCGCCCGGCCTTCAGAATGAAGGAGATGCCATCCACCGCCACCAGCGGCGGCTGGGCCCGCAACAGGCTGCGGCGTGGGCGGGGATAGCGACGGGTGACGCCTTCGACGGACAGAAGGGGGGTGCTCATGCGGGAACCTCCGCAGGCAAGAGGTGACAGGCGGCGCGGCTGTTGACGCCGGTCGTGACCTCTGCCGGGCGAGTGGCGGCGCAGCGCGGCAGCTCCGCATCGCAACGCCCTGCGAACCGGCAGCCCTGCGGCAGATCCTCCAGCGCGGGGACGTGGCCGGGGATCACCGGAAGTCGGCGGCGCAGCCCGTCGGCATCCAGATCCGGCCGCGCCGCCAGCAGGCCACGGGTATAGGGATGCGCGGGCTGCGACAGGACGCGCGCGGTCGGACCGCGTTCGACGATCTCTCCGCCATACATCACAGCGATCTCCCGCGTGGTGCGGGTCACGGCGGCCAGATCGTGACTGATGAACATCAGCGCCATGCCACGATCCTCCGCCAGGCGGACCAGCAGATCAGTGATGCGCAGCGCGACATGGGCGTCCAGTGCGGTCGTCGGTTCGTCCGCGATCAGCAGTTCGGGATCGCAGGCCAGCGCCAGCGCGATCAGAACCCGCTGACGCTGTCCGCCCGACAATTCATGCGGATACTGGCGCAGCTTGGCCTCCGGCTCGGCGATGCCGACCTCCTGGAACAGCTCCAGCGCGCGGAGGCGGGCGGCGCGGCGGGTCAGGCCCATGTGCAGGCGCAGCGGTTCGGCCACGGTGTCCCCGACGCGGCGCAGCGGGTTCAGCGCGGTCATCGGTTCCTGAAAGATCATGGCGATGCGCCGTGCCCGCAGTGCCTGCCATGCGCGTTCCCCGGACTGGCCCATGTCCTGCCCGTCCAGCGCGATTCGGCCCGACAGGCGCGCCGCATCGGGCAACATGCCCATCAAGACCAGACCCAGCATCGACTTGCCCGATCCGCTTTCGCCCACCACACCGACACGGGCGCCGCGCGTCAGGTTGAAATCCACCCCACGCAACGCCTGCGCGGGACCGAAGCTGACGGTGATATCATTAGCCTCGATCATGTGCGGGCCCTCACCAGCCGGGGGTCGGTGACATCGCGCAGCCCGTCGCCCAGCAGGCCAAAGCCCAGGACGGCGGCGACGATGCACAGACCGGGGTAGACCGCCAGTTGCGGCGCCAGGTACATCAATGTCTGCGCCTCCGACAGCATCCGCCCCCAGGAGGGCATCGGCGGCTGCGCGCCCAGACCCAGGTAGGATAGCGCCGCCTCCGCCAGGATGGCCACGGCAAATTCGATGGTTGCCTGCACGATCAGCGGCGCGGCGATGTTGGGCAGAATGTGATCGCGGGTCAGCCGCACGGCGCCGAACCCGGCGGCGCGGCCTGCGAGCACGTAGTCGCGGGTCCAGACCACGTTGGCCGCTCCCCGCGCCACGCGGGCAAAGATCGGGATGTTGATGAAGGCGATGGCCAACACCGCGTTCGACAAAGACGGCCCGAAGGCCGCCGCCAGCATGATCGCGAACAGCAGCGCCGGAAAGGCAAAGCTGAGATCGGCGAACCGCATCACCAGCGTTTCCACCCAGCCGCCAAAGGCACTGGCCGCAAGGCCCAGCACCGTCCCGATAGAGCCGCCCAGCAGCACCGCCACCAGCGCCACGGTCATCGAATTGCGCGCCGCCACCATCAGCTGGCTCACCACGTCGCGGCCCAACTGATCGGTGCCCAGCCAATGGCTGGCGGAGGGGGCGGCGAACTTGTTCGACACCGCCAGAACCGCATGCGGATGCGGCGTCCAGAGCAGCGACAGCCCGGCCGCCAGCAGCACCAGCGCCACCAGCCCGCCGCCCAGCCACAAGTTCACGGGGCGTCGGGCGGCGGCGGTCTTGCCCGCAGGCGGGGAAGGCGCCTCCGGGCCGGTGCCGCCGGCCATGCCCCGCCGCCCGAACAGGCCCCTCCGCTGTTTCACGCCAATCTGCTCGCTCATGCCAATCGGGCCCTCAATCGCGGGTCGATCAGCACATAGGCGATATCGACCAGGAAATTCGCCGTGACCACCACGGCGGCGAACATCACCACCAGGGCCTGCACGGTGAACAGGTCACGGTTGGCGATGGCCTGGAAGATCAGGCGCCCCAGACCCGGCAGGTAGAACACGTTTTCGATCACGATGGTGCCGGTGACGACGCTGGCGAATTGCATCCCCACGATGGTCACGATGGGCACCAGCGCATTTGGCAGCACATGCCGCCACAGGATGCGCCGCCGTCCCAACCCGGTGGCCCGTGCGGTGCGCACGAAATCCAGCCGCAGAACCTCCAGCGCGGAGGAGCGCGTGACTCGCGCCAGCACCGCCGATTGCACCAGCGCCAGCGCCGTGACCGGCAGGATCAGCGACCGCAGGGCCAGTACCGGCTCCTCCCAGCCGGGGAAGCCGCCGGGCGGCAACCAGCGCAGGTTCACCGCAAACAACATGACCAGCAGGATCGACAGCCAGAAGGCAGGAATGGCGATGCCCAGCTGCGACAGGACCATCACGGCCCAATCCCCGCCGCGCCCGTGGTTCGCGGCCGCTGCCACGCCCAGCACCAGGGCCAGCGACAGGGTCACCAGCATGCCCCCGGCGGCCAGCGACAGGGTCAGCGGCAGGCGTTCCGCGATCAGGCCGGAGACAGGAACGCCGAAGGAGTAGCTTTCTCCGAAATCGCCCCGAAGCGCGCCCAGGATCCATTCGACATAGCGCTGCCACAGCGGAGCATCCAGCCCCAGCTCGGCGCGCAGGGCGGCGCGGGCATCCTCGGTCGCGTCAAGGCCCAGGATGGTCAGGGCGGGATCGCCGGGCAGAACGTTCATCGTCAGGAAGACGATCAGCGAAACGGCCAGAAGCGTGGCGAGAAACCCGAAGGTGCGGCGAAGGAGGAATATCTGCATCTGTAAAACGCCGGGCGGCGGAGTCATCCGACCCCGCCGCCGCCTGCCTATTTGGCCCCTTACTGGATGGTGACACCGGCCAGCGGCGCGAACAGCACTGGCGAGTTCGCCCAGAACCCGTCGACATTTGTGGTGTAGACCCCCAGTTTCGGCAGCTGGAAGAGGAACCCGTGAATGGCGTTCTCCGTCAGGAAGCGCTGCGCCTGCTGTTCCAGCGCGATGCGCGCCTCGGGATCGGCTTCGGTCTTGATGTCGTTCCACAGGGTGTCGAACTCATCCGACTGATAGCCGTAGAAATAATCCGCACCCCGCGCAAAATTGCTGAGATCGTTGGGCGAGGTATGGGCGATCACGGTCATGTGGTAGTTCTTCTTCTTGTAGACCTCGTCCAGCCAGAAACCCCATTCCACGTTCTCCACCTTGGCCTTCACGCCGGCCTCGGCCAGCTGGGCCTGCACGATTTCACCAGTGCGGGTCGCATAGGGGAAGGGCGGAACGCGGATGATGATCTCTTCGTTGACGCCGGCCTCCTGGAACAGGGCGGCGGCCTTCTCGCTGTCATGCGGGTAAGTGTCGATCAGGTCCACATAGGCGGGGCCATGCGGCGGGTAGAAGCTGCCGATGGGTTCGGCGCGGCCGTACATGGCGCCATCGATGATCTCCTGCCGGTCGATGGCATGGCTGACGGCCTGGCGGACGGCCAGGGTGTCGAATGGCGGCTTGGAATTGTTCATCGCCAGGATGACTTCACCCATGGTTGAGCCGACGACCACGTTGAACCGGGGGTCGGCCTCGAACTGGTCCATCATCTCGGGGGCGGGGAAGCCGGGAAAGGCATCCAGCTCTCCGGCCATCAGCGCGGCGGAGGCCGCCGCCGGATCGGAGACGAAGCGGAATTCGACACGATCCACAGCCACGTCGGCGGCATCGCGATACTCGGCGAATTTCTCCAGAACCAGCCGGTCGCCGCGCGTCCAGTCGGCAAAGCGGAAGGGCCCGGTGCCCACGGGCGTGGTCTTGTTCGCCTCGACGCTTTCGGAGGCGATGATGGAGGCATCGCCCTGCGCCAGGTTGAACAGCAGGAAGGCGTCCTTGCGGTTCAGGGTGATCTTCACCGTCTGCGGGTCCACCACCTCGACGCTGTCGATCGGCTCGAAGATCCCCTTGGACGGGTTGGTGCTGTCCGCGCCCATGGCGCGGTCAAAGGTGAATTTCACATCCTCGGCGTCGAACGCGGTGCCGTCGTGGTAGCTCGCGCCTTCCACCAGGGTAAAGGTATAGGTCAGACCGTCCTCGGAGATCGTCCAATCCGTCGCCAGGTTGGGCAGGACCGCGCCGCTTTCGTCCACCGTGGTCAGCGATTCGTAGACGTTATGGGCCAGCATCCCGTCGATGGACGCGGTGGCATCCGCCGTCGGGTCCAGCACGGTCGGCTCCTGCTGCATGCCGATGCGCAGGACGGTATCGGCCAGCGCGGGCGTGCACAGCCCGGCGGACAGGGCGATCGTTGCGGCAAGAAAGGTGGGCTTGATGGTCATCAGGTCTGACTCCTCGGTTTCCCCTGCGCCCTAGAGAAGCAGCATGACGCTTCTGCGACAATGAAAAAACACTTTTGCAACGCGAGATAGCGCCCTTGCGTCACCCCGGCAGGCACTTGGCGCCGCCGCTGGACCGTTGCACCGCCGCGCTGTGGCGGCTAATCCCCCGGGATGAGCGATCAACACCCCTCCGGCGCCCCGTGGCGCAATTTCTACGGCCGGTTCAAGGGCAAGGGCCTGCGCAAGTCGCAGGAAGCCTATCTGGACGAGGATCTGGCCCAACTCTCCCCCGGCGCCGTCGGCTGGGAGGAAAATCCCGACCGCGCGCCGCTGGACCTGCCGACGTTGTTTGGCGGTCGAGACATCTGGCTGGAAATCGGCTTTGGCGGCGGAGAGCACCTGGTGCACCAGGCGCAGCAGAACCCCGGCGTGGGTATCATCGGGGCGGAACCCTATATCAATGGCGTCGCGATGCTGCTGGGCAAGATCCGCACGGCGCAGGTGGACAATCTGGCCATCCATCCCGGCGATGCGCGCGACCTGTTCGACGTGCTGCCCGATGCCAGCATCTCCCGCGCTTTTCTGCTGTACCCCGACCCCTGGCCCAAGAAACGCCACCACCGCCGCAGGTTCGTCACCCCCGAACATCTGGAGCCGCTGGCCCGCGTGCTGAAACCCGGCGCGATCTTCCGCGTGGCGACCGATATCCCCGACTACGTGCGCCAGACCCTGCAACAGCTGCCGCGCCACGGTTTCGACTGGCTGGCCGAAGCGCCCGATGACTGGCGCCGCCCCTGGGACGACTGGATTTCCACCCGCTACGAACAAAAGGCCCTGCGCGAGGACCGCACCCCGCATTACCTGACCTTCCGGCGGGTGTGAGGGGGGCTAGTTCGCGGCGTTGACGGTGGTCAACCGCTCGAATTGTTCGAGAAACTCTTCCATCTTGGGTGACGGTTGTTTTCCAAAAGCGGAAACCGCAAGGAAAGTGGCCATCAGAGATTTATAAGAATATCCAGGCATCGCTGCCGCGAATTTGTTTTGATGACTTGTTTCGCTTAATCCGCGCACATAAAATTTTGGATCGCATCCGCCGCACATCTCCATAATTGTCAATGATGATCCGTGGACGAAACCGGAAAAGGCCTTTTGCAGCACAAGCCCAGTGCTGGACCACGTATTTCGATCGGAATGTGTACCACCCATTCGATCTAAATACGCGCGAACCTTTTTCCGCGGCACTTCGCCCTTTTTCAGATCCGGTCTTCCAGTGGGGGCGCCCTCTACAAGTTCTTGGCCATAAAAAGCCGCCAGGAATCGCTCATGCAGCGGTGGCAAGGTTTCCTCACGCGTTCCCAAATAAAGAAAGACGATATCTTCGCAAGTTTCCTCAATTTGCCGTATTAGGGCGCCCAACTCCTGAAGAAAGCCAGCGTTCAGCAAGAGATCGGCGGCGATGTCAGCATAGCGTGTTGGTCGGTCGCGGCGTGTCGAGGAACGTCTTGAAGATCGCGAGGTAATCGCGATCTCCGTTTTCTCGGGCTGCGTGCCAACGGCCATAGGCCTTGAGGTTCTGCGATGCCGGCCCACAGAATGGGCGGATGAAGTCCCGGTAGCGGCTGATCAGGGCATTCACGGTATTGATGTGATGGGTCTTCGGCGTGCGGCGCGACCGCTTCCCACCGTTCAGCGCGAAGTGGGTGATGCGCGTGGTCTTTGCGATCGCCTCGTAGGTCACGTGGCCATCGGTGCAGAGCACGGCGTCCGGCGCCATCGTAGGCAGCAGCGCCCCAGAGACCTCCTGTTCGGTCACCTTGTTCACTGCCTCCATCGCGCGATGTCCGCCCCTGTCGGTAACGGCCACCAAGTTCTTGTTCCACGCCAGCCAACCACCGGGAGGCGCCTTCACGGTGGCGTTCCGGCTTTTGTAGTAGCGCCACGGCTCCCTCGGCGGACGCGGCACATTCAGGGGATCTGCCTGATATCGCACCCATTCCCGCGACGCCTTTCTGCTTTCGCGCTGTCGGGCTTCATCGGCTTCGACGATGCCTGACATCACTCCGGTCCGTTCCGCAGGCAGGAGACGGATGATCGCCATGCGCCAGCGCCAGGCCGTGTGCCGTGAGATTCCCAGCTTTTCGGCAGCCTTGCGACACGACCAGGGTTTCTCGGCCTCCATCATGTTCCGCACGAGGTCGATGAAGAGATCCGGCCTGCGGATGCCAGCGATTGGCGTTCCGGTCAGCCCTGACCAGGTGGCGCCGCAGTCATCGCATCTCCAGCGTTGCGCGCCAGTCCGGGTATGGCCCCACCGACACCGCTTCGACGAGGCGCAGCGCGGACAACCTTGGTCGGCCTCCTCCCCGCAGCGAGCATCGAGAGCGAGCACGGCCTCGACGCGGCGTTGGGAGTCTGTCACAGCTGTGCCGAGTTGGGCGAGCTGCTGCGGTGTCAGCGCCCGGAGACTTGAGACGAGTTCTGCGAAGGCGGTCTTGTGCATAGTGCTCCTCCAGTGGGCCTGAAGGGGCGATATTAGCCATTTTCGGCAAAACGAAGGCCGACCAACACGCTATGCTGACATCGCCAGATCGGCGGCGTGCAGGGCGCTGACGAGGCGCGCCAGCTTTTGCACTATGGCTTGGTGAATCGTTTGCTCGGCGAACTGGTAAACGAACCCATCTGGGATCGGCACTGCTTTCGGCGGAGGCACGGCCATTGTCAAATCGTGCAAGACCTCCTCCATGCATTGGAGGAGATCCCGGTAGATTGCAGGCGTTTGGTCGACGTCCCCCATACAGCAAGGTTAGCGAACCTGCTGAAAACTGTCACCGTTGATTAAATCACGCCCGTCATCACTATCCTCTACCCCGCCAGCGTGTTGCGGAAGGCCCAGGGGTTTTCCTCGTCCAGCTCCTCGGGGAACTGGGTCTGGCGGTTGGTGAGCGGGGTCCAGTCGGTGTAATGCCCCTCCACCGGGCCAAGGTAGGGCTTCTGGATCTCCAGGCAGCGGGCGTGGTCAATCTCGTCCGTCTCCACGATGCCGGCACGGGGGTTTTCCAGCGCCCAGACCATGCCGGCCAGCACGGCAGAGGACACTTGCAGCCCGGTCGCGTTCTGATCGGGGGCCAGCGCCTTGGTCTCTTCGTTCGACAGGCGGGAGCCGTACCAGAGCGCGTTCTTCTCGTGACCGTAGAGCAGCACGCCCAGCTCATCGATACCGCTGTCGATCTCGTTCACGTCGAGAATGTGATGCACGTCCTGGATTTGTTCCGAGCCGAACATCTCGTGCAGGGACAGGACCGCATCGTCGCAGGGATGATAGGCGTAGTGGCAGGTGGGGCGGTACTCGGGATCGGCGGGGCTGCCGACGGTGTAGTAGTCGGCGATGGAAATCGCCTCGTTATGGGTGACGAGGAACCCGAATTGCGGGCCAGGCGTGGGGCACCAGGTGCGCACGCGGGTATTGGCGCCCGGACGATCCAGCCAGATGCCGGACATGCAGCCGCGGTCCTGACGGTGGGCGTCCTCGGGCATCCATGTCTCGGCGGTGCCCCACCCCAGTTCGGCGGGCTGGAACCCTTCGGCGATGAACCCTTCCACCGACCAGGTATTGACGAAGACCCCCGGATCGCGCGGAGCCAGGCGCACCTGGGTGTCGCGTTCCGCGATATGCACGCCCGCCACGCCCAGATCCTGCATCAGGCTGGCCCAGCCCGCGCGATCGGCAGGCGCGGTGGCGTCTCGGCCGGTGTCGGCGGCCAGTTTCAGCAGCGCATCCTTCACGAACCAGGACACCATGCCGGGGTTGGCGCCGCAGCAGCTGACGGCGGTGGTGCCACCAGGATTGGCGGCTTTCTCGTCCCGGACCGCCTGGCGCAGGGCATAATTGGTGCGGTCGGCATTGTCCTGCGTGTCGAAATAGAACCCGGCCCAGGGCTCTACCACAGTATCAATATAGAGCACCCCCTGCTCCCGACAGAAGCGCATCAGGTCCAGCGAGGAGGTATCGACGCTGAGGTTGACGACAAAGCCGGTCCCCGGCTCCATCAACCCGCCCAGAACCTCGCGGAAATTGGCCGGGGTCAGGGCCTGCGGCACATGGCGGATGCCGCGCGCGGCGATGTCGTCGGCCAGCGCGGGATCGGGATCCACGATCACCAGCTTGTCCCGGTCAAAGTCGAAATGCCGCTCGATCAGGGGCAGCGTCCCCCGCCCGATGGAGCCGAAGCCGATCAGGATCACGGGGCCGTCGATACGGGCATGGACAGGGTGGGACATCTGCGAATTCTCCTCTGGGCTGTCGGGGTCAGTCTAGCGCGTCCGGGCAGGGCGTCCATGCCCGCGCCCGAACCGCGAAGGGGCCGGAAACGCAAAAGGGCCACGCCCGTGGCGCGGCCCTTCGCAAATCCGGTGGCGCGGAACCTTAGTTCTGCGCGTAATATTCGATGACCAGGTTCGGTTCCATCACGACGGCATAGGGCACGTCGCTCAGGCCGGGGGTGCGGACGAAGGTTGCCGTCAGCTTGGAATGGTCGACTTCCATGTAATCGGGCACGTCACGTTCCGGCAGCTGGGTCGCTTCGAGGATCGCAGCCATCTGGCGGGATTTCTCGCGCACTTCGATGACGTCGCCTTCTTTCACCCGGTAGGAGGGGATGTTCACGCGACGGCCGTTAACCAGCACATGGCCGTGGTTCACGAACTGGCGTGCGGCGAAGATGGTCGGCACGAATTTCGCGCGGTAGACGACGGCGTCCAGGCGGCGTTCCAGCAGACCGATCAGCAGCTCGCCGGTGTCGCCCTTGCGGCGCTCGGCCTCACCGTAGATGCGGCGGAACTGTTTCTCGGTCAGGTCGCCGTAATAGCCTTTCAGCTTCTGCTTGGCGCGCAATTGCAGGCCGAAGTCGGACATCTTGCCCTTGCGGCGCTGGCCGTGCTGGCCGGGGCCGTATTCGCGGCGGTTCACCGGGGATTTGGCGCGGCCCCAGATGTTCTCGCCCATGCGACGGTCGATTTTGTACTTGGCAGACGTGCGTTTCGTCACGGCTGATCTCCTTCAGTTGTGGGCCGCACCGATCTGCGGCGGATGAAGGGCGTTGTCCTCTGGCCGAGGCCCGACAGGCATCCCCTCGCGGGGGCCACCAACACCAATGAAGGCGCGCTTATACGCGGCCCGGCCCCGGTGTCAACCGGTTGCGGCGGTCAGTTGCGGCGGTCGGTGGCACGATGGCCCGGTGGCGGCTCGCTGGGGTAGGCCTCACCCGGAGATACGGGGGGCGCCGGTTTCGGGCTTGCGCTCCGTCGGGTCGGTCCAGGACACGCGCAGGCTGACCTGGCAATCGGGGCCCTGGCGATCGGCCTTGATCCGCACGGTCATCAGGTCGGCGGTCGTCATCACCAGCTCATCCGTATCGTCGCCCAGCGTGATCTCCTTGTTGGAGAACCCCTTGGCCAGCGCGGTCAGCAATGTCTTCACCGTCTTGGCGTCCTGAAGCGATTCATGAAGGAACTGCCGGTCCGAAGTGCCCATCTGCCTGCCTTTCGTTGCCTGTCGTCCCACGGGTGTCACAAGGTCCGGTCAGGCGCAAAATGTTTCGCGCGCGGGTAATCCCGGCTTAGCCCGATCACGTCGCCGGAAGGATAGATCAGGGTCGCCCCGGCCCCAATTCCCCTCAACCCTTCCAGCCGACGCGACGCGCGGTCCAGCGTCACGTCGCCCTCCAGGTGCAACAGCCCGCACTTGGCCAGAAGATGCTGGCCATCGTGGCGGTTTACGTGGCCCTGCACAACCATGTGGATGCCCGCCCGATGCAATTGCAGCACCCCCTGTTCGGTCAACGCGCAATCGGTGGGCCGGTATTTGGTCCGCACCAGGTTGGCCAGTGGCCCGAAATAGAACCCCAGCGTCGCGCGCTGGCCGGCGGTGCGGTAGCGGGCGTTGACGGCCGCGGGGCCCTGGGTGGCCAGCAGCTCGCAGGTGGCGTCGCACAGCCCGGCGTGCACGAACAGCAACGAGCCGATCCGCGCCACCACGTCCATCTTGTCGTAGAACCAGAAATACGGCCCTCCGGGGTCAAAGAAGATCTCCTGACACTTCAGCACGGCGGCCAGCGTGTCGCGATGGCTCAGCCCGGCGCGGGTCATCTCCCGGTCCAGCTTGGCCAGCTTCTCGTTCAGCTTGATGATTTCCTTGGCGATGGCGCGGCGAGACAGGTCGGCGCGGGCGACCTGCGCAAAGCGCAGCGCCCAGTCGGCGCCGGGGCGCAGCCGTGCGGCACAGGCGGCTTCGTCCGGCAGGGCGGCAAGGTCTTCGGCGGTGACGAACCTGTCGCGGACCTCCCGCAGGGCGGGCAGGATCTTGCGGCCCATGCGGACGAACAGATGTTCGGTGGCGGCCGTGCGCGGGCCACAGATCGCATCCACCGCCATGCGCATCCGCAGATCGTGGTTGCCGGCCAGGATTTGCAGGTCGGCACCCTGCGCGCGCACCTGTGCCAACGCATCCAGCAGCGCCAGGTTGCTGGGCCCCTTGTCGAACGAATCGCCCCCCAGCACGATCCGCGCGGTGCGGCCGAAGGCGGTCAGCGTGATCCGCCCGGCCATCCGCCGCACCGCGCCCGCCGCGATCAGCGACCGCAGGAACCCCTCCGCGTCGGCATGAGGGTCGGAGACGAAGATGACCGGCCGCCGGGGCCAGTGCCAGCCACCATGCCGGCGGGCGCGTTCAAGACAGGCCTCGATCTGCGGCTGGCCGGTGGCGCCGGGCCAGGGAGCGACTTCGCGCGGCAGGTCGAACCTGCGGGCATCCCCCGCCGAGATCGGCGGCATCAGCTGGCCAACAGGAATATCGTGCAGGATCTGGGTCATCGGGGCCTCGATCGACAATGCCCGGATCAGTCGATTGGTTCCTCTTTCGGGGCCCTGACTTTCCACTGACCCGCCAAGTGCCGCCAGCTACCATGCGGCTGGTAACAGAACAGTAACGGTTCTGCGTGATACATGGAGAGCGCGGCGATTCTTTCCGGGGCCAGCAAGCCCAGGTGGCAGCAGGCATGGCGAAAGGCGGCACCGTGCCCAACATGCACCACCACCCGGCCCGATTGCAACGTGGCCTGAAGGTGGGCGGCGACGCGGGCGCCCGCCTCTGCCAGGCTTTCGGCACCCTCCAGCGGCAGACGGTAGTCGCGGTCGGATTTCCAGCCCGGTGGCGGGGCGGGATGGCGCGGATCGGCGGCCAGCACCGCCTCGATCTCCGCGACGGTCAGGTTGGCGGCCGATCCCAGCCCCCGCTCTGCCAGGGCAGAGGTCTGGCGCAGCGTCCGCACCTGGGCACCCAGCCGCAGGCGCACAGCTTCCGCCGTTTGCCAGGCCCGCAGCTGGCAGGAGGAATGGATCACGGGCGCCGGAACAAGCCCCCGCGCGGCCAGCATCGCGGCCAGCCGATCCGCCCCGGCACGAGCCTGCGCAAGGCCCTCCTCCGTCAGGGGAAACGGCTGGCGGGCAGACGGCGCATCGGCCCGCTGCCGGTAGGCGCCGTGCCGCAGAAAGGCGACATAGGCCGGCCCCGCACCCGCGCCCGGCTGCGCGGGCTGGATCTGCATCGCCACGCGCCGGCCCGGTCCGGTCCCTGCCCCGCTGTCAGCCATCGGCCAACTGCCCGGCGAACAGGGCCCGGCCGCGCGCCGCCAGCGCGTCGAAATCGACCCGGCCCGCGACCTCGCGCAGGGTCACACCGCGCAGCGCCGCCAGGTAGGGCGCCGGATCCGGGCGCGTGCCATCGGGTTCGAACCGCCCGTCAGGCGCCTGATGGAAGGGGCCGGGGCTTTTCATGATCGCGCCCAGCAGATCGGGACGCTCGGCCAGGGTGACGGTGGCCAGGCGCATCGGCGCGGCGGCGGCGCGCGACCAGTTCAGCACCCAGAACTCCGTCAGCGGCGCGGCATATTGCACCCGGCCCGGCCCGTAGGTCTTGCTGATCATAAGGTCGTGCTTGTCCTCCAGATCCCACAGGTCGGCAGGCGGCAGGGCCGCCAGCTCAGCCCGACGGGAGGCGGTCAGCAGATCGTGCAGGCGCGGGTTGCCCAGGATGGTGCCGGGGTTGATGCGCGGATGCTTGGGGATGCCCAGCGCCTGCCCGTTCTTCAGCAGCACACGGTCGTTGGAGACAAAGCGCGTGCCCGCGATATCCATCATCCGCAGGGCGGAGGTCGATTTCCCCCCCCCCGACAGGCCGGAGATCGCCAGCCCCTGGTCGCCATGGGTCACCGCCGCCGCATGGGCCAGTTGCCAGCCGGCGCGCATCCGGTCGCTCAGCACCTGCGTGTTGATGAAGTTGATCACCGTGCTGACGCTGTCGGTCAGCGGGCCAAGGGCAACCGCCACGCCCGGCGCCTGGACGAAGGTCACGCCGCTGCGAACCTTGCGCACCAACCGGCCGTCCTCCAGATCGCAGACCGCATCCTTGCGGCCGGTCTTGCCTTCCTCCCGGGCCCAGTCGGTCCAGCGGGGGGCGGGGGACAGGGCCTGATCCGGCAACAGATGCACGGAAATGGCGCCGGGCTTATCGCTCATCGCCTCGGCGAAATAGGCGGTCAGGGTCGCGCGCAGCGGGCCGGGGCACAGCACGGTGATCCCCACCGGCCCGATCGCCAGATGAAACGGCACCGCCTGCCGCGCAGGGGCCAGGTCCAGCCGGTCAAGGATTTCGGCGACCCTCATCCCCGGATCTCCCGCAGGACATGATCGGCCACCAGCGCGGCGGCGTCGATGCCGCAGCCCTGCTGCGCGCCGGAATAGCCGCCAAAGGCCGAAACCTCGAACACGATGGGGCCGTCCGGGGTCAGGGCGATGTCCACCGTGGTAAAGGTCAGCCCGAAGGGCGCCTGCGCCCGGCGCCCCAGCGCGATCAGCTCGGGGGTGGGCTCGAAGGGCGCATATTTGCCGCCGGAATGGATCGTGGTGTTCCAGCTGTCGCCCTGGCTGACCCGCGCATAGGTGCAGATATAGTCGCCGCCCAGAAAGACCATTCCCAGGTCGGCGCCCGACAGATCGGCCTTTTTCTGGATATACATCACCGGGTTGTCGGCACTGAACGCGGCGATCCGCGCCTCGGCGTCCGGGGCATCGTGGTCCAGCAGCATCATGCCCCGCGCCTTGGTGGAGAACAGCGGCTTGAACACCGCCGCGCCGTATCGGTCCAGTGCAGCGCGGGCGGCCTGCCGGTCTTCGGTGATCACGGTGGGCGGCATCGGAATATCGGCGCCGCGCAGGGTCACCGTGCAGGCCAGCCGATCCATCAGCCGCAGCACGTTGACCGCCGGGCTGAAGATCCGCACGCCACGGGCCTCCGCAACGCGCAACATTTCCAGCCGGTCCAGCGCATCGGGGCTGTATTCCTCCGCCACCTTCTTGAGGATCAGGGCATCCATCGCACCCAGATCGACACCGTCGCAGACCAGCGTGCCGGCCTCCAGGTCCAGAACCGCGCGGGACATGTCGATCACCTGACGACAGCCGGTACGGGCCGCCACCGCATCGGCCAGTGCCTCGGTCGACCATTTTCCGGGGGTTCCGATGACCCCGACCTTTTCAGTCACTGAACAGCATCCTTATGGGAAGTTTGAATCGCGCCTCCTTGCCCGGCGGCACCGCAAGGGCCTTTTCCAGGATATAGCGCGCGCGCAGCATCATGCGGCCCGCGTGATCGCGGTCCAGCACAAAGCGGGTTGAGCTGGCAAAGGACCGCGCCAGCCCCAGGGCCAGCCGGTATTCGAAACCGGGATCCTTCTGCCGCCGGGCGAATTTGGCCGCCACCTGGTGCATGTCGGTCACGACCCCGGCGATCCGCACCCGCGTGGCGGCATCGACCACCTGCAAGCGATAGTTCGACACCATGAAGACCGACACGTCCTGCACGTAATCCATGTAGCGGGAGCGGTGCAGATCGATGAACCGGATCTTCCCCGCCGCCGGATCGTAGATCACGTTGTCCAGGTTGAAATCGCCGTGAATATAGACGGAAAACGGTGCGATCATCGTCGCTTCGCGTTGGGCGGCGGCGGCGATCAGGGTTTCCAGGCTGTCCACCGTCAGCCCGTTGATCCGCTGGGTGCCGCGATTGAACCGGGGATGCAGGCGATAGCTGTCCTGCATCCGCCGGGCCAGCTGGTCCATGGCGCCCATCGCCGCCGGGTCTTCGGTGCGGGTCTGGCGCCAGATGTCGCGCACGGTACGGTGCAGCGCGGCCTGGGCACGGGCCAGTTCCGCATCCGATCCGCCCAGCACGATATCCTCGAAGGTGTGGCCATCCAGATGTTCGATCAGCAGCGCGGCGGATTTTCCGTGTTTCTCGTAGGACAGGATCTCGGGCACCAGGCCGGGATAGACGGAGTTCCAGCTTTTGACGCCGACACGCTCTTCCTTCAGCTTGCGGCGGTCGCCATCCTTGAACACCGCCGCCACCGACCGGCCCTTGCTGTCGCGGGTGGAGACGCTGGAAATCGCACTGCCTGAGCGGGTTTCGGCCAAGGGCTGAAGCGTAATCTTCTCGTCATCGCCGGCCAGCCCGTCCAGCACGCTGCGCAGGGTGAAATAGCGTTCGAACTTCACCGTCTGGCCAATGTTGATCGACAGCAGCGCCGCGGAAATCGCCTCCAGCGCCTCGCCCAAGCGATTGATTTCGTTCAGCGCCAGCAAGGCATGGGCCAGATCCTCGGTCTGTTTGGAGCTTGCCATGTCGCGGGTATAGGTGCGGAACAGCCGGTCGTGAAAACTGTCGAGCACCGCTCGCCGCCGGCCGATTTCCGCCGCCTGTGCGCTGTCGCGGCTGCGCAGCGCCGCCTGTACGCCCGCCAGCGTCTTGCGCACTTCCCGAAGCGGGGCGACATAGGTGTCGGCGCGCATCAGCCGGGGGCGGGCGATCTGCATCGCATGGCCTACGGCGCGGCGCGCCAGACGGGATATAAGGTCCAGGTTGCGCGCGATGGTGTCGACGCCTTGCAGGTGCTGATCCTGCGCCTGCCCGCGCTTGCCGCGCAGCGTCGCCGCCAGGCACGCCTTGCGCACCCGCACCGACAGGTTGTGCGAATAGCCCGCCCGGCTGATCAGCGCCTCCGCCCGAGGCGCGCCGGGGTCTTCGAAAAAGCCGATCAGCCGGGCCAGCTGGCCATCCAGCTCCGCCAGCAGAAAGGACATGTTCTCGTCCACCGCATCGGGCAGCTTTACCATGTGTCGCCCCTTGCCGGATCGGCCCGAACCAACCCCATGCGGGTGACAAGCGCGGCAAAGGATCGTATCAGGGGGCGTGACGTCATGGCGGCCTTATGCACCGCGGATCATAACAATTCAAAGACGGAAGTCCGACGGATCCGTCCCCCGCACGAGGCCGCGATGACACGGATCCGGATTGCACGCGAAATCGCCCTGCCCGATGATCTGCGTGTGGCGCGGGCGCGCAGTGCGCCGCATCTGGGGCCACGCATCCTGTTCTTCTCGGGCGGCAGCGCGCTGAACGGGATTTCGCGACAGCTGAAGCACTACAGCTTCAACTCCATCCACCTGATCACGCCCTTCGACAGCGGCGGCAGTTCGCAGATGCTGCGCGCGGCCTTCGACATGCCTGCCGTGGGCGATCTGCGCAGCCGGCTGATGGCGCTGGCGGACGAGACCGTGCTGGGCCAGCCTGACATCTACGCGCTGTTCAACTACCGCCTGCCCCGCGACGCCACGCCCAAGGCCCTGCGCTCCGAGGTTACGCAGCTGAAGGACGGGGCGCATCCGCTGCTGTCCGCGATTTCCAAACCGATGCGGCACTTGATCCACAGCTTGTTCCAGAACTTTCTGGACGCGGTTCCCGATGAGTTCGATTTCCGCAACGCCAGCATCGGCAACCTGATCCTGGCCGGGGGATACCTGTCCAACGACCGCGCACTGGAACCGGTGCTGTTCCTGATGTCCAAGATGGTCGACGTGCGCGGCACCGTCCGTGCCGTGGTCGACGAGAACCTGCAAATGGGGGTGGACCTGCGCGACGGCCGCCGGATCCAGTCGCAACGGCTGGTCAGCGGCAAGGAAGCCGCGCCGATCGACAGCCCCATCACCCGGATCTTTCTGTCCGACGGGATCCGTGAAGTACCGCCGGCCCTGGCCCCCCTGCCCAAGCGTAACCGCAAGCTGATCGGTCGCGCGGACGTGATCTGCTATCCGCCGGGCAGCCTGTACAGCAGTGTCGCGGTGAACCTGGTTCCCGCCGGGGTCGGCCGTGCCATCGCCGCGCGCCAGGTGCCCAAGGTCTACCTGCCCGGCCTTGGCACCGACCCGGAGGCCCTGGGCCATGACCTGTCCGATCAGGTGGCCGCCCTTCTGGCGCCGCTGCGCGCCGATGCCGGCCACGATCTGCCGGCCGACACCTTCATCAGCCATGTCATCTGCGACCTGTCACGGGATGCGCGGGACTGCGCCCGCGTCACCGATCGCCATGGCATCCCCTGCCTGCGCCTGCCCCTGGGCCAGCAGGGTCAGCCGAAATACGCCCCCCGACGCGTCGCCGAACTGCTGGTGTCGCTGGACTGACCCCACGCCCGGCGGAAGGGGGCCCAGGCGGCAGGGGGGGGTGTCAGGCAGCCTCGTGTCGCAGGATCGCAGCTTCGGGCGCGGACAGATTGCGCCGCGCCTGCGCGCCGTAGCTGCCCGGATCGCCAGCCAGCCCCGGCCATCCCGCCAGCAGCCGCGCGCGATCCGCCTCCGACAGCGCCGCGAGAGAGGCGCTGGCAGGGTGAAAGCTCTCTGTTTCCACGCCATTGGCCCAAACCACCTGGTGCGCCGGCAACAGCAGGTGGACATAGTGCACCTCCCGCAGGGCCGTGGCGCGGCGAATGTTGTGGCCGTTGACCAGGTCGCGCGCGGCGACCAGAACCTCGGGTGTGTTGAACAACCGTTGCGCGACAAGGCCCTGCACCAGAAGGCGGTGATCGGGCGAGACCAGGAAACCTTCCTCTGGCCGTTCGATCCCGAAGGCCCCGGCGCTGATCCGTACCGGACGCAGTTCCGGCATCAGGTGCAGCCGCGCGCCGGACAGCCGGCGCCCCCCGATCCACAGGATATCCTGCGGGCCGTTGTCCTTGGTCAGGACGCGGTCCCCTTCGGCCAGTGTTTCCACAAGGCGCGGGCCGTCGGGGGTGGAAATCCTGGTGCCGGGGGTAAAGCAGATGACCCCGCCGCCCGGCCCCGGCGTGGCGCGTGGCGGGCGATGGGAGATGACATGTTCGACCACCCACAGATCCTGGCCGGCCGGAGGCAAGGCGCCGGTGAACATCAACAGCGGGGTTGAGCGGTCATCGGTGCGGATCAGGGTGGCGGAATGGCAGCTGTGGCCGTCAGTCAGAACGAACCCTTCTTCGAACGGTGCGGATGCGGCCAGTGCGGGATCGCCCCGCGCCGGGCCAAGGTCAGAGCCGAGGGGGGAAGAGTTCGTCGGATCGAAGGCGGTCATGGTCCTGTCAGTCGGCGCCGTGTCGTCCGGATGTGGCGCCCGGCGCGATTGGCCCAGCAGGCGGCGCGCGTTGCGGGCGGCGCAGCGGCGCAGCCCCGCCTCCCCCACTGCACCGGCCAGGCGCAGCAGATCCGGCGGACCGTCGACGCGCAAGGCCTGACCGTGCCAGCACCAGGCCGACCCCGTGGCCATCGCCGCCGGGGGGGCGCCTCTCAGCCCGTCGATCTCGGTCTGGGACCATGAAATCACGTATGTGCCGCGGATACCCGTGGTCATGCCTGTCACCCTCGCCTCTGCCCGGCGCCGCCTCTTCGGGCGGTCGTCCCGCGTCCCGTCACCCGGCAGGGCCGGGGCGGGACGGCCAAGGATACCGCGCCCGCCCCGCGCGGTAAAGCGTCGGGGCGGCGGCGCGGATACGGCGGGGCCAGGCGGGCCTATTGCGCCGGATCGAGCCGGGCGCGCAATTCGGTCTTCAGCACCTTGCCATAGGCGTTCTTGGGCAGCTCGGGCACCAGGACGTAGCGCTTGGGCCGTTTGAACCGCGCGATGGAGCGGGTGAGATGGTCATTCATCTCCCTCTCTGCCAGGCCGTCACAAACGACGAAGGCCACCACGACTTCCCCCCATTCGGGATCGGGATGGCCGATCACCGAACATTCCGCGACACCGGGATGGGTCAACAGCGCCTCTTCGACCTCGCGCGGGTAGATGTTCGTCCCGCCCGAGATGATCACGTCCTTCGACCGGTCCTGCAACGTCAGGAACCCCGCGGCGTCCAGCCGCCCGACATCGCCGGTATGCAGCCAGCCGTCCTGCAAGGTCTCCGCACTGGCCTGCGGGTTGCGCCAATAGCCGGCCATGACGGGCGTGCCGCGCACCAGAACCTCCCCCACCGCGCCGGGAGTCTGCGCGCCCTTGATCCGCAGCGCGACGGAGGATTGCGCCCGCCCCACCGATCCCAGCCGCGCGCGCCAATCCGGGTGGCTGCGGTCCGCGACCTCGGCCTTGCGCATGGCGGTGATGGTCATCGGGCTTTCGCCCTGACCGTAGATCTGGGCAAAGCGCGGGCCCAGAATCTCGACCGCCTCGACGATATCGGCGACATACATCGGGCCGCCGCCATAGACGACGGTCTTCAACCCGGTGCCGTCCCAGCCGGTCTGCCGAGCGTGAACCACCATGCGGCGGACCATGGTGGGTGCGGCAAACAGGTGCAATGCGCCGAAATGGCGGGCCAGCCCCTCGATTTCCGCCGGATCGAACCCGCCGCTTTCGGGCACCACATGCCGCGCGCCCCGAATCACGTGCATGAAGGCATACAGCCCGGCGCCATGGCTCATCGGCGCGGCATAAAGCGTCGCATCCCCGGTCTCCACCTCGTCCACATCGGTAAAATAGCTCAGCACCATGGACTGGATGTTGTCATTGGTCAGCATCACCCCCTTGGGTCGGCCCGTGGTGCCGGAAGTGTAGAACAGCCAGCACAGGTCGCCACCCGCTACCGGTACCGGCGCGACCATCGGCGGCGCGTCGTCCAGCGCCCGCCACCCGGCATCGTCCAGCGTGATCACCGGGCAATCCGCCGGCGCATGGGCGACCAGATCACCGCGGGTGTCAAAGGCCAGGCAGGCGCCGGAATCGTCCAGCATCCACCCTGCCTCCGCCGCGTGCAGCTTGGCGTTGATCGGCACGGCGGCGGCGCCCGCCCACCAGATCGCATGCATCAGCGGCAGAACCTCGACCCCGTTGGGGCAGAAGACGGCGACCCGGTCCCCCGGCCGCACGCCCAGCGCCGCCAACCCGCCCGCCAGCTGCGCGACCCGCGCCGCCAGCCCCGCGTAGTGGCAGATCTGCCGGGTGCCCAGGAACAGCGCCGGACGGTCGGGCATCGCTTCCGCCGTCCGGGCCAGCCAAAGGGCCGGGGTCACGCGCCGCTCCGCACCGGTTCGAGGATGGAGCAGTAATTGGCCACGCCCGATCCGCCCATGTTGAACACCATGCCCAGCCCCGCGTCGGGCACTTGCATATCCCCCGCCTGCCCGGTCAGCTGACGTGCGGCGATGACATGCATGGACACGCCGGTCGCGCCCACCGGGTGGCCTTTGGCCTTCAGGCCGCCGGACAGGTTCACGGGCAGGGCCCCGCCCCTGACCACGCGCCCGCTGTCGATCGCCGCCCGGCCGCGGCCCTGCGGCGCCAGGCCCATCGCCTCGTAGATCAATAGCTCGGCAATCGTAAAGCAATCGTGTACTTCGGCGAAATTCAGATCCTCCACCGTGATCCCGGCGCGATCATAGGCGCGGGCGATGGCGGTGGCGGGGCCTTCGAACTTCAGGATCTCGCGCCGGGACATCGGCAGGTAATCGTTCACCTGCACCGCCGCGCGGAATGCGACCGCGTTGGCGAAATCCGCCGCGACATCATCGGCGGCCAGGATCACCGCCGCCGCCCCGTCGGAAATGAGCGAGCAATCGGTGACTTTCAGCGGCGCCGCGACAACCGGGTTCTTGTCGCTGATCGTATTGCAAAAATCGAAACCGACATCCTTTTGCATATGGGCCAGCGGGTTGGCCATGGCGTTGGCGTGGTTCTTGGACGCGATCCGGGCCAGCACGTCGGATTGGTCGCCGTGCTGCTGGAAATAGGCCTGGGCAAAGCGGGAAAACACCTGCGGGAAAGTCACGCCGGCCTCTTCGCGCTGATAGGAAGCACCGCCCAGCGCCTCGCCCACGCCGGCAGTGTCGCGGGCGGTCATCTTCTCGGCACCGATCACCAGCGCGACCTTGCATTCCCCGGCCAGGATCGCGTTGCGGGCCGCGTGGATCGCGGCGGAACCGGAGGCGCAGGCGTTTTCCACCCGCGTGGCGGGGGTGAAGCGCAGGGCCTCGTCGACTTCCAGCGCGAGGGAGGACGGGAAGCCGTCACCCACCAGCCCGGAGTTGAAATGCCCCATCCAGATGCCGTCGATCCGCGCGGCGTCGACGCCGGAATGGTCGATCGCCTCGCGCGCGGCGGCGACCACCAGGTCCTGCATGTCCATGTCCTTGTGCCGGCCAAAGGGCGTATGGCCCCAGCCCACGATCTGTGCGTCGGTCATGATCTATCCTCCTCTGTCCCGGGGACTATGCCTTGGCCACGCGGCGCTGCATATTGGGGCAACTACCCTATCGGGCCGCAAGAGGATCATCATGGACGACCTGGCCGCCGAGGCCTTTGAACAGGCACCCATCGGGCTGGCCCTGACGCGGCACCGGCAAATCGACCGCTGCAACGGGGCATTCACGGCGCTGTTCGGCTATGCCGCCGGCGCGCTGGAGGGTCGTTCGATGGCGCGACTGTACCCGTCGGCGCGCGAATATGCGGAGATCGGGGAAATCGTGCTGCCGCAGATCCGGGAGACCGGGGTGCATCATGACGAACGGATCATGAAACGCGCCGATGACAGCCTGTTCTGGTGCCGGGCGCAGGGGCGGACCCTGACGCCGCAGGATCCGTTTGCCCGCTGCATCTGGTGCTTCTCCGACCTGTCGGCGCAGCGCCCGGTGGTCGATCTGACGGTGCGTGAACGCCAGGTTGCCATGCTGATGGTGGAGGGGCTGACCGCCAAGGAAATCGCCCGCCGCCTGTCCTTGTCGCACCGTACCGTAGAGGCCCATCGCGGCCGCATGATGCAAAAGCTCTCCGCGCGCGGCACAGCCGACCTGATCGCCCGGCTGACGGGATTTCCCGACCTTCGCGACCCTGGCTGACCAACCTCGCAGCGCCGGACCGGGCGGCGGTGGGCTCTGGCCCGTGCGGCACCTGCCCCGCCCCCGAAAGATGCCCCCACCCGTGGCAATGACCCGCCTGATCCGACGAGAGGGCGGAACAACCCCGCCCGTCCCCGTGTTGCCGCCTACAGGAACGGATGGGCACCCGCCCGTTCGACAAGATCACGCAAGGAGACGATCCATGTTTTCCAACGCATCCAGACTCACCGGCCTGGGCGCCGCCGCTGTCCTGTTGTCGGGCACCAGCCTGATGGCCGCGACCAACGCCACTGCCACCACAGATCTGAACCTGCGCGCCGGCCCCAGCCCGCAGTCGGAGATCGTGGACGTCATCCCGTTCGAGGGCGACGTCACCGTGGATCAATGTATCGCCGACAGCCAATGGTGCGCCGTCAGCTTCAACGGGACCGAGGGCTGGGCCTACAGCCCCTACCTGACCGCCTCTCTTGAGGGCGGAGAGACGGTCACCGTCTACGAGAACACCGGCACCCTGAAGATCGAAACCTACGACAAGCAGGCCGCCGCCAATACCGGCGCCGCCGTGGGCGGCCTGTCGGCCGGGGGCGTGGCCGCGGCGCTGGCCGGAGGCCCGGCCACAATCGCCGGCGCATTGGTTCTGGGCACCGCGACCGGCAGCATCCTGGGCGAGGCCTCGGTGCCCGAGGACACCGTGACCTACATCCAGGACAACCCGGTCGAAACGGTCTACCTGGATGGGGAGGTGGTCGCCGGCGCCGGCATTCCCGAGGGCGTGGAATTGACCCCCGTGCCGGACAGCGACTACCGGTATGTCACCGTGAACGGCGTGCCCGCCGTGGTGAACGCCGACCGCACCGTGGTGCAGGTGGTCCGGTAACAGGGCACACAGAACCTGAAACGAGATCCCTGATCTGGCCCAAGGCCTGGAGGGGACCCGAAATGCGAAAGGCCCGCCTGATCCGGCGGGCCTTTCATCATGTCGCCGATGTTGTCACGGCGCGGCGCGCGCGCGATTGCTGTGGCTCAGGTGTTGAACAGGAAATGCATTACGTCGCCGTCGCGCACGGTGTAACCCTTGCCCTCGGCCCGCATTTTCCCGGCCTCCTTGGCGCCGGCCTCTCCGCCATTGGCGACGAAATCATCATAGGCCACGGTTTCGGCCCGGATGAAGCCCTTCTCGAAATCGCCGTGGATCACGCCTGCGGCCTGGGGCGCCATGGTACCGGTGCGGATGGTCCAGGCGCGGGCTTCCTTGGGACCGACCGTGAAATAGGTCTCAAGGTGCAGCAGATCGTAGCCGGCGCGGATCAGCCGGTCGAGGCCGGGTTCCTCCAGCCCCATTTCGCCCAGGAACATCTCTGCCTCCTCGGCGTCGAGCTGGGCGATCTCCTCCTCGATCCGGGCTGAGATGATGACATGGGAATTGCCCTGCGCGGCGGCCATCTCCGCGACGCGGGCGGAATGGGCATTGCCCTCGGCGGCCTCGTCCTCAGCCACGTTGCAGACATAGAGCACCGGTTTCGTCGACAGCAATTGCAGGCCTTTCCAGGCCTTCGCATCCTCGGCGTCCACCTCGACCACGCGGGCGGGGCGGCCATCCTCGATCGCGGCCTGGGCGGCGGCCAGCAGGCGCTCCTGCTGCTGTGCTTCCTTGTCGTTGCCCTTGAGCTTGCGGACCAGGTTGGCGCGGCGTTTCTCGATGCTTTCCAGATCAGCCAGCATCAATTCGGTCTCGATCACCTCCGCATCGGCGACAGGATCGACCCGGCCGTCGACATGGGTGATGTCGTCATCCTCGAAGCAGCGCAGCACGTGGGCCACGGCGTCGGTTTCGCGGATATTGGCCAGGAACTGGTTGCCCAGACCCTCCCCCCTGGAGGCGCCTTTGACCAGCCCCGCGATATCGACAAACGTCATGCGCGCCGGGATGATGCTGGCGGATTTGGCGATCTCCGCCAAGCGGTCCAGCCGCGCGTCGGGCACGTTGACCTCTCCGACATTGGGTTCGATGGTGCAAAAGGGAAAGTTCGCGGCCTGCGCGGCGGCGGTTTTCGTCAGCGCGTTGAAAAGCGTCGATTTGCCCACGTTCGGCAATCCGACGATGCCCATTCTGAAACCCATGTCTGCATCCCCTGACTGAAGTCCGACGCCTTGTAGGCAAGGGCTGGCGCCGCCGCAAGGGGCCGTAGCGCCCAGCACGCGGATCGATGCGGGACCGACAGGGCGCGCAGGCAGTTGCCGCCCCTTGCACCGGTCGTGAGATCCCGGCAGCGCGCCTTGCGTATTTCGGGAAAGATGACGGGGCCGGGGCTTGCCACGCGGGGTCAATTCCGCCAAACCCGATGCGACCAAACGGGGACCATGACATGAGCCGCATCGACGCCAAATTCGCCGCCCTGCGGGCAGAGAACCGCAAGGCCTTCGTCGCCTACCTTATGGCCGGTGACCCCGACGAGGCGCGGTGCCTTGAGGTGATGCGCGGCCTGCCCGGCGCCGGGGTCGACGTGATCGAGATGGGCCTGCCCTTCACCGATCCCATGGCCGATGGCCCCACCATCCAGCGCGCCGGCCAGCGGGCGCTGGCGGCCGGCATGACCCTGGACAAGACCCTGGCCATGGCCCGTGCCTTCCGCGAGGAGGACGACACCACGCCGATCGTGCTGATGGGCTATTACAACCCGATCTACAATCGCGGCGTCGCCCGGTTCCTGGACGACGCGAAGGCGGCCGGGATCGACGGGCTGATCGTGGTCGACCTGCCGCCCGAGGAAGACGACGAACTCTGCCTGCCCGCGCAGGCGGCCGGGCTGAACTTCATCCGGCTGGCGACCCCGACCACGGATGACAAGCGCCTGCCCCGGGTGCTGCAAAATACCTCTGGCTTTGTCTATTACGTGTCGATTACCGGGATTACCGGTGCCGCGGAGGCGCAGGCCGATGCCGTCGCGCCCGAGGTCGCGCGGATCAAGGCCTCTACCGACCTGCCGGTCATCGTCGGCTTCGGGGTGCGGACACCGGAAACCGCGCAGGCGATCGCCTCCATCGCGGATGGCTGCGTGGTGGGATCGGCCATCGTGGATCAGATCGCATCCGGCGCGCCGGTGGCGGAGGTCCTGGATTTCGTGCGCGGGCTGACCGAGGGCGCGCACCGCGCCTGACCGGACGGCGTCCCGACTTTCGCGGATCGACAAGGGAACCGCGCCTGCTACAGGGCGTTGGATGGCAGAGCCTGTTTGAAGGAAGCCATTCATGACCTCGATCTACGATGCGATCCGCAAGGACCATGACCGCCACCGGGAACTTCTGGACGCAATTGCCGATACCCAAGGTGACAGCGCCGACCGGCGCCGGGCCTGGGACGAATTCTACCACGACGTGAAGGCCCATGCCGCAGCCGAGGAAGAGACCTTCTATTCCAAGCTGATGTCGGAAACCTGGGGTCAGGATTCCGCGCGCCATTCGGTGCATGAGCATGAGCAGATGGACGAACAGATGGAAAAGCTGCGGGAGACGGACATGTCCTCCCCCGCCTGGCTGACCACGTTCAAGCAGCTGAAACACGATTACGAACACCACATGGAAGAGGAAGAAGACGAGGTCTTTGCCCGTGCCCAGAAGGTGATCGACGTGGACGACACCGATGCCTTTGGCGCCCGCTTCCTGAAGCGCAAGGCCCGCGAAGGCGAGTTGATCGAGGAAAAGCGCGAAGATGCGCTGGAGGATTGACCGAAAGGTCAAACGCTTGATCCGGGTGCCCGTCTACGGGCGTGGCAGCGCCTGACGGCGCGACCTGGGTCGGTTGGGGGCGGCGCGTTCGGGCGGACGTGACCGTCTCCTCCCTTGTGATCCCCCCTGCGGTGTCCGACCCCACATCCAACCGCGCCCGCATCGCGGGCCGCGTCAAGAAAAACGGCGCCTCCCTTTCGGGGGCGCCGTTTCGACGATGCGGGCCCGGCCGTCGCGGATCGCGGGCCAGTGCATCGCGCGGTTATTCCTGCGGGATGACGCGCAGGTTCAGCTCCATCAGCTGGTCGCTGCTGGGTTCCGACGGGGCGTCCATCATCAGATCTTCTGCCCGCTGGTTCATCGGGAACAGCATGACTTCGCGGATGTTGTCCTCTTCCGCCAGCAGCATGACGATCCGGTCCACACCTGCCGCGCAACCGCCGTGCGGCGGGGCGCCGTATTGGAACGCGTTGACCATGCCGCCGAACCGCTTGGTGACTTCTTCCTTGGGGTAGCCCGCGATTTCAAACGCCTTGAACATGATCTCCGGCTTGTGGTTCCGGATCGCACCGGACACCAGCTCGTAGCCGTTGCAGGCCAGGTCATACTGAAAGCCCAGAACCTTCAGCGGATCGCCCTCCAGCGCCTCCATCCCGCCCTGCGGCATGGAGAAGGGATTGTGTTCAAAGTCGATCTTGCCGGTTTCCTCGTCCTGTTCGTAGATCGGGAAATCCACGATCCAGGCAAAGGCAAAGCGGTTCTTGTCCGTCAGACCCAGTTCCTCGCCGATGACATTGCGTGCGCGCCCGGCCACCGCCTCGAAACTGGAGGGTTTACCCCCCAGGAAGAACGCCGCGTCGCCGACGCCCAGCCCCAGCTGCTGGCGGATCGCCTCCGTCCGCTCCGGGCCGATGTTCTTGGCCAGCGGGCCTGCGGCCTCCATCTCGCCATCCTTCTCCCGCCAGAAGATATAGCCCATGCCGGGCAGCCCTTCCTTCTGGGCAAAGGCGTTCATGCGGTCGCAGAACTTGCGCGACCCGCCGGTGGGCGCGGGGATGGCGCGGATCTCGGTGCCGTCCTGCTCCAGCAGCTTGGCAAAGATGGCAAAGCCGGAGCCGCGGAAATGGTCCGATACGATCTGCATTTCGATCGGGTTGCGCAGGTCGGGCTTGTCGCTGCCGTATTTCAGCGCCGCGTCCTTGTAGGAGATCTGCGGCCATTCTGCATCGACGGTCTTGTCACCGCCGAATTCCTCGAAGATGCCGCGCAGCACCGGCTGGATCGTGTCGAACACGTCCTGCTGGGTGACAAAGGACATTTCCATGTCCAGCTGGTAGAAATCCGTGGGGGAGCGGTCGGCGCGGGGGTCTTCGTCGCGGAAACACGGCGCGATCTGGAAATACTTGTCAAAGCCCGAGACCATCAGCAGCTGCTTGAACTGCTGGGGTGCCTGCGGCAGGGCGTAGAACTTGCCCGGATGCAAACGCGAGGGAACCAGGAAATCGCGTGCGCCCTCGGGAGAGGAGGCGGTAATGATCGGCGTCTGGTATTCGCGGAACCCCTGCCCCCACATGCGCTGCCGCATGGAGGCGACGACGTCCGACCGCAGGGTCATGTTGCGCTGCATCGCCTCCCGGCGCAGGTCCAGATAGCGATAGCGCAGGCGCGTTTCCTCGGGGTATTCCTGATCGCCGAAGACCATCAGCGGCAGTTCCTTCGCGGCGCCCAGAACCTCGATGTCACGGATGAACACTTCGATCGCGCCGGTCGGCAGCTTGGGGTTCACCAGGCTTTCGTCGCGCGCCTTGACCACGCCGTCGATGCGGATGCACCATTCGGAGCGGACCTTCTCCACCTCGGCAAAGACGGGGCTGTCGGGGTCGCACAGCACCTGCGTCACGCCGTAATGGTCGCGCAGGTCGATGAACAGGACGCCGCCGTGATCACGCACCCGGTGCACCCAGCCGGACAGGCGAACCGTATCACCGACGTTGGAGGTGTCGAGGTCGGCGCAAGTATGGGTGCGATAGAGGTGCATTTCCTGGAATCCTTCCGGTATAACGGGCTTGCGTGGTGAACATTGCCGCGCCGCGAAAGTCAAGGGAGCCGGGGCCAACCGGGCCGATTTCGCATGGGCATCGAAGGGGGCGCCCGGCGGCACATGCCGCCCGTGACCCGGATCGGAGGCCCCGGGACAGGCAGAGACGGCGATTGCGGCGGCAGGCAGACAGGACAGGCGGGGCAGCAGATGACACGAAACGGCAACCTTGCCCTTTTCCTGGCGATAGGCGCCGCCTGGGCGGTGTTGACCTTCTGGCGGTTTCACGGGGTCTGGCCGGCGGATCTGTCGGCATTGTGGATGGCCGCCACCGCCTGGGCGGACGGGCGGCCCGACCTCGTCTATTCCGCCCCCGGCCGGATCTTTGCCGAAGGGGTGCCGGCGGAATGGTACGACATGGCCCGCGCTCAGGGGGTGGAGGGGCAGACCCTGCTGCCTTTTGTCTACCCGCCGATCTGGGCGGTGCTGCTGTCGCCGGTGACCGGATGGATGGCTCCGCAGGCCTGGCACCAGGGGGTACTGGCGATGCACCTGGCGATGATCGTCGCGGCGGGCTGGATGGCCTGGGATGCCTGTCGCCTGCACGCTCCGCCATTGCGGCACTGGGGCGCGGCACTGGTGGCGATCCTGATGACGTCCTCTCCGGTGTTCCTGTCGCTGATGCACAACCAGCCGCAGATCACCGTGATGTTCCTGACGGTCGCGTCGCTTTGGGCGGTGGCGTCGGGGCGTGCGGTGCTGGGCGGTGCGGCCCTGGGGCTGGCAGCGGCGCTGAAAGTGTCGCCCGTGGTGCTGGTGGTGATCCTGCTGGCCGATCGCAACTGGCGCGCGCTGGCGGCCATGGTGGTGGTGTCGGGCGGCTTCGGCCTGGCCTCTTTGCTGCTGGCGGGGTGGCAGCTGAACATGACCTTCCTGGCCCGCGCGGCCGAGGTCAGTGACCTGGCGCTGTTGAACGCGGTGAACCTGTCGCCGGAGGCGGTGCTGCACCAGCTGTTGGAGCTGTGGCGCGGTGCCACCCATGACGGCCGGATCCCGCAGGTCTACCGGCTGGCCGAACCGGCATGGTCGGGCGTTTTGTTCAAGGCGCTGCTGGCGGCGTCGCTGCTGGCCAGCCTGACCCTGACCCGCCACCTGCCCCGCGATGAACGGCTGCCGGTGCAATTCCTGCTGCTGTCTATCGCGGTGCCGATGCTGGGGCCGCTGTCGTGGTCGCATTATTTTGTGCAGGTCGCGCTGCTGCTGCCGGCGCTGTTCATCGTGTTGACGCGGCGGGCGGCCTGGCTGTGGGTGCTGGCGGTGGGGATTGGCGGCTCCACCCAGGTCTTCGGGCTGTTGCGGGAGCACAGCGCCTGGCTGATGTGGCCCTCGGTTCTGGGGGTGGCGATGTACGGGGCGCTGTTCGTGCATGTGGCGCGCGCCGCGCGGCGTCGGCGCAATCCGGGGATGCGGCTGGGCCGGCTCGGAGCGCCGGGATAGCGAACAGGGCGTCGAAGCAAAGCGTGGGGGCGGATCGGAAACTTGCCCTTTGCGCAGGGCCATTTAATATCGCCGTGATCCAATTCTACGGGGTCCGCCGCCTTTTGTCGGCGATCTGACAGGACCAGATGCCGACCAACCGCTGAATCTCCGGCGGCCCCCCAATTCAGGGGTGGTGCACATGTGGAAAAATCTTCTGTTCCGATTTCTGGATGCGGGCATCCGAACCGGCCGCCTGACCGTGACCCTGGCCGACGGGACGCGGCGGCCGTTCGGTGATCCGGCGACGGGGCCGGATGTGGCGATCACGCTGCGCGACGCGGATCTGCCACGCAAGCTGGTGATGAATCTCGAACTGGCCACCTGCGAAGCCTACATGGACGAACGCCTGCTGATCGACGGCGATGACCTGCGCGGCCTGCTGACCCTGGCGCTGTCCAACCGCCTGCGCCGCGACGGCATGGAATGGCAACGCCCGCTGGCCGCGCTGCGCCGCGCCCTGCGGCGGGTGGCGCAGTGGAATCCGGTCGGGCGGGCGCAGGACAACGTGGCGCATCATTATGACCTGTCCGGCGCGTTGTACGATCTGTTTCTCGACAGCGACCGGCAGTATTCCTGCGCCTATTGGCCCCGCCCCGGCATGACGCTGGAGCAAGCCCAGGAGGCCAAGAAACATCATATCGCGCGCAAGCTGCTGCTGCGCCCCGATCTGCGGGTGCTGGATATCGGCTGTGGCTGGGGCGGCATGGCCCTGACCCTGGCGCGCGATTACGGCCTGCGCGTCACTGGCGTCACACTGTCGCGCGAACAGCACCAGATCGCCACCGCCCGCGTGCGCGACGCCGGGCTGGAAGACCGCGTGGACATCCGCCTTCAGGATTACCGCCAGCTGGACCAGCAGTTCGATCGCGTCGTCTCGGTCGGGATGTTCGAACATGTGGGCACGCCGCATTACCGCGAGTATTTCCGCCATGTGCATGACTTTCTGGCCCCGGATGGGGTGGCGCTGATCCATACCATCGGGCGGGCTTCTCCACCGGGGACGACGAACGATTTCATCCGCAAGTACATTTTTCCCGGCGGCTACGTGCCGGCCCTGTCCGAGACGATGGCCGCGGTGGAGCGCCAGGAGCTATTTGCCACCGATATCGAGATCTGGCGCCTGCATTACGCCGAAACCCTGAAGGTCTGGCATGACCGGTTCATGGCCAATATCGACGCCGCGCGCGCGCTTTATGACGACAGGTTCTGCCGGATGTGGCGCCTCTACCTTTTGGCAAGCGAGCTGACGTTTCGCCTGTCGACGCAGGTTGTTTTTCAAATCCAGATCGCGCGGCGGCAGGATGCGGTGCCGTTGACCCGCGATTACCTGCTGCCCGCCGAGTCCCATCCGACCGCCCAGGCCGCGCAATAGCGACGCGCCGGGAGGCGACCGGTGGCGCATGCGGCAAACCGGGTCTTGCACGCAGGGCCACCACAGATATAACGCACGGCAATTTGCGCCCCCTCTCGGGCGCCTTTCCGCTTGCCCATATCGAAGGTTGCCGCGATGCCCAAAAGAACCGATATCTCCTCCATCATGATTATCGGCGCGGGGCCCATCATCATCGGCCAGGCCTGCGAGTTCGATTATTCCGGCGCCCAGGCCTGCAAGGCCCTGCGGGAGGAAGGCTACCGCGTCATCCTCGTGAATTCGAACCCCGCGACCATCATGACCGATCCGGGCCTGGCCGACGCCACCTATATCGAACCGATCACCCCCGAAGCCGTCGCCCGCATCATCGAGAAGGAGCGCCCCGACGCGCTGCTGCCCACCATGGGCGGCCAGACCGGGCTGAACACCTCTCTCGCGCTGGCCGACATGGGCGTGCTGGAGAAATACGGCGTGGAAATGATCGGCGCCAAGCGCGAAGCCATTGAAATGGCCGAAGACCGGAAGCTGTTCCGGGAGGCGATGGACCGGCTGGGCATCGAAAACCCCAAGGCCACCATCGTCGCCGCGCCGAAACGCGACACCGGCAAGTTCGACATCGCCCATGGGCTGCAACAGGCGATGGACGCGCTGGAAGACATCGGCCTGCCCGCAATCATCCGCCCCGCCTTTACCCTGGGCGGAACCGGCGGCGGCGTGGCCTACAACCGCGACGATTACGAATATTATTGCCGCACCGGCATGGAGGCCTCGCCGGTCGGGCAGATCCTGGTGGATGAATCGCTGCTGGGCTGGAAGGAATTCGAGATGGAAGTCGTGCGCGACCGCGCCGACAACGCCATCATCGTCTGTGCCATCGAAAACGTCGATCCGATGGGCGTGCACACCGGCGATTCGATCACCGTGGCCCCGGCGCTGACCCTGACGGACAAGGAATATCAGGCGATGCGCAACGGCTCCATCGCCGTGCTGCGCGAAATCGGGGTGGAGACCGGCGGCTCCAACGTGCAATGGGCGATCAACCCCGAAGACGGCCGCATGGTCGTGATCGAGATGAACCCCCGCGTCTCCCGCTCCTCCGCGCTGGCCTCCAAGGCGACGGGCTTTCCCATTGCCAAGATCGCGGCAAAACTCGCCGTGGGTTACACGCTGGACGAGCTGGACAATGACATCACCAAGGTCACGCCAGCCAGCTTCGAACCGACCATCGACTATGTCGTGACGAAGATCCCGCGCTTTGCCTTCGAGAAGTTCCCCGGCTCCGAACCGCACCTGACCACCGCGATGAAATCCGTGGGCGAGGTCATGGCCATCGGCCGCAGCTTCCACGAATCGCTGCAAAAGGCGCTGGCTTCCATGGAAACCGGCCTGACCGGGCTGGACGAGATCGAAATCGAGGGCGCGCCCGATCCCGCCGCCCTGATCAAGGCGCTGTCGGCCCAGACGCCGGACCGGATCCGCGTCATCGCCCAGGCCATGCGCCATGGCCTGTCGGACCTGGAAATTCAGGGCGCCACCTCGTTTGACCCGTGGTTCCTGTCGCGCCTGCGCGAAATCGTCGATGCCGAGGAAGAGATCCGCGCCAATGGCCTGCCGGTGACCGAGGACGGCATCCGCCGGCTCAAGATGATGGGCTTTACCGATGCGCGGCTGGGTCAGCTGACCGGCCGGGACGAGGACAACGTGCGCCGCGCCCGTTCCAACCTGGGCGTGACCGCCGTGTTCAAGCGGATCGACACCTGCGCCGCCGAGTTCGAGGCCCAGACCCCCTATATGTATTCCACCTACGAGGCGCCCATGATGGGCGAGGTGGAGGACGAATCGCGCCCCACCGACCGCAAGAAGGTGGTCATTCTGGGCGGTGGTCCGAACCGGATCGGCCAGGGGATCGAGTTTGACTATTGCTGCTGCCACGCCTGTTTCGCGCTGACCGATGCGGGCTATGAAACCATCATGGTCAACTGCAACCCGGAAACCGTGTCCACGGATTACGACACGTCGGACCGGCTGTATTTCGAACCGCTGACCTTTGAACACGTGATGGAAATCCTGCGGATCGAACAATCCAAGGGCACGCTGCATGGCGTGATCGTTCAATTCGGCGGGCAGACCCCCCTGAAGCTGGCCAACCAGCTGGAAGAGGCCGGGATCCCCATCCTGGGCACCACCCCCGACGCCATCGACCTGGCCGAAGACCGGGAGCGGTTCCAGGACCTGGTGAACCGGCTGGGGCTGAAACAGCCCCGCAACGGCATTGCCCATTCAGATGCCGAGGCGCTGGATATCGCGTTGGAAATCGGCTTCCCGCTGGTGATCCGCCCGTCCTACGTCCTGGGCGGCCGCGCGATGGAGATCGTGCGCGACATGGACGGGCTGAAACGCTACATCCGTGACGCCGTGGTGGTGTCCGGCGACAGCCCGGTGCTGTTGGACAGCTACCTGTCCGGCGCGGTCGAAGTCGATGTCGATGCGCTGTGCGACGGCACCGACGTGCATGTCGCCGGCATCATGGAACATATCGAGGAGGCCGGCGTGCATTCCGGCGACAGCGCCTGTTCCCTGCCCCCCCATTCGCTGAGCCAACCGATCATCGACGCGCTGAAGGCCCAGTCGCGCGCGCTGGCGCTGGAACTGGGCGTCGTCGGCCTGATGAACGTGCAATTTGCGGTCAAGAAGACCCCCGAAGGGGTCGAAGAGATCTTCCTGATCGAGGTCAACCCCCGCGCTTCCCGCACCGTGCCCTTCGTGGCCAAGGCGGTGAATTCGCCCATCGCCTCCATCGCCGCGCGCGTCATGGCGGGGGAAAAACTGGCGACCTTCGACCTGGTGGATCCCCAGATCGAGGGCTACGCCGTCAAGGAGGCCGTGCTGCCCTTCGCCCGGTTCCCCGGCGTCGACACGATCCTGGGGCCGGAGATGCGCTCCACCGGGGAGGTCATGGGCTATGACAAGACTTTCGCCCGGGCGTTCCTGAAGGCACAGATGGGCGCGGGCAACGATCTGCCGCGCGATGGCCGCGTCTTCCTGTCGATCCGCGACGAGGACAAGACCGACGGAATGCGCGACGCGGCGCAGCGCCTGATCCGGCTGGGGTTCACCATCGTGGCCACGCGCGGCACCGCCGATTGGCTCCGCACGGCGGCGCTGGATTGCGAATTGGTGAACAAGGTCTACGAAGGCCGGCCCAATATCGTGGATCAGCTGAAGGACGGGCAGATCGCACTGGTCCTGAACACGACCGAGGGCGCGCAATCGGTGTCCGACAGCCGGGAAATCCGGTCCGTGGCGTTGTATGACAAGATCCCCTACTTCACCACCGCCGCCGGGGCCATGGCCGCCGCCCGCGCCATCGAGGCTCGCGAAGAAGGCGAACTGGCCGTCAACGCCCTGCAAGGATGATCCGATGACCCGCAGAACCGCCCTTCGGCTTGCCCTGCTGATCCCGCTGATGGCAGTGGCGGCCTGCGGATCGCCGCTGATCCCGATCATCTGACCGCGCGCGGGGCCGGCCCTGTCCGGCCCCGTTCCGCGCCCTGCCCGCAGGAGGGGCGGCGATGGCCAAGCTCTACTTTCATTATTCCACGATGAACGCGGGCAAATCGACCGTGTTGCTTCAGGCCTCGCACAATTACATCGAACGCGGGATGCAGACCTATCTGCTGACCGCGCGGCTGGACGACCGGGCCGGGCCGGGGCGCGTGGCCTCGCGCATCGGCATCAGCGCCGCGGCCGACACCTTTACCGACGCGGATGACCTGCTGGCCCGGATCGCGGCCCGGCTGGCGGCGGGGCCCTGCGCCTGCGTGTTCATCGACGAAGCCCAATTCCTGACCCGCCGCCAGGTCTGGCAACTGGCCCGCGCGGTGGACGACCTGGGCGTGCCGATCATGTGCTACGGCCTGCGCGTGGACTTTCTGGGAGAACTGTTCGAAGGCTCTGCCGCGCTGCTGGCGCTGGCCGACGAAATGCGCGAGGTCCGTACCATCTGCCATTGCGGCAAGAAGGCCACGATGGTGGTGCGGCGCGGCCCCGACGGGCAGGCCCTGCGCGAAGGGGCCCAGGTGCAGATCGGCGGGAATGAAACCTATGTTTCCCTCTGCCGCCGTCACTGGCGAGAGGAAATGGGCGATCCGGGCTGAGGGCCGCCGGCCGCCACGTCGCGGCTGGCCAAAAACCTGACGGCCGGACCGGATCCCCGTGCGCCGCCTGACCCTGTCCCACCCGCGCGGGTCAGTTCACCAGGTTCGGCGGCGTCTCTCCGGCGAAATAGGCGCGCAGGTTCTCTACCGCCAGCGCGCCCATCGCTTCGCGCACATCCAGCGAGGCGGTGCCCAGATGCGGCAACAGGGTCGCATTCTCCAGCGCGCGCAAAGCCTCGGGCACCTCAGGCTCGTTCGCGTAGACATCAAGGCCGGCACCGCCGATCTGCCCTGCCTCCAGCGCGGCGATCAGGGCCGTCTCCTCCACGATGTCACCACGTGCGATGTTGACCAGGATGGCATGCGGCTGCATCGCCCCGATCACGGCGGCATCCACCAGGTGCCGGGTCTCTGCCCCGCCCGGCAGGGCCACGACCAGGATGTCCGCCCATTCGGCCAATGCGCGCGGCGTATCCTGTCGGGCGATGGGGAAATCGGCGGATTTCTCCGACCGGTTCCAATAGCCGACCTCCATGCCAAAGCCGTGGTGACAGCGCCGGGCGACGGCCTCTCCGATACGGCCAAAGCCCAGAATACCGACGCGCCGCCCGGTTACGTGAAGGCCCAGCATCTGCGTCGGATGCCAGCCGCCCCACCTGCCCGAACGGGTCAGCCGCTCGCCCTCGCCCGCGCGGCGGCAGGCCATCAGGATCAGGGTCATGGCGATATCGGCGGTGGCGTCGGTCACGGCGCCGGGCGTGTTGGTCACCGCAACGCCCCGGCCACGCGCGGCCTCTACGTCGATATGATTGTAGCCGACGCCGAAATTGGCCACCATCCGGCAACGCGGGCGGCCGAAATCATGCAGGATATCCTTGGTGATGCAGTCGCCCAGCGTCACCATCATCCCGTCATAGAGGGCAAAGCCCGCGCGCAATTCCGCGGCCGTCATCGGCAGGATGCTGTCCCGTACCTCGATATCGAACAGCGCCTGCGCGGCCTTGATCGTGGCGTCGGGCATCGGGCGGGAGAGGAGAACACGTTTCACTGCATCCGCTCCCCCGGTTGCACCTCCTGATCGGGGGCCAACAGGACTATGCCGCCATCAGGGTCGGCGACGCCCAGCACCAGGAACTCGGACATGAACGGCCCGATCTGGCGCGGCGGGAAGTTGACCACGCCCATGACCATGCGGCCCGCCAGGCTGTCGGGGGTGTAATGCGCGGTCAACTGAGCGGAGGTTTTCTTTTCTCCGATCTCAGGCCCAAAATCGACCCAGAGCTTGATCGCCGGCTTGCGGGCCTCGGGAAAGGGTTCGGCGCGCAGCACGCGGCCGGCGCGAATATCGACCTTCAGGAAATCGTCGAACATGATTTCAGCCATTTGCCAGTTCCTTCGATCTGCGGGTCGCGGCGTCGACGGTGCGGGCCATCAGCGGCGGCAATCCCCCCTCCGCCTGCATCAGAACCTCCAGCCCGGCCTGGGTGGTGCCATTGGGGCTGGTGACGTTGCGGCGCAGCTCTGCCGGGTCTGTCCCGCTTTGCACCGCGAGGGCACCAGCCCCGGCGACGGTCGCGCGGGCCAGTTGCAGGGCCAGATCCGCGCCCAACCCCTGCGCCTGCCCGGCTGCGGTCAGCGCCTCGATCATGTGGAACACATAGGCCGGGCCCGAGCCGGAGACCCCGGTGACGGCGTCCATCTGGCCTTCGTTCTCCAGCCGCACAACCTGGCCGACGGCGGACAGCAGATCTTCGGCCAGGGTCAGCCCGGCCTCCCCCACGCGGTCATTGCCGATGATCGCGGTGATCCCCTGGCTGATGGCGGCGGGCGTGTTGGGCATGGCGCGAATGATCGGAGCCTGCGGGCCGAACGCCTCCTGAAACGCGGCGATCGGCGTGCCCGCCGCGATGGAGACGAACAGCGTCGCCCCCCCGCCCAGTGCCGCCAGCTGCGGCAGCGCATCGCCCATCATCTGCGGTTTCACCGCGACCACGGCCACCGCCGGATCGGCGGGCAGCTGGCCGTTGATGGTGACCCCCGTGCCGCGCAGCCAGTCCGACGGCGCGGGGTCGATCACCCAGACATCGGCCGGGTCCAGCCCGGTGTTCAGCCAGCCTTGCAGCATGGCGCCGCCCATCTTGCCGCAGCCCAGAAGTACCAGCCCACGCCCGGAAATGCGTTCATTCGCCATGCGGATGCCCCCGTCACCTGTGATCCGTGTCGGGGGCGAGTGTTACGCGCGACCGTAGGCCTCTGCAATGGCCGCCTCCACGGCCTCCTGCGGAGTCTTGCCACCCCAGGCATTCAGCTGGAAGGCCGGGTAATAGCGTTCGGAGGCCCGCACCGCGGCGGTGATCAACGTGTCCACCTGTTCGGTGGAAACACATTGCCCGCCCGCCATCACCAACCCGTAGCGGAAGACCATCAGCTTCTGCTCTGCCCAGTAGGTGAAGGCGCCGGACCAGCATTGATCGTTCACGAGATTGAGCAATTCGTACAGCCCCGGAAGTGCCTCTTCCGGCGGCTCCATCTCGAAGGTGCAGACCATGCGCAGAGTCTCGTCATGGCCGGACCAGGCCAGCGTGACGGAATAGGTCCGCCATTGGCCTTCGACCGCCATGGCGATCTGGTCGTCACCGATGCGGTCAAAATCCCATTCGTGGTGCTCCGCCAGGGTTTCCACGATGTCGATCGGGTGCAGTTCTTCGCTCAGGAAGTGTTCAGACAACGCCATGCGCCACCTCTTGTTTGACTAGCGCAAGGGGCTTGGCCGCACCCAAGCGCTAGGTGCCTGCTCTAGAAACGGGGCGATATCCCGCGTCCCTTACCAGATATGGTGAGGGGCAGCAGCAAACCTGTAAAGCCATAAGTTGGGGATAAACCCAATAAGTTGTGGATTTCACCGCACCCACCACACAAAGCTGCGGCAATCGGCAGATCCGGGATCCGCAATGACGATTCCGTGACGGTGGCGCGGCCCCCTGGCAGGGCATCTCGCGGGAGTCAGATCAGGATCAGGAAGAGCGCCCCGTAGAAAAGGACGCCAAAGACGAGGCCGGGCAAAATCCACCAACCGGCGGTCAATTCTCCCGTGCCGCAGTTCCGGGGAAATTCGGAACCGGCACAGCTGCGCGGCAGGTCGATCCCCTCGCGCCGGGCAGCCTGCCGCGCCGAGGACCAACTGGTCCGATGTGCAGAAACTGGACGCCGCCGCATTGTCATACTCCCGTGTCCTCCGGGGGTAATTACGCTGCAAAGGTCAACCTTGGGTCAAGTAACATACATCATTCGACGCCAATGTGCATCGAATTGAGGGGATTTTTCAGTCCACACCCGAAATAATGACGCCCCAGCGCGTCATTGCGGCCTGGAACGGGCGGCGGTTACTTCGCCGCCTGCTCCAGCGCGTCCAGCCGCGCCTTCAGCGATTCGTTCTCCTCGCGGGCTTTCTGGGCCATCAGGCGAACGGCGTCGAACTCTTCCCGCGTGACCAGATCCCGGCTGGCCAGCAGCCGGTCGAACATGGAGCCGAACGCCGTTTCCGCCTCGTCCCGCGCGCCCTGCGCCACGCCCATGGCGTTGGTCATCAGCTGCGACATGTCGTCAAGGAATTTGGACCGCGTCTGCATCGCTGGCCTCCGCAATGTTACATTCCCCTCCTATATGGGCCGGGACGCCCACCGCCTCAACCCCGCGCGGATCGGCCGGGCGCGGCGGAAGCGACGCCGCCCGCTTGACATCCCGCGCGCCGCTCACGACAGATACGCCGATGCTCGCCACGATCCCCTTCCCCGATATCTCGCCCGAGATCTTCACCCTGCGCCTGTTCGGGATGGAGTTCGCCCTGCGCTGGTACGCGATGGCCTATCTCGTCGGCATCGTGCTGGGCTGGCAGCTGGCCCGCACCGCGTTGCGCCGGGTCACGCTGTGGCCGGGAAATACGCCGCCGATGCGCCAGGCGCAGCTGGACGATCTGCTGACCTGGCTGATCCTGGGCATCATACTGGGCGGGCGCCTGGGCTATACCCTGTTTTACCAGCCGGCCTATTACCTGTCCCACCCCCTGGAGATTCTGCGCATCTGGGAAGGCGGCATGGCCTTTCACGGCGGCGCCTTGGGTGTATTGGTGGCGCTGTTGATCTTTGCCCGGCTGCACCGCATTCCGACCCTGTCGGCGGCGGATGTGCTGGCCTTGGGCACCCCGCCCGGCCTGCTGCTGGGCCGGATCGCCAATTTCATCAACGCCGAACTCTGGGGCCGGCCGACCGATGCGCCCTGGGGCGTGGTGTTTCCGGGCCAGGGCGCGCTTTGCCCCGACGGGACGGCTTGCGCCCGCCACCCCTCGCAAGTGTACGAAGCCGGACTGGAAGGGTTGATCCTGGGGGCGCTGCTGATCGCGCTGGCCTTCGGCACCGGGGCGTTGAAACGGCCCGGCCTGCTGACCGGAGTGTTTGTCGCGGGCTATGGCGCGGCGCGGTTCGTGGTGGAATTCTTCCGCCTGGCGGATGCGCAATTCATCACCCCCGGCAATCCGCATGGCCATGTGCTGCGCCTGACGGACACGATCGGCGTGACCATGGGGCAGATGTTGTCCCTTCCGATGGTGATCGTCGGACTGGCGCTGATCCTTTGGGCGGCGCGGCGGCGTGGGCCGCACTCGGCATGACGGCGCTGCGCGATCAACTGGTGGCGCGGATCGTCCGCTCCGGTCCGATCACGCTGGCCGACTACATGGCCGACTGCCTGCTGCATCCCCAGCACGGCTACTATACCACCGGCGACCCTCTGGGCGCTGGTGGCGATTTCACCACCGCCCCCGAAATATCCCAGATGTTCGGCGAGTTGCTGGGCCTGTCGCTGGCGCAATGCTGGCTGGACCAGGGTGCCCCGGCACCTTTTTGCCTGGCCGAACTGGGCCCCGGCCGGGGGACGTTGATGGCCGACATGTTGCGCGCGACGCGGGCGGTGCCCGGGTTTCACGACGCGATGCGGCTGGTGCTGGTGGAGGCCTCCCCACCCCTGCGCGCGGCCCAGGCCCGTGCGCTGGACGGATATGCTCCCCATTGGGTCGAAGGCGTGACCGACCTGCCCGACCTGCCGCTGTTCCTGATCGCGAACGAGTTTCTGGACGCGCTGCCCGTGCGCCAGTTCCAGCGCGCGGACGACCATTGGCGCGAACGGATGGTCGGACAGCAGGACGGCACCCTGACCCTGGGGCTGAGCGGTCCGACCCGGCCCGCCGCGCTGGACCACCGGCTGGAGGACACCCGCCCCGGTGACATCGTGGAGCTGGCTCCCGCCGCCTCTGCCATCGCCGCGGAGTTGGGGCAGCGCCTCGCCACGCGGGGCGGCACGGCCCTGTTCGTGGATTACGGCGACTGGCGGTCGCTGGGGGATACCTTGCAGGCGCTGCGCCATCATGCGCCCGCCGACCCGCTGGCCGAACCCGGACAAGCCGACCTGACCGCCCATGTGGATTTCGAACAGGTCGCCCGCGCCGCCACCCCCGCCGCCCACAGCCTGCTGACGCCACAGGGCGTCCTGCTGGAGCGGCTGGGCATCACCACCCGCGCCCGAACCCTTGCCGCATCGCTGGACGGCAGAGCGTTGGAGGATCATGTGGCCGCACATCGACGCTTGACCCACCCGCAGGAAATGGGAACGCTCTTCAAGGCGCTTGCCCTTTATTCCCCCGATCACCGCCCCCCGCCCGGGCTCGAACCTGCTGCTGTATCATGACCCTGGAAATCCTCACCTCCGACGCGCTGTCCCCGTTTCGCCACGGCTTCTTTACCCGGCGGGGCGGGGCGTCTTCGGGCGTGTTCGCGGGGCTGAACTGCGGCGCGGGCTCATCGGACCAATCGGAAATCGTGGCGATCAACCGCGCCCGCGTCGCCGCGGCGCTGGATGTCGCTCCCGACCACCTCGCCGGGGTGCACCAGGTGCATTCCGCCACCGCCGTCACCGTCGACGCCCCGGTGACCGACCGGCCCCGTGCCGACGCGCTGGTGACGGATCGGCCTGGACTGGCCCTTGGCATCCTGACCGCCGATTGCCAGCCGGTCCTGTTCGCCGACGCCACCGCCGGGGTGATCGGCGCCGCCCATGCGGGCTGGCGCGGCGCGCTGGACGGCGTGCTGGAGGCCACGCTGGACGCGATGGAGCATCTGGGCGCCCACCGCGCGGACATCGCCGCCATCATCGGCCCGTCAATTTCGCAATCCGCCTACGAGGTCGGGCCTGAATTCCTTGACGATTTCCTGGCCGAGGACACTGACAACACCCGGTTCTTCGCCACTGGCCGCGACGGCCGCTACCAGTTCGATCTGCCTGGCTATGGCCTGCACCGGCTGCGCCGCGCGGGGGTGGGCCATGCCGAATGGACCCGGCATTGCACCTATTCCGATCCGGCGCGGTTCTTCTCCTACCGCCGGACCACCCACGCGGGAGAGGCGGATTACGGCCGTCTGATCTCCGCCATTCGCATCTAATTTCGCAACAATTCGCGGAAAAGTCGCATTTTGTCTCAGGATCGCCCGATTACCCGGCGAAACAGACCCGGTAACAGGCACAGAGCCCCGGCAAGCCACGGGGCCAGACCGAAAAGGGCACATCATGTCGAGCAAACAGAAAAAATGGGTCTCCTCCCTTCTTGTCACCGCGCAACAGCTGGAGGCACAGCCCCTGCCGCATCTGCGCGCGGCCGGCACCCCGGCCTCCGCCCGGCTGCAACAGCTGCGGTCCCGGCGCCGGGCGGTCGCCTGAACGGCACCGGGGCCGGGGTTCCAATCCGGAACCAATCCCGGTGATTCGGGAGATTTGGGCAGAAATGTGGCAGTATTTTCCGTCACTTCGTGAACAATGATCGAAGCCGCGTCAGGATTGATGCGGCTTCGCTTCATTCTGATACGAATTTTCCGTATTTCTTTGACGCAGCCCGCAACTCCGATCATATTCCGCCCATTCGCAAAGCAGATGTCCTTCTGCGGTTGTCGGTGGGGGCCGGCCCGGTGGGACACCCAGATTAGGGTGAACCGACGTGACAATTCCCTCTATCGCCCTGCGCAAGGGCGGCCGACTGAACACGACCCAACGCCTGACCTCGCCGCTTCCGATCGCGACGCGCAGCTATTTCGTCTCCTACATGGCGAAATCCGGCGTAACCGAGCGGGCGCAGGTGACCGGCCCGGTGCATTCCGCGTTTGAAAACGCCTGCGGCGGTTTCGCCCGTGGCACGCTGATCGCCACGCCGAACGGCCCGGTCGCCATCGAAGACCTGCGCCCCGGCATGCAGGTCAACACGGTCGAGCACGGGCCGATGATGGTCAGTTGGCTGGGGTCCATGACCATGCTGCCCAACGCGCGGGCCGCCGATCCTGTGCAATCGCGGATGACGCGGATCACCAGCGAACGGTTCGGCCCCGCCCGCCCCTTTCCCGATCTGGTCGCCGGTCCCGGCGCGCGGATCCTGAACCGGCCCGAGGCGCTGCGCGGCGCCGGCGGCCAGGGGGCGATCTTCTCTCCGGCGCGCGATTTCGTGGACGGGGACAGCGTGATTTCCGTGAAACCGCAAAGCCCGATCGAGGTTTATCATCTGATGACCGAACGCCACGCCACCGTCATCGCCGGCGGGCTGGAGGTAGAGACGTTCCACCCCGGCTACGGGCTGACCGAATTGATGGGGCCGAACCTGTTGAAAGCCTTCATGCGGCTGTTCCCGCACCTTGAGACGCCGGCGGATTTCGGGGTGCTGTCGCATCCGCGCATGACCCGCAAGGCTGTGCGGACCCTTTACGAGGACTGACCCCGCGCCGGGCCGGCAGACCGGGCAGGCGGGGCGGACGGCACATTTCAGGCCGTCTTGCTCAGCCGGTCTTCCAGCACGTCGAAGGGCACGCCGGGATCATCCTTGGCGCCGCGGATCACCAGGGACGTCTTGACGCTGGCGACATTATCGGCCGCGGTCAGTTCCCCGGTGAGAAAGCTCTGAAAGGTCGAGAGATCGGGCGCCACGCATTTCAGGATGAAATCGACCTCCCCGTTCAGCATGTGGCATTCGCGGACCAACGGCCAGTCGCGGCACCGCGCCTCGAATGCGGACAGGTCGCTTTCCGCCTGGCTTTGCAATCCGACCATGGCAAAGACCTGCACTTCGAACCCCAATTCGCGAGCGTCGACCTGGGCGTGATACCCTTTGATATACCCGGCCTCCTCCAGCGTGCGCACGCGGCGCAGGCAGGGGGGGGCGGAAATTCCGACCCGGCGGGCCAGTTCGACATTGGTCATGCGCCCGTCCGCCTGCAATTCGGCCAGTATTTTTCGGTCAATGGGATCAAGACGGGTTCCCGGCATGTCAGCCCTCCAGAATTTCGTTTCTTATAGCAGCGCCCGACGGGCACGCAATAATGTTTCGCCAGCCCGCAATTTATTGTCGTGCCGATCGGCGGAAATGCCCGTTTCTTCGCCCCACCGCGATTTTGCGGCCGCCGCACCCCGCTGGCCCCGCCGCCTTGCAGCACCCTGCGCGGAGGCCTAGATAGGACGAACGCGACAGAGACCTCGGGGGCCGGAATGGACACGCAGCGCAAGACCAGACTTCTCATCATTGGCTCCGGCCCCGCAGGATACACCGCCGGGGTCTACGGCGCCCGCGCCATGCTGGATCCGATCCTGGTTCAGGGTATCGAACCCGGCGGCCAACTGACCACCACCACGGAGGTGGAAAACTGGCCCGGCGACACCGAGGTGCAGGGCCCTGACCTGATGGTGCGGATGGAAGCCCATGCCAAGGCGATGGGCTGCGAGATCGTGGGCGATATCATCACCGATCTGGATCTGTCCAGCCGTCCGTTCATCGCGCGCGGCGACAGCGGCACCACCTACGAGGCCGACGCCGTGATCCTGGCCACCGGCGCCCGCGCCAAGTGGCTGGGCCTGGACAGCGAGGAGGCGTTCAAGGGCTTTGGTGTGTCCGCCTGCGCGACCTGCGACGGGTTCTTCTACCGGGGTCAGGAAATCGTGGTGATCGGCGGCGGCAACACCGCCGTGGAAGAGGCGCTGTTCCTGACCAACTTCGCCTCCAAGGTGACGTTGATCCATCGCCGGAACGAGCTGCGCGCCGAGAAGATCCTGCAAGACCGCCTGCTGAAGCACCCCAAAGTCGAAACCCTGTGGCACCATACGCTTGAAGAAGTGGTGGGCGAGGACAACCCCAAGGGCGTCAGTGCCGTGCGGGTGAAACATGTCGACACCGGCGAGATTTCCGAGATCCCGGCCAAGGGTGTATTCATCGCCATCGGCCATGCCCCGGCGAACGAGCTGGTCAAGGACACGCTGGAGCTGCACCACGGCGGATATGTCAAGGTCACGCCCGGCAGCACGGAAACCTCGATCCCCGGCGTGTTCGCTGCGGGCGACCTGACCGATCACAAGTACCGTCAGGCCGTGACCTCGGCCGGGATGGGCTGCATGGCGGCGCTGGATGCCGAACGGTTCCTGGCGGAACAGGGAGAGCAGACCGGCAAGGACGAGACGCTGCCCCTGGGCTATGGCGCACCCGAGGGCGAAGGCGTCGCGGCGGACGAACCGCAAGACGCCTGACCCACGCGGCCCGGTGACGGGGGGCCATGGGCCGCGCAAGAGGCGGCGCAGAGCAGGGTCACGCGTATAGCTGAAAGGGGTGCGGATCGGACCGCAGGGGCCTGTTGCGCGCCCGGACTTCGGGACTGGGGGACGGGACCAGTCTGTGGGGCATGGCGGGCTGGACCGCCGCCCCCGCCCCTACGCCCCGTCGGCCAGCGCCAGAAGCGCGTCGGGATCGCGGCGCGCCGCCTCGAACAGGCGGGCGAAATCCTGCGGATCGGCGTCAAACACCGCCTCGAACGCCGCCATTGCATCCTGCCCCTGTCCGATCAGACGCCAGACCTCCATCGGGTCGCCACCGTGGCGCGCGACCAGAACCCGAAGGGCCAGCGCGGCGACGTCGTAATCCTCCGCCGTCAGGGCGCCCCCGGACATTTCCGTCAGGCTGCTGCCCAGATGTTCCAGCTGCCGCGCCGCCTGGGACAGGCTGCGGCGCGCGGTGCGCGGCGACCGCGTATCGAAACGTTGCTCGAGATCCTCCGCCACGCCCTCGATGAACCAGATTGGAAGATCACGCGCCACCCCGGCGCGGGCGCCGGCATGGGCCTGCTGTACCGCATGGGTCAATTCATGCACCGCCATGGGCGCCAGCCGGTCCTCGACCCGCAGGGCAACCCGGGGCAGGCCCATTTCATGCCCCGGCCAGCACAGCAATATCCACCCCGGCCCGGCCCGGCCCGAAATGCGCGCCACACCGCCGGTACAGGCGTCCGTCGCCAGACGGGTGGCATCCGTCCTGGCCAGGCGCTCCTCTGCCAGACGGGCGGTCAGCCAGTCGGGATCGTGGCTGCCCAACACCCGCAGGCCCGCGTAATCGGGGTCATCCCCGCCGCCTATCTCTGATTTCAGAAACAATTGCGCTTTCTGTAGCGCGCGGCGCAGCATCAGCGCCTCTTCCGCCGGAAGATCGGGGCCGGTGGCTACCTCCACCGGCTGCGCCAGAACGGGCAACGCAGCGCCCCAGGCGGCCAGAAGGGCGGCGGCGGCCCCGCAGAGGTGCCGCGCCGCCCGCATTCTCAGTGAACCGTCACAGGCGCCAGATCATTCTGTCGCGCCAGAACAAATGCCAGATCGCGGTCTTTCACCAGCGCCAGCCGTTCCCCTTCGGCATTGTGCACAGCATAGAGCTGCGTCGCACCGGGAACCTGTTCGCGCAATTCCTCGGGCAGGTCGGCGACATCGACCGCCCGGATATAGACGGTCCCTTCGGCAACGGCGTCCCAATCTTGAATAGTGTCCATGTCCTACCCTTTCCTGATAGCGATAGTCTGTACAACGCGTTCGGGCTGCGCCCGGTTCAGATCGACGTGCAACAGACCGTTTTCCATGATCGCATCTCCGACCTCGACCCCTTCGGCCAAGACAAAGCTGCGTTGGAACTGCCGGCCCGCGATGCCGCGATGCAGATAGATCCGGTCCTCGGCCTCATCCGCCTGACGACCGCGAATGACCAGCTGCCGGTCCTCCAACGTGATCGCCAGATCCTTTTCGGCGAACCCGGCCACGGCCAGCGTGATCCGGTAGGACATCTCCGAGGTCTGTTCGATATTGAACGGGGGATAGCCCTCGTTCCCGGCCTTGGCGCTGCGCTCCAGCAGCCGCTCCAGCTGTTCGAACCCCAGCAGGTAGGGGTGCGACCCCAAGGATAATTTCGTCATCTCACCGTCCTTGCATCAAAGCGACGTCTTGCACCGGGCCCCCGATATGCGGCGGACCCTTGCCAATAATATGGTGAGCAGGCGAGAGCCGCGCAAGGGCTTTGCCCACGAGCGTGATGGGGCTATCCTTCGGGCTCTCTTGGGCCATTCAGCGAATCAGCCATGCCAGCGCACCAGCCATCACAACTTCCCCGCCATGAATGATCAATCCGACCTGTCGATGAAGACCGACGACGTGCTGCGCTATGAGTTGGAGGTCTTCCGCCACGAGCATCGCGACCTGGACGAGGCGATCCGCGCGCTGCAACTGACCGGCCGGGCCGATCCGCTGACCTTGCAGCGGCTGAAGAAGAAGAAATTGCAGCTGAAGGACCGGATCGCCCAGATCGAGGACCGGCTGTTGCCCGACATCATCGCCTGAGCGCCATGTCCGCGCGGCAATTGCACGTCCGGCCCATTCCCGTATAAGCCCGAGGTCTCAACCCTGCGGGAGCATACGATGACCCAACCCAAGGTAGGCATCATCATGGGCAGCCAGTCGGACTGGCCCACGATGAAAGAGGCGGCAACCCTTCTGGACGAACTGCGCGTCGGTTACGAGACGCGGATCGTGTCGGCCCACCGGACCCCGGACCGGCTGTGGTCATACGGCAAATCGGCGGTGGAGCGCGGGCTTCAGGTGATCATCGCGGGCGCGGGGGGCGCGGCGCATCTGCCCGGCATGATGGCGTCCAAGACGCGGGTGCCGGTGATCGGCGTGCCGGTGCAGACGCGGGCGCTGTCAGGGGTCGATTCGCTCTATTCCATCGTGCAGATGCCCAAGGGATTCCCCGTCGCCACCATGGCGATCGGCGCGGCGGGCGCGGCCAATGCCGGGCTGATGGCGGCGCAGATCCTGGCGATCCACGACGCCGGGCTGGCCGAACGGGTCGACGCCTGGCGAGAGGCACTGTCCAATTCCATCCCGGAGGCGCCCCGCGATGAATGACATTCGTACCATCGGCATCCTCGGCGGCGGGCAATTGGGCCGGATGCTGGCCGTGGCCGCCAGCCGCTTGGGCCTGAAAACCTGTGTGTTCGAACCGGGCGCCGATTGTCCGGCCAGCCATGTCGCCGATCGCCATATCCAGGCCGATTACGATGATACCGCTGCGCTGGAACGTTTCGCCGCGGCTGTCGATGTCGTCACCTACGAGTTCGAGAACATCCCGACCGCCGCGCTGGATCGGCTGGAGACCCTGTGCCCGATCCGTCCCGGCCGGGAGGCTCTGCGCATCAGCCAGGACCGCCTGACGGAAAAGGATTTCCTGTCCGGCCTGGGCATTGCCACGGCGCCTTATGCCGACGTGCCCGACGCCGCCGCGCTGAAGACGGCACTGGCGCGGATCGGCGCGCCCGCAATCCTGAAGACCCGGCGCTTTGGCTATGACGGCAAGGGGCAGGCCCGGATCGCGGAGGCCGCCGCAGCGCCGGACGCCCTGGCCGGAATCGACGGCCAGCCCGCGATTCTTGAAGGGTTCGTCGATTTCACCTCGGAGATTTCGGTGATTGCCGCGCGGGGGCTGGATGGCGCGGTGGCCTGCTTCGACCCCGGCGCCAATGTGCACCAGGACGGCATCCTGCGCAGTACCACGATCCCCGCGCCGATCCCCGCCAGCCTGCGCACCGATGCGGTCCTGGTCGCCGCGCGGGTCCTGAACGCGCTGGATTATGTCGGCGTGCTGGGGGTGGAGTTTTTTGTTACCCCCGCCGGGCTGGTGGTGAACGAGATCGCGCCACGGGTGCATAATTCGGGACACTGGACGCAGAACGGCTGTGCCGTGGATCAGTTCGAACAACATGTCCGCGCCGTGGCCGGCTGGCCGCTGGGCGACGGGCAACGCCATTCCGACGTGGTGATGGAGAACCTGATCGGCGCCGACATGGACCGCGTGGCCGATCTGGCACGGGCCCCCGGCGTTGCGCTACATCTCTATGGCAAGGCCGAGGCCAAGCCGGGGCGCAAGATGGGGCATGTGAACCGGGTCAGCGCGCTGAAGGGCTGAGCGCGCCCGGCCGTCCCCAACCCGCCAGCAGCGCCTGCGCCACGCGGGGGCCCAGCCAGGCCGGGCGCCCGGCGGCAAAGGTCGCCAGCGGACGCCCGTTCGCCGGGTCCACCACGATGAAGTCCGCGCGCAACCCGGCGGCCAGCCGCCCCCGATCGGCCAGGCCCAGCATCCCGGCCGGGCCTTCGGACACCAGTGCCCAGGCGGCGGGCAGACCCATCGTGGCCGCCAGTTTCCACGCAGCCTGTCGCGGCGCCGGATAGTGGTAATCCGACGCCAGCGCCCGGCACAGCCCTCTCGCGATCAGCCCTTCGGCCGACACTTTGCCTGCATGGGATCCGCCACGCACCACGTTGGGCCCGCCGAGTACGATCGCCTCGCCAGCCTTTTCTGCGCTTTCCGCAGCATCAGTCGTTTCGGGAAACTCGGAAATTCCGACCCCGCGCGCGCGCCAGACCTCCCGGTCCCGAGCCGTGGCATCGTCGTGACTTCCAAGCAATACCCCCCGCCCGGAAAGCGCGGCGATCAGCCCATCCAACGCCGCCGGCACCTCGGATTTCCGCGCGTGCAGGGATTTCAGAAATGCCAGATGCGCCTCCGGAGAGCGGCCGGATTTCAAAGCCTGCCCGGTCAGGCGGGGCGGGCGCTTGCCCTTGTCCAGCGCGGCATGGGGGATGTGATCGTTGAACACGACATAGCCCACGTCATATTGCGCGGCCAAGGCGTCAAAGGCGGCGAAATCGTCCAGCAGATGCGTCTCCAGGCGCAGCTGCACACGCATGTCCACCGGCTGATCAGCCACCTGCGCGGCATGGGCGGCCAGCATCCGGGCGGCGAAGGCGGGGCCGCGCATCCCCCCCTCCCAGCTGTAGAATTGCGCCAGCATGGCGGTGGTGATGCCATTGGCCGCCAGCTCCGCCCCGACCATGGCCAGCGCATCGCCCAGATCCGGCAAGGCGCCCCGGCGCGGTGCCAGGTGACGCTCGAACCCGTCACCATGGGGATCGACGATGCCCGGCAGGATCAGCGTACCGGGCAGGTCGATCCGCACGCCTGCCGGCGCCTCGGTCAGCAGCCCACCAGCCACCGACAGCGCCTTGTCGGTGATCGCGCCGTGCCACAGGACATCTGCCCCGGTGATATGAAAATCCCGCGTCATGATCCGGGATCTACCCTGCGAGGGCGCCGCTGGAAAGTCAGCTGTCGAAGGCCGCGGCGTAGCTCAGCCGTTCCGCCGCAAAGGCGGTTCCCGGCGCGATCGGATAAAGCAGCGTATGCGCCGGGTCATAGGGCGTGCCCAGGTTTTCCGCCGCCGCATAGGTAAAGCCGAAACGCCGGTAGAACCGCCCGTCGCCCAGCACCGTGATCGCCCGCGCGCCCTTGCGCCGCGCCGCGTCCAGACCATATCGGACCAGCTCGGCACCGATGCCACGCCCCTGCTGTGCGGGCAGGACGGCAACCGGGGCCAGGCACATCCAGTCGCGCGGGCTGCGGTGCAGGGAAAAACCGATGTAGCCTGCGACCTGGCCATCGATAATGGCCACGCGCTCGACCGTCAGGTCACGGTCGCGCCGCAGGGCCGTGACCAGCCGGGCCTCGGCCGGGCCGCCGAAAGCCTCTGTCAGGATCGTCTGCACGCGCGACTCGTCCTCGGGCCGCGCCTTGCGAATATCCACCTGTGCCCGTCGCGCCATGGCTCTTTTCCCTCCCCGTCATCGGTCCGACCGATTGTAATCACCCGGCCGCCAATTGCAGCGCCACGAGGGGCGCGCTGGCCGGTTTTCCGCGCAACCCTGCGCCATCTGCATGAAATCTGGGCGACACACCTTCATTCGCCCGCCCGAAATCTGCCCCGCGCAGCAAAAAGGGGACCCGAAGGCCCCCTTTTCTCAATCCGGATGGATCGGCAGATTACATCATGCCGCCCATGCCGCCCATGTCGGGCATGCCGCCACCTGCGGCCCCGCCGCCGTCCTTGGACGGCTTGTCGGCGACCATGGCTTCGGTGGTGATCAGCAGACCGGCGATGGACGCCGCATCCTCAAGCGCGGTACGCACGACCTTCGCGGGGTCGATCACGCCGAACTTGAACATGTCGCCATATTCGTCGGTCTGGGCGTTGTAGCCGAACTTCAGATCTTCGCTTTCGCGGATCTTGCCAGCCACAACAGAGCCGTCGACGCCCGCGTTCTCGGCGATCTGGCGCAGCGGCGCTTCGAGGGCCTTGCGCACGATGGTGATCCCGGCGTTCTGGTCGGCATTGGCGCCTTCCAGACCGTCCAGCGCCTTGGCGCCCTGGACCAGAGCAACACCGCCGCCGACGACGATGCCTTCCTGCACGGCCGCGCGGGTGGCGTTCAGAGCGTCATCGACGCGGTCCTTGCGCTCTTTCACTTCGACTTCGGTCATGCCGCCAACGCGGATGACGGCAACGCCGCCTGCCAGCTTGGCCACACGTTCCTGAAGCTTCTCGCGATCGTAGTCGGAGGTCGTCTCTTCGATCTGGTTGCGGATCTGGGCCACGCGTGCCTCGATCTCGGCCTTCTCGCCTGCGCCATCGACGATGGTGGTCTCATCCTTGGAGATGGTGACCTTCTTGGCGGTGCCAAGCATGTCCATGGTGACGTTTTCCAGCTTCATCCCCAGATCTTCGGAGATGACCTGACCGCCGGTCAGGATCGCGATGTCCTGAAGCATGGACTTGCGGCGATCGCCGAAGCCCGGTGCCTTGACCGCCGCGATTTTCAGGCCGCCGCGCAGCTTGTTCACCACCAGGGTGGCCAGCGCTTCGCCTTCGACGTCTTCGGCGATGATCAGCAGCGGTTTCTGCGACTGGATCACGGATTCCAGCAGCGGCACCATCGGTTGCAGCGAGGAGAGTTTCTTCTCGTGCAGCAGGATCATGCAATCTTCGAGCTCTGCCAGCATCTTGTCGGCATTGGTCACGAAGTAGGGGGACAGGTAGCCGCGATCGAACTGCATACCTTCGACGACGTCGGTTTCGGTTTCGAGACCCTTGTTCTCTTCAACCGTGATGACGCCTTCGTTGCCGACTTTCTGCATCGCGTCGGCGATCTGACGGCCGATTTCGGCCTCGCCATTGGCAGAGATGGTGCCGACCTGGGCAACTTCATCGGAATTGTCGACGGGGCGGGCAGCGGCACGGATATGTGCCACGACCTTGGAGGTCGCCAGGTCGATGCCGCGCTTCAGGTCCATCGGGTTCATGCCGGCGGCCACGGATTTGGAGCCTTCGCGCACGATGGCCTGGGCCAGAACCGTTGCGGTGGTGGTGCCGTCACCGGCTTCGTCATTGGTGCGGGAAGCAACTTCCTTCACCATCTGGGCGCCCATGTTCTCGAACTTGTCTTCCAGTTCGATCTCTTTGGCGACAGAAACACCGTCCTTGGTGATGCGCGGCGCGCCAAAGGATTTGTCCAGAACAACGTTCCGGCCCTTGGGGCCCAGCGTGACCTTGACCGCGTCGGCCAGGATGTTCACGCCTTTCAGCATCTTGTTGCGGGCGTCGGTATCGAACTTCACGTCCTTTGCAGGCATGTCAGTTTCTCCGTTTGATATCGTTGATAGGGTCGATCAGCAGCCGGTTCAGGCGCCGATGATGCCCATGATGTCGGATTCTTTCATGATCAGGAGTTCCTGACCGTCCAGCGTGACCTCGGTCCCGGACCATTTGCCGAAGAGAATGCGGTCGCCGACCTTGACGTCCAGGGCGATGCGATCACCGTCCTCGTCACGTGCGCCTGCACCCACGGCGACGATCTCGCCTTCTGCGGGCTTTTCCTTGGCGCTGTCGGGAATGATCAGCCCGCCGGAGGTTTTCTCTTCGCTCTCAACGCGTTTCACGAGAACGCGGTCATGCAGCGGTGTAAATGCCATCTCTGAGGCTCCTTGGCTCAAAGTTTCTCCCTCGATGCCCGCCGGAGCGAGCATTTAGCACTCGACCTTGCTGAGTGCTAACGACGTGTAGGTAAGGAGGTGGCGGCAACCTGTCAAGAAACCCCGAGCGGTATTTTTCACCCTTCCGTGACAGCACAGGGGAACCAGGGCGCGGGTTCATGCGCTACCTCTGCAAGTCGGGGCGCCGGGATGCAACCCCTCGGGGCCGGAACGCTGCCCCGCCACCGGTCGACCAGAGGAAATCCGCCATGACCCTGCAACCCAAGAACCCCACCCCGCCCGCCACCGAAGACCCAACCGCCTTGTGGAAGATCGAGGAAACCCTGTGGACCGGCGCCACGGATGCCATTCGGCGTCGATTGGCGCCCGGTTGCCTCGTGGCCTTTCCCGGCATGGGCATTCTGCAAGGAGAGGCGATCATGGAAAGCCTGATGCAGGCCCCAAGGTGGAGCGAAGTCGCGATGAGCGAACGCCGCCGCCACGATGCCGGCGACCTTGCGGTGCTGGCCTATTGCGCGCGGGCGCTGCGGGACGGGGACGCGCCCTGCATGGCGATCTGCACCTCCAGCTGGCGCGACATCGACGGCGCGTGGCGGTTGGTGCAGCATCAGCAGGCCCCGGCCTGACCGGCGCCAGGGCTGGCGGGGGCAATCAACTGGTCATGGGGGCCGGCGCGCCGGGGGCGCGCGCTTCGGCAGTCGCGGGGGCCTCCGGGGCCGACAGCCCTTCGGCCGCCCCGTCCGACAGCGCCGCCTGCCCCTTGGGGGTCAGGGCGTAGGTGCCCGTGGCCACCCGCTCGAACCAGCCGTAGTGATCGTCCCGCATGATCCGCGTGGCCCGCTCCACACCGGTGGCACCCGCCACCACGGCGCCGCGGCAGGGCCCCGCCCCGGACAGGTGCACGGCACAGCGCAAAGCGTCCTGGCGATAGGCCGTCACCAGGGTGACACGGGTCGATCCGCCGGTGTTCGGATCGCCCACCCGATGGTGAAATTCGCGCAGCAGCCGACCTGCCCGCGCCTTGACCTTGCGCGGGGCATAGGGGGCGGGATCGCAGGCGATCTCTGCACTGCCCGTGCCGTCCCCCGGCGCGGCCGGCCGCACCAGGATCAGCCCCAGCCCCAGCCGGCGACACAGCGACAGCGCCCGCGCCCGCGCCTTGCGGCCCTTGGGCGGAGGAACGGCCAGGTAGACCCAGTCAGTCACGGATTGGCGCGCGATACACTGGTGGATCAGCGGCAGGGTCAGTCCGGTCTTCATCTCCACGATCACCGGGTCGGGATCGTCGGGGCGCAGGGCCACCACGTCGGCGCCCGCGATCTCGGCCTTGACGTCGTAGCCCTGCGCCTGAAGCAGCGCCTTTACCGGCGGGTAGAGATCGGTTTCGCGAAACGTGGCCATGACCCGAACCCTAGCCCGGCGCGCCCGGAACAGGAAGGGGCCGAGGGCCGCCCCCCTTGGCGCCGGGCCCGAAGTGCGCGCCCTGCCACGGGAGGACACGGCTGCCCCCGCCCTTGCCGCCAGGCCGAAATCTCCCGATCGCACCGTAGCGCCCGGGCTGGTTTCGGGCGGGTGACAAGGCATTGCGCCGCTCCTATAAGGGCGCGCGAAACGACATCCGCCACCTGGAACGGAGAGATCCATGACCCTCAAGGTTTTCGGCCACACTTCCCCCGACACCGATAGCACCGGATCGCCGCTGATCTGGGCCTGGTATCTGAGCGAGATCCGCAACCAGCCCGCACAGGCCAAGCTGCTGGGCACCCCGAATACGGAGGCGAGCTTTGTCCTTAAGACATGGGGCTTTGACCAGCCGGAGATCATCGCCGATGTCACCGCCGACGACAGCTGCGTCGTGGTCGACACCAACAACCCCGCCGAATTGCCCGCTGGAATCAATCAGGCGAACGTGGTCCAGATCATCGACCACCACAAGCTGACCGGCGGGCTGGAAACCCGCGGTCCGATCGACATCACGATCAAGCCGCTGGCCTGCACCGCCACCATTATGCACAATCTGATGGGCCCCAACGCCGACAAGATGCCCGACCCGATCAAGGGGCTGATGCTGTCATGCATCCTGTCGGACACGCTGGAATTCCGCTCTCCGACCACGACGCAGCAGGACCGTGACCTTGCCGAACAGCTGGCCGGTGAACTGGGCATCGACCTCTCCGCCTATGCGGCCGAGATGTTCGCGGCGAAATCCGACGTCTCCGCCTTTTCCGATGGAGAGCTGATCCGCATGGACAGCAAGGAATACGCCGTCGACGGGACCAAGTTCCGCGTCTCCGTGCTGGAAACCACCGCGCCGCAGATCGTCCTGGACCGCAAGGACAGCCTGATGGCCTCCCTCGGCACAGTGGCCGCGGAGGACGGAGTGGACCAGGTGCTGCTGTTCGTGATCGACATCCTGAACGAAGAGGCGACCCTCTTCGTACCCAACGCCCTGGTCAAGGACGTGGCAGAGAAGAGCTTTGGCGCGCAGGTGGCGGGCGACCTGGTGGTCCTGCCCGGCGTCATGTCCCGGAAAAAGCAGATCATCCCCAGCCTCAAGGTCTGATCGCCGGTCCCGGCGCCGGCCTTCACCGCAGCCGGGGATATTCGTATCGGCCAAAGCTGAGGACGCGCCGCGCCGGGAGACCGCGCGGCGCTGTCGCATGGGTCCGGGATGTGGCAGGATGCCGACCGGGCAAGGACAGGGAGGGAGGGCGGCGATGATCTCTCACATTGATCACCTGGTGCTGACGGTCACCGATATCGAGGCGGCGCAGGCGTTCTACGCGCGGGTTCTTGGGATGACGCCGGTCACCTTTGCCGGAGGGACACGGCGGGCGCTGGCCTTCGGCTCGCAGAAGATCAACCTGCAAACCCTCGGGATGGAGCGGCGCAACCGCGCCGCCATCGGATCGGGAGATCTTTGCCTGATCGCCGACTGGCCACTGGATCAGGTGGCCGCGCATCTGGCCGACAGCGGGGTGGAGATCCTGGAAGGGCCGGTGGAGAAATCCGGCGCGACGGGGCCGATCCTGTCGCTCTACTTCACCGACCCGGACGGCAACCTGATCGAAGTGTCGCGCCCGGCCTGATCTGGCAGGACCACTCACCCGATCGCGGGAACGGGCTGGTCTGGGGCGCCGCGATGCGGCATACCCGAAGCAACGCGTTCAGGAGTGCCCCATGACCCGGATCATCCAGTCCCTTGCCGAGATTTCCGCCCCCTACGACGCGCTGTTCGTCGATCTGTGGGGCTGCGTCCATGACGGTGTGACAGCCCTGCCCCATGCCGTGGCGGCCCTTCAGGCCTATCGCAAGCGTGGCGGCACCGTCGTTCTGGTCACCAATTCGCCCCGCGCCCGCGCCCCCGTGGAGCACCAGCTGAAAGGGTTCGGCGTGCCGGAAGACGCCTGGGACACGATCACCACCTCCGGTGACAGCGCCCGCGCCGCAATGTTTCGCGGCGTCGTGGGCCAGAAACTCTTTTTCATCGGCAACGCCGCCGAAAAAAGCGGTTTCTTCGAACCTCTGCATATCCAGGAAGACCCGCTGGCGATCGAGCTGGTGCCCCTTGACGCGGCCGAAGGGATCGTCTGCCTGGGCCCGTTCGACCCGATGGCCGATCCTGCCACGCTGCGCCCGCAATTGCTGATGGCCAAGCAGCGGGGGCTGAAACTGCTTTGCGCCAACCCCGATATCGTGGTGGATCGCGGCGAACGGCGGGAATGGTGCGCCGGCGCGATTGCCGCGCTCTATACCGAGATGGGCGGGGAAAGCCTGTATTTCGGCAAACCGCATCCGCCGATCTACGACCTCGCACGGATGCGGCTGCGCGCGCTTGGCCGCGATGTGCCGGACGACCGGATCCTGGCCATCGGCGACGGCATCATCACCGACATCAAGGGCGCCTTCGGCGAGGAGCTGGACTGCCTGTTCATCACCGGCGGATTGGCCGCGCGGGAGACGCGCACCGATACCCGTGATCACGCGCGTGCCACGCCCGAGGAAGCCGCGCTGACCCGGTTCCTGGAGAAAGAGCAATACGACCCGACCTACACGATCGGCTTTCTGCGGTAAGCGCATTTCCTCTTGATTTTCTGCGCGTGCGAAGTAATTAAGTTGCAGCAATGCGATCGCATTGGTCACAATATTTCACACGGCGGCAATATACCAGGAGACGGAGGGGCAGATGTTGGACAATTTCCCACGCGGCACGATCTGCATCGAGGATATCGAAATGGGCATGACCCGCCACCTGCGAAAGGTGGTGACCGACGCCGATATCGAGATGTTCGCCCAGGTCTCCACCGACCGGAACCCCGTGCACCTGGACGATGCCTATGCGCAGGACACCATCTTCGAAGGGCGGATCGCGCACGGAATGCTGACGGCCGGCCTGATCTCCGCCGTTATCGGCGAGCAATTGCCGGGACATGGCACCGTCTACATGGGCCAGTCCCTGCGGTTCCTGGCCCCCGTGCGCCCCGGTGACATGGTGACGGCCGAGGTCGAGGTCATCGCCATCGACCACAAGAAACGGCGCGTGCAACTGGATTGCCGCTGCATGGTGGACGGCAAGAAGGTACTGGTGGGCGAGGCCACGGTGTTGGCACCCTCTGCCAAGTTCGACTGATCCCGCACCTGCGGGGCGAACATCGGCCCGGACAACCCATCCCCGCTGGACAGCGGCCGCTCGACAGCCGATAGGGCGGCATGACCGACCCGAACGCATCCCCTCCCGCTGATCCCGGCCCGCGCCGCTGGCCCGTGCTGCGCACCGCCCTTTGGGTGGTGGGCAAACAGCTTCACGCCGCGCTGTTCGGCGTACTGATTCTTGCCGCCATCCTGCTGACCCGCGCGATATGGCAGCCCGATTGGGCATTGGCCCGCTACGACGCGCTGGTCCTGATCGCCGTGTCCCTTCAGGCGCTGATGCTGGCCCTGAAACTGGAAACCTGGGACGAGGCCCGTGTGATCGTCCTGTTCCACCTGACGGGCACCGCGATGGAATGGTTCAAGGTCGGCGCCGGCAGCTGGGGCTATCCCGAACCGGGGGTGCTGAAACTCTTCGACGTGCCGCTGTTCACCGGGTTCATGTATGCTTCCGTCGGCTCCTATATTGCGCGGGTGATCCGCGGGTTCGACATGGTATTCGCGCCCTTCCCGTCCTATGCCGCCTGCGTCGCACTGGCGGTGGCCATCTACGGCAATTTCATCACCCACCATTACCTGCCCGACATCCGGCTGGTCCTGTTCGCTGCTACGATCTTCCTGTTCTGGCGCAGCCGCGCCTGGCTGCGGTTGGGCACGCGGTGGATCTGGGTGCCCTTTCCGCTGGCGGTGTTCCTCGCTTCCCTCGGGCTTTGGGTGGCAGAGAACATCGGCACGCTGACCGGCACCTGGGCCTATCCGGGGCAGAGCGGCTGGGAACCGGTGCGCTGGTCCCTCATCGGGTCATGGTACCTGCTGATCTTCGTCAGCTTCACCACGGTGACACTGGTATTTCGCGACGCGCTGCGCCGGGCGCCGTTCGATCCCAGCCAAGGTTAGATCCAGCCGCGCCACAGGGCGAACCCCATCACCAGTCCAAAGAACAGCAGCAGGTTGAATGCCAGGGAGGCCCCCGCGCCAATCCAGCGCCGCTTGCGCGCCTCCGCCGGATCGTGGGCGGCAATGGCTGCCTCCACCGTTCGGAACTGGCGGTCCACGCGGCCGGCGTCAATCTGCGGCGCCAGCTTCGGATGTCCGGCCTGAAGACGGGTCTGCACCAGCCCCTGCGCAGCCTCGTGGGCGGCGCGCGGCAGACGCCGCCCGGCGTGCCGCATCAGATCCTCCAGGTCGCCCTCCGACTGGCGAAATTTGCGCCGCAGCGCCACCTCCACCTTGGCAAGACGCCTCTCGAACAGATTATTGTCGAACATGGCCCCCACCCGATGCACCCCCGCCCGAGAGGTCCACCTGCCGATCCGATGCGGCATGTCCTCCCGGCCCGGCCAAGGTAATTCGCCACGCAGTTGCGTCAATCCCTCTGGCCGCCGCCGCTCAGCTTGGCTACTTCTCAGGCATGCTGAACCTCATACGCCACGACGGCCCCGACGCCCGCCCCCTGCTGATCGCCCACGGCCTGTTCGGTTCCGGGCGGAACTGGGGGGTGATCGCCCGCCGCCTCGCGGCAGAGCGGCCCGTCCTGGCGGTAGACATGCGCAATCATGGCTCCTCCCCCTGGGCGGATAGCCACGGCTATCCCGACCTGGCTGCCGACCTTGCCGCCGTGATCGAATCCGAAGGCGCGCCGATGGACGTGCTGGGCCATTCCATGGGCGGCAAAGCCGCCATGATGCTGGCCCTCACGCGTCCCGAGCTGGTGGGCCGCCTGATCATCGCCGATATCGCGCCGGTCAGTTACGGCCACAGCCAGCAGCAATTCATCGACGCCATGCGCCGCGTGAATCTGGGGCAGGTCGAACGGCGCTCCGACGCCGAGGCGCAACTGGCCGAAGCGGGCGTGGAGCCCGCCTTGCGCTCCTTCTTCACCCAGTCGCTGGACGTGGGGGCCCGGCAATGGCGCCTGAACCTGGATGTGCTGGAGGCCGAGATGCCCAAAATCCTGTCCTTCCCCGAGGTATCGGCAAGTTTCGATGGACCTGCCCTGTTTCTTGCCGGGGGGGACAGCGACTACGTCCAGGTGGCGCATCGGCCAGGGATCAAGGCCCTCTTCCCTGCGGCACGATTCGCCGGAATACCCGGGGCCGGCCATTGGCTACACGCGGAAAAACCGCGCGAATTCGAAGCCGCAGTGGCCCATTTCCTGAAGATGGACGCCTGAAGGCGGAGAGGGCACGCCCCCCTGCCGCCCAGCACAGGCCGTTCAAGATGATCCAGATCGCAACGTCCATGACGTGTCCCCAGGTTTCGAATTGGGGCCAGTCTGCCGGACGATGTGTTTAGACCAGGTTAAGAGGCGGCGGGAATCGCCTCAATCATCCATTTTCAACGCGGAAATGAAGGCCTGCTGCGGGATTTCGACCTTGCCGAACTGACGCATCTTCTTCTTGCCCGCCTTCTGCTTGTCCAGCAGTTTGCGTTTCCGCGTGGCGTCGCCACCGTAGCATTTCGCAGTCACGTCCTTGCGCAGGGCGGCCAGGGTCTCGCGGGCAATCACCTTGCCCCCGATGGCCGCCTGAATCGGGATCTTGAACATGTGGCGCGGGATCAGGTCCTTCAGCTTCTCGCACATGGCCCGGCCCCGCATCTCAGCGCGGTCGCGGTGCACCATCATCGACAGGGCGTCGACCGGCTCGTCATTCACCAGGATCTGCATCTTGACCAGGTTATCCTGTCGGTAACCAATCACCTGATAGTCGAAGCTGGCGTAACCTTTTGTTACCGATTTCAGGCGATCGTAGAAATCGAACACCACTTCATTGAGAGGGAGGTCATAAACAACCAGCGCCCGCGACCCCGCATATGTCAGATCCTGCTGAATCCCCCGGCGGTCCTGGCACAGCTTCAGCACGTCGCCCAGATATTCGTCCGGCACCAGGATCGTCGCCTTGATCCGGGGCTCCTCCACATGGTCGACATGGGTCATGTCCGGCATGTCGGCGGGATTGTGCAGGTCGATCTTCTCACCATCCCGCATGTAGACGTGATAAATCACGCTGGGTGCGGTGGTGATCAATTCGATATCGTATTCGCGTTCGATCCGGTCACGGATAACTTCGAGATGAAGCAGCCCCAGGAACCCGCAGCGAAACCCGAAACCGAGCGCCGCTGAGGTCTCCATCTCGTAGGAGAAGCTCGCATCGTTCAGGGCCAGCTTCTCGATCGCGTCCCGCAGATCCTCGAACTCGGCACTGTCCACCGGGAAAAGACCACAGAACACCACCGGGATCGACGGCTTGAAGCCGGGCAATGGCGTCTCGCAGCCCTTCTTCTCTGTGGTGATCGTGTCGCCGACGCGCGTATCGCGGACCTGCTTGATCTGGGCGGTGAGAAATCCGATCTCCCCCGGCCCCAGGCAGTCGACGTTCTGCATCGCCGGGCGGAAGACGCCGATACGGTCGACGGAATATTTCGCGCCGGTCTGCATCATCTTGACCTGATCGCCCTTCTTCAGGATGCCGTCCATGATCCGCACCAGGACCACCACGCCCAGGTAGGGATCGTACCAGCTATCCACCAGCATCGCCTTCAGCGGCGCATCCGCATCGCCTTGCGGCGCCGGCAGACGATGGATGATCGCCTCCAGCGTGTCCTCGATGCCCAGGCCCGACTTGGCCGAAACCAGCAGCGCCTCCGAGGCGTCGATGCCGATTACGTCCTCGATCTGCTCCCGGACCCGGTCCGGTTCGGAGGCGGGCAGGTCGATCTTGTTCAGCACCGGGACGATCTCGTGATCCGCATCGATCGCCTGATAGACATTGGCCAGGGTCTGCGCTTCGACGCCCTGAGTGCTGTCCACCACCAGCAGCGATCCCTCGACCGCGCGCATTGAGCGCGAGACCTCGTAGGCGAAATCGACATGGCCGGGCGTGTCGATCAGGTTCAGCACATAGACGTCACCATCCTGCGCCCGGTATTCGATGCGCACCGTGTTGGCCTTGATGGTGATCCCGCGCTCCCTCTCGATGTCCATGGCATCAAGAAGCTGCTCCTTCATCTCCCGTTCCGAAACGGTGTTCGTCGATTGGATCAGCCGGTCGGCCAGGGTGGATTTCCCGTGGTCGATATGGGCGACAATGGAGAAGTTGCGGATGTGCTTCAGGTCGGTCATTGGCGTGATATGCGAGGGTTTCAACGCCCCGTCAATGGGTCACGCCATGCCGCCCGTCCGATCTGAAGCACCGTGGCCCGACAGGCGCGCCGGCAACCGGCGCCGATTAACGCAAACGTGAGATGACGTAGCCGCCCCGCGTCCTAGGGTTTCACGCGACTCACCTGTCATGGAGTTCCGAACATGAAACGCCGCACCTTCCTGTCCACTGCCCTCTCAACCGGCCTTGCCGCATCCAGCCTGCCGGTCATCCTGCCCTATGCCGCCCGAGCTGCCGCCCATTCGGGCGATGTCTTCGCCACCGCCGGAGGGGGCGAGATCACGGTGCATCCGGTCAGCCATGCCTCCTTTGTCATGACCACGCCGATGAGGGTGATCTACAATGATCCCGTCGGAGGCGCCGCGCTCTATACCGATTTTGACGCGCCGGATCTGGTGATCATCACCCACCACCACGGCGACCACTTCGATGCCGAGACCCTCGCTGCCATCGTCGCTGACAAGACCGACCTGATCGTGAACCCAACCGTGCATGAGCAATTGCCGGAGGCGCTGAAGGCCAAGGCCCATGTCATGGCAAATGGCGACAATCACGACTGGAAGGGGATGACGGTCGATGCCGTGCCGGCCTACAACCTGACGGAGGAGCGGCTGAAGTATCACCCGCCGGGCCGTGATAACGGCTATGTCCTGACGATCGACGGAACCCGGATCTACATCGCCGGCGACACCGAGGGCACACCAGAGTTGCGCGCGATGCAGGATATCACCCTGGCCTTCGTGCCGATGAACCTGCCCTACACGATGGATGTGACCCAGGCGGCGGATGCGGTAGCGGATTTCGCGCCCAGCTATGTCTACCCCTATCACTACCGCGACAGCGACCCGCAGGAGTTCGCCCGCCTGCTCGGCCAGACCGGCGCCGCAACCGAAGTGCGGCTGGGCCCCTGGTACGACGACGCCGCGCATGGCTGACCCCAACGCCCGCAGCGGTTCCACCGGTGCGGGCGCCAGAATTCCCGGATCGGCGGCGCGCCGCCGGTCCCCTGTCCGCAGATTGAATTTTTGGCCCGTTTCCGGCAGGATTTTGCCTAAGCAGATGGTCGGAGCATAAAAACGAATCCCCGGCCACGTAACGGACAGAGGCAACATAATGACCAGGGTCAGTCTGGCCGCAGCAGCGGCTATACTCCTTCTTTCCATCCCCACGGCGCAGGCCGGGCCCATTTCACGCGCCTGTCTTGCCTCGGATCGGGCCGGCTCTACGGCCTTGTGCGGCTGCATCCAGCACGTGGCCAATGGGATGCTCAGCTGGTCGGACCAGCGCATGGCGGCGCGGTTCTTCAAGGATCCCGACCAGGCGCAGAAGGTACGGATGTCCGACAACCTCAATCACGAAGCCTTCTGGCTGAAATACAAGGCTTTCGGCCAGGCTGCCGCCGCCCAGTGCTCCTGAAGGCACCCTGCGTCGTTCCGGGATCACGCCGGAGATGAGGTGAACGCCCCGGCGCCATGGAGGGGGGCATCCCCTTCCTGCGGACGTGGCGCGACCGTGCAGGGCACCTGGCGGAATGTTGCGCGCCCTGCATCGGCGGGTCATGTGATGGTGCGAATATCGCTAAAGCTGGGACCGCGTTTGCGGCCCCCGGCGCGTGCGACGGCTATTTGAAGACATCACCCCAATCATCGCGCAGGACATTTTTCTGGACCTTGCCCATGGTGTTGCGCGGCAGTTCGGGGACAATCTCGTAATGTTTCGGCTGCTTGAACCTGGCCAGACGGCCGGCGACATCGGCGCGGATCGCCTGAAGGTCCGGGGTGGCGCCGGGGGCCGCGACCAGGATCGCGACCACGCCTTCGCCGAAATCGGGATGCGGCACGCCAATCACTGCGCTTTCCAGCACGCCATCCTGTTCATCCAGGATCAGCTCCACCTCCTTGGGGTAGATGTTGTAGCCGCCCGAGATGATCAGATCCTTCGCCCGGCCGACGATATGCACATAGCCGTCCGCATCCACCCGCCCGATATCGCCGGTGATGAAGAACCCGTCTTCCCGCAGTTCGGCCGCCGTCTTCTCCGGCATCTGCCAATAGCCCTGGAAGACGTTGGCGCCGCGCACCTCGATGATCCCGGCCTCGCCCTGTAGCAGTTCCGCCCCGCTGTCGGCATCGGTGATCTTCAGCTCCACCCCCGGCATCGGCAAACCGACAGTGCCGGCGCGGCGATCGCCGTCATAGGGATTGGAGGTATTCATGTTCGTCTCCGTCATTCCGTAGCGTTCCAGGATGCGATGGCCGGTCCGGTCCTCGAAAGCGCGGTGCGTTTCCGCCAGCAGCGGCGCCGAGCCGGAGGTGAACAGCCGCATACGTGCCACCACGTCACGGTCAAACCGGGCATCGCTCAGCAATCGGGTGTAGAAGGTCGGAACGCCCATCATGCTGGTCGCCTGCGGCAGCAAGCCCAGCACCTGGTCAAGGTCGAATTTCGGCAGGAAGATCATCGCCCCACCGGAGGCCAGCACCGTGTTCGTGGCCACGAACAGACCATGGGTGTGAAAGATCGGCAGCGCGTGCAGCAGCACGTCATCGGCGGTGAATTTCCACAGGTCGGCCAGCACCAGCGCGTTGGACAACAGGTTGCCCTGGCTCAGCATCGCGCCCTTGGACCGGCCCGTCGTGCCGGACGTATAAAGAAGCGCGGCCAGGTCATCCTCTGCCCGGTCGGCGGGGGAAACGGGATCGGTGCGCCCGGCGGCGCGTGTACTCAGGCTGCCCTGACCGGCGGCGTCCAGCGTCAGAACCGTGGCATCTGGCGCAATGGCGCGTAGCCGGCCCTCGGCGCGGGGGTCGCAGACCACCAGGCGCGCGCCGCTATCGGTGATGAAATACTCCAGCTCATCCGCCTGGTAGCCGGTGTTGAGTGGCAGGAACACCACCCCGGTCAGCACACAGGCAGCATATAGCGCCAGCGCCTCGGGGGATTTTTCCACCTGTGCGGCCAGTCGGTCGCCCGGGGTCAACCCGGCCTCGACCAGCACGCCCGCCTGGGCCTGGGCCAGGACCAGGAAATCGCGCCCGGTCAGCACGGTGCCATCCGCCATGGTCAGGAACGGCGTCGCGCGCGTGGCAAGCGGGGCGAACAAGGTGTCAAATAGCGGATTGGCCATGGTATCGGCTCCCTCTGGTCGCGCTCAGGCCGGCGCGGGTGTTTTCAGCAGCGCCCGCACCTCGCGGGAGGCGACAACCTCCTGCGCACGGGCAAAACGTTCGTGGTTCTCGGCAAAGGTCTCGGGGTCGTAACGGTAATTCACCATGGCGCCCGCACTTTCGGCCATCCCCTTGGCCGAGGTATCTGCGCCCGAATGGACTGCGTGCACATAGGCGCCGTTGCCCAGGTGGAACCGCGACACCGGATCATATGGCAGGCCATCGGCGCGTTTCGCGGTCAGCAGGAACCGCGCGGCGGCGGCGCGCAGACCGGCGTCGTCCAGGGTTGTGGGGTCGGTCCCCTCTTCTTGCAGCCAGCGGGTCAGCAGCGGGATCGGCGACAGGGTGACAAAGGTCTTCAGGTCGGGCAGTTCAGCGGCGAGATCCTCCGCCACCTGCTTGATCAGCGAATTGCCAAAGGAGATGCCCGCCAGCCCGTCCTGGCAATTGGAGATCGAGTAGAAGACCGCCGTGTCCGCCTCCTCCGCTGCGAGGGGGGCGCGGTCTTCCGCCAGCAGGCGCTGGACCGATCCGGGAATGCCCTTGGTCAGTGCGACCTCGACAAAGATCAGCGGCTCGTCCGGCATCGCCGGGTGAAAGAAGGCAAAGCAGCGGCGATCGGTGGGCTGCACCCGACGGCGCAAGTCGTCCCAGGAATCGATGGCATGTACCGCCTCGTATTCGATGATCTTTTCCAGCACCTGCGCCGGGCTCTCCCAGTTGATGCGGCGCAGCACCAGGAAGCCGCGATTGAACCAGGAAGCAAAGAGATGCCGGAAATCCAGGTCGATCCGCGCGCGGGCGTCCTGGCGCGGGATCAGGCGCAACAGATCGGCACGCATCGCCACCAGCTGCGGCGTGGCGCCGGGCACCCGGTTCAGCCGCCGGGCCAGTTCCTGTCGCGCGGGTTCGGCCGCTTTCAGGAAGGCGCCATAGCTGCGCGGGCCGGGATCGGCCTCGAACGCGTCGAGCGCGCTGCGCGTGGTGGCGAAATCGACGCCCAGGTCACTGGCCAGGTGGTCGAAGAACGCGATCCGGGCCGCATCGTCGAACCCGGCATAGCGGTCCAGGATCTGCGCCGCCGTCGTCATCCCCGACACCTCGGCGTTGGAAGACAGCAGGTCCGCGATCAGCGCCTCGGTGCTGCGCGCATCATCGGGCGGTGGCAGCGCGCGACGCGCGTTGCGGGTGAAAACACTGGCAAGCACATCTGACAGAAGGCTCATGTTCCTGGACTCCCCAACCCTGAAGGCCCCGACAGAAAGGCCATGCTTGCGTACATTGCAATTCAGATTGTATACAAAACACCATGTCGAGCGAAACGCAACACCCTGACGGCCGCTCCCGGTCGGATCAGATCGCCGCGGCGCTGGAGGACCAGATCCTGACCGGCCGCTTTGCCCCCGGCGCCCGCCTGGACGAGGTGCGCCTGGCCGAGGAGCACGGCGTTTCGCGCACACCGATCCGGGAAGCGTTTCACCGGCTGGCCCAGTCCGGGCTGGTCACCCAGCAACCCCGGCGCGGCGTCTTTGTCCGCGCCCCCTCCCCCCGCGACATGCTGGAGATGTTCGAGGTCATGGCAGAGCTGGAGGCGGTGTGCGGGCGCCTTGCGGCGACCCGTGCGACCGAGGCCGCGATCACCCGTCTGCGCGCAGTGAACGAGGCCTGCCGCGACGCCCATGCCACCGGCAACGCGGATCTTTACTACGAGCGAAACGGCCAGTTTCACCACCTGATCTACGCGCAATCCGGCAATACCTTTCTGGCGGAGGAGGCCGGGCGCCTGCACCGGCGCCTGAAACCTTATCGCCGGATGCAATTGCACCTGCGCGGGCGGCTGGCGCAATCGATGGCGGAGCATGATGCAATTGTCGCGGCCATCGCGCGCGGTGCGGCGGATCAGGCCGGCCAATTGCTGCGCGATCACGTCGCGGTGCAGGGGGAGAAGTTCCGCCATCTCATCGCGCATCTTCCGCAAGCCACCGCACCGTGACAGGATGGCGCCATGACTGGCCAACCTCCATCCCCCGCTGACCATATCGTTATCCTGACCGGCGCCGGTGTCTCCGCCGAAAGCGGGCTGGGCACCTTTCGCGACAAGGGGGGCCTGTGGGAGGAATACCCGGTGGAGCAGGTCGCCACCCCCGAAGGATTCGCCGCCGATCCCGCATTGGTGCAGCGGTTCTACAACATGCGCCGCGCCCATGCCGCCGAGGCACAGCCCAATGACGCGCATCACGCGCTGGCCCTATTGCAACGCGACCACCCCGGCCGCGTTACGCTGATCACCCAGAATGTCGATGCCCTGCACGAGGCCGCCGGATCCGACCCGGTGATCCACATGCATGGCGCGCTGGCCGGGGCGCTCTGCGCGACCTGCGACCACCGCTGGTCCGCGCCGCAGGAGATGCGCGCCGGAGAGGTCTGCCCCGCCTGTGCCGCCCCCACGGCGCGGCCCGATATCGTCTGGTTCGGGGAAATGCCCTACCACATGGAAGAGATTATCGGCGCGCTGTCGCAGGCCACGCTGTTTGCCGCGATCGGCACCTCCGGCCAGGTCTACCCGGCGGCGGGCTTTGTCCAGATCGCCGCCGAGGCCGGCGCCCATTGCGTGGAAATCAACCTGGATGCCTCTGCCACCGTGTCGGATTTCGATACCGCGATCCGCGGCCCGGCGACAGAGACGGTGCCCGCCTGGGTGGACGGGCTGCTGGGTTAACCCGCGCCGCCGCCGGCCCGCATCAGCATTCCGAACAGATCGCGCGGATCATCCGGGTCGGCCAGCAGGTCCAGATCGACGTAGTGACCTGTGTCCTTCAGCCGGTCGTGGACAAAGCGCAGGGCGCTGAAATCCTCGATCGCGAAGCCGACGCTGTCGAACAGGGTGATCTGTTTCGCATCGCGCCGCCCCTCGGCCGCGCCGGTCATGACCTGCCACAACTCGGTCACCGGGTGATCGTCGTCCAGCTGCTGGATCTCGCCCTCGATCCGGGTCTGGGGCGGATATTCCACGAAGATCCCGGCGCGCAGCAGGATGTCGCGGTGCAGTTCCGTCTTGCCCGGACAATCGCCGCCGATTGCGTTGATATGCACACCCTCGCCGACCATGTTGTCGGTCAGGATCGTGGCATATTGCTTGTCCGCCGTGCAGGTGGTGATGATCTGGGCGCCCTCGACCGCCTCCTGTCCTGTGGAACAGGCGGTGACGTCAAAGCCCTGGGCGCGCAGATTACGCGCTGCCTTTTCCGTCGCCTTGCCGTCGATGTCATACAGGCGCAGCCGGGTGATCCCGCAGATCGCGCGAAAGGCCAGCGCCTGGAATTCGCATTGCGCGCCGTTGCCGATCATGGCCATGACCTGCGCATCGCGTGGGGCCAGGAACCGTGCCGCAAGGGCCGAGGTGGCCGCCGTGCGCAGGGCTGTCAGCACCGTCATCTCCGACAGCAGCAGCGGATAGCCATTGGCGACCGAGGACAGCACGCCGAAGGCCGTGACGGTCTGATACCCCTCGCGCATGTTCGCGGGATGGCCGTTGACGTATTTGAAGCCATAATTCTCTGCATCGGCGGCGGGCATCAGTTCGATCACGCCGTCGCGGGAATGGCTGGCGACGCGCGGTGTCTTGTCGAATTCGGGCCAGCGGCGAAAGTCGCTTTCGATGTACTCGACCAGCCCGGTGATGAAAGTCTCCGCGCCGATCGCGTTCACCATGCGCATCATGTTGTCCACCGAAACGAACGGCACATAGGCCAGGGCGGAGGGTTCGGGGCGGGTGTGGGGTAGGGTCATGCGGCAAAGCTCCGTGTGGGTCGGTCCAGAACGCGGCGCCCCAGGAGAGAGGCGGCAAGATCCACCATCAGGGAGGCGGTGCGCCCGCGTTCATCGAGAAAGGGGTTCAGTTCCACCAGGTCGAGCGAGGTCACCAGGCCCGAATCGCCCAGCACCTCCATGATCAGGTGAGCCTCCCGGAAGGTGGCGCCGCCGGGCACGGTGGTGCCCACGGCGGGCGCGATGGCCGGGTCCAGAAAATCCACGTCCAGCGAGACATGCAGCAGCCCGTTCGCCGCCATGACCCGCCCGAGAAAAGCACGCAGCGGAGCCAGAACGCCGGTTTCGTCGAGGGCGCGCATGTCGTGAACGGCGAACCCCTGATCGCGGATGCGCGCGCCCTCCGGCCCGTCGACAGACCGGATGCCCATCATGCACAGGTTTCCCGGATCGACTGGTGCGGTCAGCGGCGGATAGGCCTCGCAGCCCGGCTGCCCGGTGACATAGGCCACGGGCGTGCCGTGCAGGTTGCCGGATGTCGTGGTGTCGAGGCTATGCAGATCCGGATGGGCGTCCAGCCACAGCACGAACAGCGGCCGCGCCTGCATTGCCGCATAACGCGCGATCCCGGCGACCGTGCCGGCGGACAGGGAATGGTCCCCACCCATGAAGATCGGCAGATCGCATGCGCCCGCGGTGTCAAAGGCCGCCTGTTCCAGCACCTCGATCCAGTTGCAGGTTTCAGCCAGCCCGTGGATTGCTGCGTTCGGATGGGCCAGCGGGCGCTGCGCCGGGATCGACAGATCGCCCGCATCGCGCAGATCCCAATTCAATGAGGTCACGGCCCGACCCAGCCCGGCCGTGCGCAGCGCCGCCGGCCCCATCAGGCAACCGGGCTGGGCCGCACCGGTCTCCACCGGGGCGCCGATCAGGGTGCAGCTTCGGGATGGGGGCATGTGTCCTCCGCACGGGTCAGGGGTATTCGAGACCATTGTGACGCGGGAATGCGATACCATTCGACCAAAAAATTGACCAATATATCGAAAATATCTATCAATTCGAAAAGAGAAATTTACCGAATTGGACAACATGCAGCCCCTCACCGATATCGACCGCCGGATCATCGCCGCCCTGCGTGCCGATGCCCGTATGTCCGTCACGCAGCTGGCACAGATTGTCGGCACCTCGCGCACCACCGCCCGCGCCCGGCTGGAGGGGCTGGTGACCGAGGGGCGGATCCGCCGCTTCACCGTCGAGACGGATGTGGATGCAGAGGGCGAGGTGCGCGCGATCACCCTGGTGGAGCTGGAGGGCAGCCTGTCGCGTAACGTGATCCGAACACTGACGCGGATCGCCGAGGTCTCCACCATTCACGCGACCAACGGCGCCTGGGATCTTGTGGTGGAAATCCGAACTGATTCGCTGGTCAGTTTCGACCGGGTGCTGCGCGATATCCGCGACGTGCCCGGCGTCCGCAACAGCCAGTCCAGCCTTCTGCTGGCCCCCGTCGCGGGCTGATCCGGTGGTTCAGAGCGCCCTGTCGTGCCAGCCGGGCGGAAGGCGCGGACGTTCCGGCGTCAGGGCGGCGAAGTCGCGCGTCAGCTTGGCGGTCAGCGGACGTGCCGAGACCAGGGCGGTGGCGCGGTCGAACGGTTGCCAGCCGCCCAGGGCCAATTCGCTGACCACTGGTACCGACAACAGCAGGGCGATTCCCCCCAGCCCGAGTTTTCGCAACATCGCGTCCTCCGTCACCGGCGCAGCCGGATCGGCCCGCGCCCTCGGGACATAGGCCCCACCCCCGCAGGTTCCAAGGGGCCGCCGTGGGGCTGGGCCGTCCCCCGCCCATGCACCCCGGCCTGCCACGTCCCGGCGCAGGTCCGGCTGGCAGGCGCCGCGTCATGTCCCGCAAACGCGTTCAGCCCCACCGAAAGGTGAGGCTGGCACCCGCCCCGAGGGAGGCGGTGAAACAACTGGTTCGCGGGGGCTTACGCCTCGGCGGAGATCAGCGCTTTTTGGATTTCTTTCTTCACTTTCAGCGCGTTGTCCGAAAGTTCAACATCCTTCGCCTTGGCCAGGAACTTGTCCAGGCCACCGCGGTGGTCGACGGACCGCAGGGCATGTGCGGAAATCCGCAGCTTGATGTTGCGGCCCAGGGCTTCGGAGCGCAGGGACACGTCGTTCAGGTTCGGCAGGAAGCGGCGGCGGGTCTTGTTGTGGGCGTGGCTCACGTTGTTGCCCGTCATCGGGCCTTTCCCGGTCAGTTCGCAGCGGCGCGACATGGCTCTTTCCTCGTCTGGTCAAAAGGGCGGGTCGCGCCCGCCGGTAAAGCATAGGGGCACCGCGACGGCGGCGCCCGGAATCTCGTCGCGTGGCTATAGGCCCTTCGCCGCGGGGGGTCAAGTGCGATCGCCCTGCCCCCGTCGCTTGGCGCGCAGGGTGGGATCGGCCTCGCGCGGGTTCTCCGGCCAGGGGTGCCGGGGATAGCGTCCGCGCATGTCCTTGCGCACATCGGCATAGGAGCTGTCCCAGAACCCCGGAATGTCGCGCGTGACCTGCACCGGGCGGCCGGCAGGCGACAGCAATGTGACCACAAGCGCCCGCCCCGCGACCACCGGGTGGCGGGTCTGGCCGAACATCTCCTGAAGGCGTAGCGCGATGCCGGGGGTGTCGTCCGAATAATCGATGGGAATGCGTCGGCCCAGCGGGGTTTCGAAATGCGCCGGTGTCTCCCGGTCCAGCAACTGCATCTGCGGATAGTCCAGCATGGCGCGCAATGCGGGCAGCAGGTCAAAACGCTTCCAATCCTCGGCGCTGCGCAGCCCCCCCAGATGCGGCAACAGCCAATGCTCCGCCGTCTCCAGCAGCGCGGCGTCGGACATGTCGGGCAGGCCGGCGCCCTGCGGCGTCTCGGCGACCATCTGGACCCGCGCGACAAACCGGCGGGCAGCGGCGCTTTTTGCAGGGGTCAGGCCCAGGTCGCGGATGCCGTCCAGCATGGCGCCGGCCAGGGCATCCGGGTCCGGGTCTTTCCAGATGCGATCGGTCAGCGGCAGCGCGCCCAGCCGGTCCTGCAACCGGGCGGTGACGCGCCGGTCACGGCGGGACCAATCGCAGGTCGCGACCTCCGCGATGTCGTCTGGAAAAAGGGCCCGCAGCTCTCCTTCGGTGATCTGGATGGCCTGACGGATGCGGGCCTCGCGCGGGTTACCATCGGTGTCGGTGACGACGATCAGCCGGGCCTGCGCCAAGGGGTCGTCGTCGGGCAGCACCGCGCCCTTGCCTCCCGACAGCAGGTAGCGCGGGGCATCGCCCTTGCGGCGCAGCCCGATGCGGTCCGGATAGGCCAACGCCGCCATCTCGGCCGGGCCAAGGGCGGGCGTGGTCTTCGGCGCCTGCCGGGCCAGGCGCCTGGCCTCCTGCGTGATGCGCGCCACCGCGCCCCGGTCGGCGCGGCTGTCCTGTCCCTTCAGCGCGGCAAGGCGCAGCGACAGGTCCACGGGCGCGCCACGCGGCATCGGATCGCGGTCGGCCAGCAGCGCGGCCAGCGGCGCGGCGGCCTGCCCGGCGCGGGCCAGCACATGGGCCAGGCGCGGATGCAGCGGCAGCGCCGAAAGCGCCCGGCCATGGGTGGTGATCCGGTCCTGGCGGTCCAGCGCGCCCAGCATCCGCAACAGCGCCCGCGCCTCCGCCAGCGCGCCCTCCGGCGGCGGTGTGAGAAAGGCCAGATCCCCCTCTCCCGCGCCCCACAGCGCCAGTTCCAGCGCCAGCCCGGACAGGTCCGCCGCCTCGATCTCCGCCGGGGGAAAGGCCGGGAGGGCGCCCTCCTCCCCCCTGGTCCAGGCACGCAGGCAGGTGCCGGCGGCGACGCGCCCGGCACGGCCCGCGCGCTGCGCCGCCTCTGCCCGCGACACCCGTTCCGTCACCAACCGCGACATGCCCGACCCCGGATCGAACCGCGCCCGGCGGGACAGGCCCGCATCGACCACCACGCGCACCTCGGGAATGGTCAGCGACGTCTCGGCGATGGAAGTCGCCAACACCACGTTGCGCCCGGTGGCCGGCGGGCGCAGGGCGGCCTGCTGATCGGCGAATTTCATCGCACCATAAAGCGGCCGGATATGGCAATCACCCGGCAATCGCCCCTTCAGCGCCGCCTCCACCTGTCCGATTTCTCCGGCACCTGGCAGGAAGACCAGGATCCCGCCCGCATGGTCCCGCGCCGCCTGTGCGACCATGTCGGCCACAGCGCCCCAACGGGCGCGCGCCTTGGGCAGAGGCGTGTCGCGGTGCCGGATCTCCACCGGGAAGGCACGGCCTTCGGAGGTGATCACCGGCACGTCGCCCATCAACGCGGCCACCGGCGCAGCGTCCAGCGTGGCGGACATGGCCAGCAGGATCAGGTCCTCCCGCAGGGCGCCGGCGATTTCGAGGCAAAGCGCCAGGCCCAGATCAGCGTTCAGGGAACGTTCATGGAATTCATCGAAGATGACAGCGCCGATCCCCGTCAACTCGGGATCGGACTGGATCATGCGGGTCAGGATGCCCTCGGTCACCACCTCCACGCGGGTGGAGGGGCCGGTCTTTGCCTCCCCCCGCACGCGGTAGCCGATGGTCTGGCCCGGCGCCTCGCCCAGCGTTTCGGCCATGCGGGTGGCGGCGGCGCGGGCGGCCAGACGGCGCGGTTCCAGCATCAGGATGCGCCCCGGCGCCAGGCCGGCCGCAAGCAACGCCAGCGGCACGCGCGTGGTTTTCCCGGCGCCGGGCGGCGCCTGCAACACCGCCCGCCCCCGGTCGCGCAGGGCGGTCAGCAGGTCGGGCAGCGCCGCGTCGATGGGAAGGGCGGGAAGGGAGGACAGGGAAAACGGCGTGGTCATGCCCCTTTATATGCGGGGCGCGGGGGGCAAGGTCCATGGGGGGCGCGATCCCTCCCGAGCGGCGATCCCCGCGACAGAGCCGGAAAGGCGGGCGGGCAGGCGCGCGCCCTGCCTGCGTTCCTTCGGCGGCGGCGGGTGGTCTGGACCCTGCTGCGACGGACAGGCATAAACCGGGCACGCTGGGAGGTGCCGATGAATATCGAAGAGCTGGCCGGGAAGATCATCGCGGGCGACCGACGCGCCCTGTCGCGGGCCATCACGCTGGTGGAAAGCCGCCGCGCCGATCACCGTGACCAGGCCGTCACCCTGATCGAGACGCTGCGCGGCACCGGGCGGCAGGCGGTCCGGGTCGGGTTGTCGGGCACGCCGGGGGTCGGCAAGTCGACCTTCATCGAGGCGTTTGGCCGCATGTTGACGGGCCAGGGCCTGCGGGTCGCGGTGCTGGCGGTCGATCCGTCCTCCACCCGGTCGGGCGGGTCGATCCTGGGCGACAAGACGCGGATGACGCTGCTGTCGCGCGATCCCAACGCCTTTATCCGGCCGTCGCCGTCGCAATCGCACCTGGGCGGCATCGCCCGCCGTTCCCGCGAGGCGGTGGCCCTGTGCGAGGCCGCCGGCTTCGACGTGGTGCTGGTGGAAACCGTGGGCGTGGGCCAGTCCGAAACCGTGGTGTCGGAGATTTCGGACCTCTTCGTGCTGCTGCTGGCGCCGGCGGGCGGGGACGAGTTGCAGGGGGTCAAGCGCGGCATCATGGAGATGGCCGACATGATCCTCGTCAACAAGGCCGACGGCGATCTGAAACCCGCCGCGACCCGGACTTGCAGCGACTACGCCGGCGCCCTGCGGCTGCTGCGCAAGCGCCCCCAGGATCCCGAGGGTTTCCCCAAGGCGATGATGGTCTCCGCGGTGGAGGCCTCGGGGCTGACCGACGCCTGGGTGGAGATGCAGGCGCTGGTCGACTGGCGCCGTGAGGCCGGACATTTCGACGGCGCCCGCGCCGCACAGGCCCGATACTGGTTCGCCGAAGACGTGAAGCACGGCCTGCTGGCCCAACTGGAGACGGACCCTGCCCGCGCCCGCATGGCCGCCCTGGCGGAGGAGGTCGCGCAGGGCCGCAAGACGCCCACCCTGGCGGCCGAGGAAATGCTGAGGGGCTTTCACGACTGATCCACCCGGTCCGCCCCGCGCGGCCTCTCCCAGCCCCGAACGCGCCGGCGATGCCTGCCGCACAGCAAAATCCGTGCACCTGCGCAACAGGGGTTCCCCTGCGTCGCGACGCCCGCTATAGACGCTGCCATGACCGCATTGCCCGTGATCCAGCGTCGACGCCGACGCACCTGATCCACCGCCCCCGGACCTCCGGGGGTGCCGCTTCGGTCATCGCCGCGCTTATGCCGCGGCTTCCCTTCCCCAGAGAACCTTGACTTGGCCTTTGAGCACATGCTCTGTCAGGGCCTCCAAATCCGAGGATATCCCATGATCCCTGCCGTTCTGCCGACCTATTCCCGCACCCCTCTTCATTTCGTGAAGGGCGAAGGCGCCTGGCTGATCGAAGCGGATGGCCGACGTTTCCTGGACCTCGGCTCCGGCATCGCGGTGAACGTTCTGGGCCATGCCCATCCGCCGCTGGTCGCAGCGCTGACCGAACAGGCACAGGCGCTGTGGCATGTGTCGAACCTCTACGAAATCCCGCAGCAGGAAGAGCTGGCGCAGCGGCTGGTAGAGGCGACCTTTGCCGATACCGTCTTCTTTACCAATTCCGGCACCGAAAGCTGCGAGCTGGCGGTGAAGATGGCGCGGAAATACTGGTACGAAAAGGGCGCGCCCGACCGCACCGGGATCATTGCCTTCGAAGGGTCGTTTCACGGCCGGTCCTCCGCCGGGATCGCCGCCGCGGGATCGGAAAAGATGACCAAGGGCTTTGGCCCGCTGCTGCCCGGTTTCATCCACCTGCCCTGGGGCGATATCGACGCGGTGAAAGCCGCGCTGGACGACACGGTCGCCGCCATCCTGGTAGAGCCGGTGCAGGGAGAGGGCGGCATCCGCCCGCTGGAAGACGACCAGATGCGGGCGCTGCGCGGGCTCTGCGACGAAACCGGCACCCTGCTGATCCTGGACGAGGTCCAATGCGGCATGGGCCGGACCGGGCGCCTGTTCGCTCATGAATGGGCCGGGATCGCCCCCGACATCATGATGGTGGCCAAGGGCATCGGCGGTGGCTTCCCGCTGGGCGCGGTGCTGGCCACGGAGAACGCCGCCTCGGGCATGGGCGCGGGCACCCACGGGTCGACCTATGGCGGCAACCCGCTGGGCTGTGCCGTGGGCAATGCGGTAATGAAGGAAGTCGCCGATCCGGCCTTCCTGGCCGATGTGAACCGCCGCGCCGGGCTGCTGCGCCAGCGCCTGGAGGGGCTGGTGGCCGACAATCCGCAGGTTTTCGCCGGGGTGCGCGGCAGCGGCATGATGCTGGGCCTGCTATGCAAGGCCGCCAATATCGACGTGGTCAAGGCTGCCTACGGCGTCGAGGTGCTGACCGTACCTGCCGCCGACAACGTGGTGCGCCTGCTGCCGCCGCTGAACCTGACCGAGGCGGAGATCGGCGAAGCCGTCGCCCGCCTCGACCGCGCGGCCAAGGCCGTTTCCGGCGGCTGAGATGTGGCGCCTGCCCATCTTTGCCTTTCACCTGCCTAGGGGGTCGCGGCGCGCGTCGTGACCTCCGCCCGCAAAGGGACCGAAAGACATGAACCATTTCCTGGACATCCATACCACAGATCCGGCCGACCTGCGGCAGATGATCGACGGCGCCCGTGCCATGAAGACCGCCCGCCAGGGTCGCCCGCGCGGCGCGCCTGATGACGAACAGCCGCTGGCCGGGCGCATGGTCGCGTTGATCTTCGAGAAACCCTCGACCCGGACCCGCGTGTCCTTTGACGTGGGCACCCGCCAGATGGGCGGGCAGACCATGGTGCTGTCGGGGCAGGACATGCAGCTGGGCCATGGCGAAACCATCGCCGATACCGCCCGGGTGCTGTCGCGCTATGTCGATCTGATCATGATCCGCACCTTCGACGAATCGGTATTGAAGGAAATGGCCGATCACGCCACCGTGCCGGTGATCAACGGGCTGACCGACAACAGCCACCCCTGCCAGATCATGGCCGATATCCTGACCTTCGAGGAACATCGCGGTCCCATCGCCGGGAAAAAGGCGGTCTGGACCGGGGACGGCAACAATGTCTGCGCCTCCTGGCTGCACGCCGCCGGGCAATTCGGCTTTGACATGACCTACACCGGACCCGAACAGTTGGACCCGCCCGCCGCCGCGATGGAATTCGCCCGCGCCCATGGCGCCCATGTCGACATCGACCGCGACGCCACCCGCGCGGTGAAGGGCGCCGACGTGATCATCGCCGATACCTGGGTCTCCATGCATGACAAGCAGAGCACGCGGGAACGTCGCCACAACCTGCTGCGCCCCTACCAGGTGAATGCCGCGCTGATGCAGGCCGCCGGTGATCAGGCGGTGTTCATGCATTGCCTGCCCGCGCATCGCGAGGAAGAAGTAACCTCGGACGTGATGGACGGACCGCAATCGGTCATTTTCGACGAGGCGGAGAACAGGTTGCACGCCCAGAAGGCCGTGATGCGCTGGTGCCTTGGCGTATGATCGCGTAAAGGCGGTCGCGGCCTTGTAACCGGCCCGCCGGTGACTAGTATAGGGGCCTGCCGAATTCCACGGGGCCGGAACGTGCCGCGCCTCGCACCCAAGGAGGACCTTCATGTCCTGGACCGACGAACGCGTCGAACTGCTGAAAAAGATGTGGGGCGAGGGCCAGTCGGCCAGCCAGATCGCCAAGGAATTGGGCGGTGTGACCCGCAACGCCGTGATCGGCAAGGTCCATCGCCTGGGCCTGTCGAACCGATCCGGCGGCGGCGGCGCCGGAGGCGCCACTGCGGCGCCCGCCGCGGCACCGGCCCAACAGCCCGCCGCGGCCAAGCCGGAGCCAAAGGCCAAGCCCGCCCCCCGGCGGGAGTCGCAGCCCGCCGCCACCGATGCCACGGCGGCGGCGCCGGAACCGGCCCAGCCGCAGCCCGCCGCCACCCCGGCGCGCAAGCAGATCATCCCCGCAGGCCAACCCCTGCCGCCGCAACCTTCGGCGAACGAGATTTCCCCCGAGGCCCTGGCCAAGGTCAGCGAGATCGAGAAGAAGGCCAAACGGCTGACCCTGATGGAGCTGACAGAGCGGACCTGCAAATGGCCCGTAGGCGATCCCGCCACTGACGAATTCTGGTTCTGCGGACTGCCCGTTCAGGCCGGGAAACCCTATTGCGAAGCCCATGTCGGCGTCGCGTTCCAGCCGATGTCCTCGCGCCGCGACCGCAAGCGTTGATCTGACGGCCGGACTGCGGGCCTTTCCGGGGGCGCGGCCGCCTTCGGGGCGCCGGGCCTGCCCTCAGCCTGCGTTGCACCAGAAAGAAGGGGCGCCGGACCTTCCGATCCGCGCCCCTTTCCAGCAACCCGATCAGCGGTTGAACAGCTTGAGAAGACCGCGCTTGGCCTGGTCTTCCAGTTCGCGTTTCAGGCTGTCTTCAAGGTCGTCGCCTTCCTGGGCCTCGATGCCCAGGGCATTGCGCACCTTGCCGTCGACCTCCTGCCGGGCCTTTTGTTCCAGCTCTTTCTTTTCCTCTTCGAAATTCAGCTGGATGGCCTGCTCCAGGTCGGCGGTGATGCGTGGGCCGGACCAGGGGCCGCGAATGCGCACCGGGATCGCCAACCCGCGTCCATCCCGCGCTTTCAGAGAGATCGGCGTGAACAGGTAGTCGATCGACTGCCCGGCCAGATCGACATCGCCGCGACCCTCTGCCCGGATGCCGGCCAGCTGCATCACGAGGTCCTCGTTGCGCAGCAGACCGTCGGTGATGGTGAATGTCGCCTCTGTCGCATCAAAGATCGTGGTTCCGCCGGTGGCGTCGCCGCTGCGCATCAGCCGGTCCAGATCGATCCCCTCGATCGTGCCGCGCCCGGTCTCCAACCGGCCGGTCCCCGACAGCGACTGCATCATCGCCGCCAGAGACTGGCCGGAGGCCAGGAAATCCACCTGTGCCTGCGCCGCGCCGGTGAACCGTGTGACGCCCGCCAGATCCGACAGCATCGGCTGCAACCCGACCTCCTGCGCCGAAAGGTCGCCGCCGACCGACAATCCCGCGCGGTTGTTGACCACGAATTCCCCGGAAAGCGTCCCGCCAAAGGCCGAAACTTCGCTCAGCCGGGTGACGGCGCGGCTACGCTCGATCGTCGTGCGCAGCCGGACGGGGCCCAGCCGTGTGATGCCCAGATCGACGGAGCCTGCGGCAAGCGCGATTTCCCCCTCCACAAGGGAGAGGGGGGAAGCGTCGATGGGCGCGGTGGACCAACCAGCGGCGGCCGGGGCTGCGGGGCCGCTATCGCCCGCCATCATCGCGCTGAAATCCAGATCACCGCCCGTCAGTTGCGCTCTGACCTGCGTGACCGTGCCGGGGGTGATATCCGCCGCCGCTGTCAGACGGTTGCCGTCCAGCGTCAACACCCCGTCCCGCAGAGTGAGCAGCCCGTCACGGGTATAGGTGACATCCCCCTCCAGCGTCGCCGCACGGCCCAGCCCCTGCGGCAGATCCGGCGCCGCCAGACCAAGCGCCGCGACAAAACCCGCGGTGTCGGACAGGTCGACCTCAAGCCGCCCCTGGGCTTCCGGCGCCAGCCCGGCGCGTCCCTCGAACCCCAGCCGTCCGTCGGCGCTGGTCAGTTCCAGGCTGATGTCGCTGATCCCGCCTTCCAGCAACTGCGCCACCTGCGCGGCGCGGGCGGTCAGAGCCAGGGGCGGACCGCCCCGGACCAGGCTGGCGGTCAGCGTGGCGGGCCCGGCGAGGTCTGGCAATTGCAGGGTCAGATCCAGCGGGCCGAAACTCTCGCTGGTGCCGGCGCGGTGATCCACCAGATGCAGCGCCGCACCTGTCACCCGCAGATTGTCCAGCCCGATGGCACGGGGTGTACCGCTGCCCGAGGCCGCTCCGGTGCCGGGTGCCGCGTCTGCGCCCCCCGACAGCCCGTCCAGCTGCCAATTGGGCGCCCCCTCGGCAGAGATTTCCAGCAGGATCTCGGGCTTGACCGCCTCGACCCGGGTCAGGCGGATATCGCCGCCGATCAGCGCCATCAGGTCGACCCCGATCTGCACCGATTCGGCCTGCACCATCGGCCCGTTGCGCGACCATTCCGCATTGGCGATACGCAGCCCGCCGGTGCTGACCCCCAAGACCGGGTAGACGGTAAAGGACGTCTCGCCCAGGATTTCGACCTTGCGGCCGGTGGCGGCGCCCAGCCTGTCGGCGGCCACCTGGGCAACCCGTTGACCGGGCACCAGGAAAAACGCAGCCCCCACGATCAGCATGATGGCGATCACCGCCACCACCACGATCCGGAACATCCAGCGGATCAGTCCCATTCCCTACCCCCATCACCTGTTTCCCAACCCTAGGCGCGGTCGCCACGCGGCTCAAGCATGGCATTCCCCAGCGCCGGGCATTCCTGTATAGGGCGCTCCATCATGACGCAGAACCCCCCCGAGCTTCGCCCCGACCTTGCCCCCGCGCCGCGTTTCGGCGACACCCGCCGCCCCGGCCAGCCCGCCATCGGAATGGTCTCCCTTGGCTGTCCCAAGGCCCTGGTGGACAGCGAACGGATTTTGACCCGGCTGCGCGCCGAGGGATACGCTATCTCGCCCGATTACACCGGGGCGGATGCGGTGATCGTGAACACCTGCGGGTTCCTGGATTCCGCGAAGGCCGAAAGCCTGGATGCCATCGGCGAGGCACTGACGGCGAATGGCAGGGTGATCGTCACCGGGTGTCTGGGGGCCGAGCCCAAGTTCATCACCGGCGCCCACCCCAAGGTTCTGGCCGTCACCGGGCCGCATCAATACGAACAGGTGCTGGACGCGGTCCATGCCGCCGTGCCGCCCGATCCCGATCCGTTTGTCGATCTGCTGCCCGCCTCCGGGGTCAGCCTAACGCCCCGGCACTACAGCTACCTGAAGATCGCGGAGGGCTGCAATCACAAGTGCAAGTTCTGCATCATCCCCGACATGCGCGGCCGCCTGCAGTCGCGCCCCGCCCGTGCGGTATTGCGCGAAGCCGAAAAGCTGGTGGAGGCCGGTGTGCAGGAGCTGCTGGTGATCTCGCAGGATACATCGGCCTACGGGACGGATTGGAAGGATCGGGACAGCAAGTTTCCCTTCCTTGACCTGGCCCGCGATCTGGGGGAGCTGGGCGTCTGGGTGCGGATGCACTACGTCTATCCCTACCCCCATGTGCGCGACGCCATTCCCCTGATGGCCGATGGCAAGATCCTCCCCTATCTGGACATCCCGTTCCAGCACGCCCATCCCGACACGCTGCGCCGCATGGCACGCCCGGCGGCTGCCGAACGCACGCTGGACGAGATCGCGGCCTGGCGCCGGGATTGCCCGGACATCACTCTGCGCTCGACCTTCATCGTGGGATACCCCGGAGAGACGGAGGCGGAGTTCCAGCACCTGCTGGACTGGATGGACGAGGCGCAGCTGGATCGCGTGGGATGCTTTCAATACGAAAACGTCGCTGGCGCCCGCTCCAACGCCCTGCCGGATCATGTGGCGGAGGAGGTCAAGCAGGACCGCTGGAACCGCTTCATGGAGAAGGCGCAGGCGATTTCGGAGGCGAAGCTGGAAGCCAAGGTCGGCAGCCGTCAGGACGTGATCGTCGATGACGTGGACGAAGACGGCATCGCCACCTGCCGGACCAAGGCCGACGCGCCGGAGATCGACGGCAACCTGTTCATCGACGAGGGCGCCGCGCATCTGCAACCGGGCCAGATCGTCACGGTAGAGGTTGACGAGGCCGGCGAATACGACCTGTGGGGCCGGCTGGTCTGATCCGGGGGGGGGCGGCGAAGCAACTGCCGCCGCTTCAGTCGGGATCGTAGACCGGCCGCCCGTCCAGCCGGTAGCGGCTGAGCGCCTCGTAGACCGGTGCCGCCCCCGACAGGATCGATTGGAACAGAACCACCTCCTCCACGGGAACGGGCCAGGGGCGAAAGCCGGCGTTGCCCTCCAGGAACCGTGCCAGGCGCCGCGTCTCGTCCGGCCCCGCGCCAGTGCCGAACCGCGCGATGGTCACATGCGGGCGGAACCGTTCGCGGGGCAACACGATCCCCGCGCCATGGCAACGGCTGCGGATCCGGCGGTGCAGGTCCAATAGCGGGCCGGTGTCCACCAGGTCGGCAAAGACGACGCGCGGCGCGGCGCGCCCGAAAGTGGCGAACCCCTCGATCTGAAGGGCAAAGGGATCGGCGCGCAATGTTTCCAGCGCATCGTTCAGCTCCTGCAAGGCAGCCACCGGCTGATCGTCCAGAAACGCCAGCGTCAGGTGCAGGTTCTCCGGCGGGACATGGCGACCGATCTTCAGATCGTCCTGACGCGCGGCCAGCTGGTCCTTCAGCCCGTCGGGCAGGTCGATGGCCAGGAACGTGCGCATCGCGTCAGACCCGCGCGGCCGCCTGCCGCAGAAGGGCGACGAAAACCAGCAAAATCAGGGTCGGCAACACGATCATCCGCAGCACGAAAATCCCGGTCAGCGACAGCGAGGCCGCCAGCAGGTCGTCGGCGGAATTCCAGAACGCTCCGGCGGCGCCCTTGTAGGCCTCGTAGGTTTCGCGCCAGCCCCGGTCCTCCCCCTGGCCGACAAGAGCCAGCGCCTGCTCGGAAATGGCGGTGATGGTGGCGTTGGCCTCTGCCGCCGCCGCGTGGGTCAGCAGGTCGCCCGCCCAGACCCCCAGCGCCGAGGCCGCCGGAAGCCCCAGCGCAAAGGCCAGCCCCAGCGTTCCCACCCCATGCACCACACGGCGCAGGCCGGGCGGCGCGCCGGGCCAGCCATGGCGGTGCATTTCGCAGGTACAGCGTCCGGCCAGCGCGATCGCCATCAGGACGAACCCGGTCGCCGCCACGGGGGCCAGCGACATCGACAGGATTGCCGTGATCACTGCGATCCCGAACACCAGCGCCGAGACGCGTTCGACGGTGTCATCCACCGGCTCCAGCCATTTCAGGGGCTGGATCGTGCCGGTGACAACGACCGAACCGCCCACCTCGGCCTCCTGGGCAAAGGACAGGGCGGCGTTGATCGCGCGCAGGGAGATATAGGTGGTGCCGGTGGCGATGGCGATGTCGCGCTGGAACCGTTCGGCGGTGCCGACCAGCGGGTTCACCCGTGGCGTCACCGCCAGCCAAAGGCAGAACAGGGCCGCGATCAGCGACAAGGCGGATCGGGTGGCCCTGTTCATCGGGTCATACCATGCCGGTCAAGACCTGATCCGGCGGCCTGTGGCCATCGGCGAAGGTCTTGATGTTGATGATCACCTTTTCCCCCATCTCGATCCGGCCCTCGCGGGTGGCAGACCCCATATGCGGCAGCAGAACGACGTTCTTCAACTCCCTCAGGCGGGGATTGCCGTCGCGCCCGTATTGGTAGACGTCCAGACCCGCGCCCGCCAGTTCACCGGCGCGCAACATCCGGGTCAGGGCGTTCTCGTCGATGACCTCCCCGCGGGAGGTGTTCACCACCACCGCGTCGGGCTTCATCAGCTTCAGTCGCCGCGCGTTCAGCAGGTGGAAGGTCGACGGTGTATGCGGACAATTGACCGACACGACGTCCATCCGCGCGATCATCTGATCCAGCGATTCCCAGTAGCGGGCCTGGTATTCTTCCTCGATCTCGGCGCGCAGGCGATGGCGGTTGTGGTAATGCACCTGCATGCCAAAGGCACTGGCCCGGCGCGCCACGGCCCGCCCGATCCGGCCCATGCCCAGAATGCCCAGCCGCCGCCCGGCAATGCGCCCGCCCAGCATGGCATTGGGGGACCAGCCCTCCCAATCGTCGGCCTGCATCTGGGCCAGACCTTCGGGAATGCGGCGCGTCACCGCGAGAATCAGCGCCATGGTCATGTCGGCGGTATCCTCTGTCACAACGTCGGGCGTGTTCGATACCAGGATGCCGCGTTGGCGACATGTCGCAACGTCGATATGATCGACCCCCGCGCCGTAATTCGCGATCAGCTTCAGCTGCGGACCGGCCTGCGCCAACAGCGCCTGATCGATCTGGTCACGCAGCGTGGGCACCAATATATCCGCATTGCGCACGGCCTGGACCAGGTTCTCGCGCGACATGGGGCGGTCATCCGGCCCCAGCGTCACGTCGAACAGCTCGCTCAGCCGCGCCTCGACCCGTTCAGGCAGGCGTCGCGTAACGACAACACTCAGACGTTGAGATGGCATGCTCCCCCTCCGGCTTCTTCCAACGCGGCACAGTTGGGGGCAAAGTGTACGAGAATAGGCCGGGGCACAAGAACCCCGGTGGACCGAAGGCAGGAACAGAGGCAAAACGATGAGCCACCCGATGCTGAGCGCCGTGGCGCTGATGCTGATGTTCGGTACCGCGACCCTTGCCGCGACCGACGACAGCGCGACCTCCATAGAGCCCGCCGCCGCCCCGCCGGCTGGCGTTGCGCTGGCGGTGGCCGCATCCGCCGCCCCCACGCCCAAGGCCCGCAACATCGCCCGCACCCGCGGCCCGGTGACCGGCCTGCCGCTGCCGCGCTATGTCTCGATGAAGGCCAGCAAGGCCAATGTCCGGCGCGGTCCCAGCCTGACCCACCGCATCGACTGGGTGTTCGTGCGCCGTGACATGCCGCTGCAAATCGTGGCCGAGCATGGCCATTGGCGCCGCGTCCGCGACCGGGACGGCATGGGCGGCTGGGTGCATTACTCGTTGCTGTCGGGCACCCGCACGGCGATCGTGACCTCGCAACAGGCGGATCTGCAATTCCGCCCGGATTCCAAGGCGCCGGTCACCGCGCGGCTGGAAACCGGTGTCGTCGCCCGGCTGGGTGAATGCGTGGCCCGATGGTGCCGCCTGACCGCCGGCGGCTATCGCGGCTGGACGCCCAAAGAGGCGCTTTGGGGCGTCGGGGCCGAGGAACTCCGCGACTGACCCTGCGCTTGCCGCAGCACCATGGCGCGTTAAGGTAAGGCATTCGTTTCAGCCATTCGGACGCCTTTGACGTGATCTTTTCCCTTCTGCGCCGCACGGCGCCTGCCCTGCTGCTGGCGCTTGCGCTGATCCTGCCTGCCCTTCCCCTGTCCGCACAGGACGGCAGCCAGCCCGGTGGCACAATCACCGTAGCCGACGACGCCACGCGCGACGCCGCCATCGCCAGCCGCATCCGCGCCATCCTGGCCGAGCTGGACGGCTACGGCGATGTGACGGTCGCGGTGTCCTCCGGCATCGTGACGCTACGGGGCACCACGCTGGACGCCGCCACCGCCGCCGCGCTGACCGATCTGGCCGCACGGGTCGAAGGGGTGGTGGCCATCCGCAACGAGGTCGCCGAAACCACTGATGTGGCCCGCCGCCTGGACCCTGCGGTGGGTCGGATGATGGACCGGCTGGCGCAGGTCATCGCCTATCTGCCGCTGTTCGCCATCGCCCTGCTGGTGGCTGCGGCGATTGTCACGGTGGGGGTGTTGCTGGCCCGGATGCGACAGCCCTGGGACCGGATTGCGCCCAATGCCTTCATCGCCGACATCTACCGGCAGATCCTGCGGTTGGTCTTTGTCATCGCGGGGGTGGTGATCGGTCTCGATATCCTGAACGCCACGGCCCTGTTGTCCACCATCCTGGGCGCCGCCGGGATCATCGGGCTGGCCATCGGCTTTGCCGTGCGCGACACGGTGGAGAATTTCATCGCTTCCCTGATGCTGTCCGTGCGCCAGCCCTTTCGGCCCAATGACGCGGTGGAGATCAACGGCGACGAAGGCAAGGTGATCCGCCTGACCTCGCGCGCGACGATCCTGCTCAGCTGGGATGGCAACCATATCCGCATCCCCAACGCGACAGTGTTCAAAAGCCGCATCGTCAACTATTCCCGCAATGCGGAGCGGCGATTCGTCTTCGACATCGGCATCGCGCCGGACGCCGACCTGGCGCTGGCCCAGCGGGTCGCGCAACGGACGTTGGCCGACCTGCCGTTCACCGTTGATCGTCCGGCGGTGGATGCCTGGATCGACGGGATCGGCGACAGCACCGTGACACTGCGGCTGGCCGGTTGGATCGACCAGCGCGCCACCGGCCTTCTGGCCGCGCGCGGCGAGGCAATTCGCCTCTGCATGGCCGCATTGTCGCAGGCCGGGATCGCCATGCCGGAGCCGACCTACCGCCTGCTGACCCCCGGCTTGACCGGCGCGGTGGCCGACGGGCTGGACGTCGCGCAGCCCGAAACCCACGCCCGCCCTGCCCCGCAGACCACCGCACCCGCCGATGTCGGCGATGTCGATGCCCATTCCGAGGACGAGCTGTCCGCCATCATCGATGCGGAACGCCGCGAAACCGCCGACAAGGATCTGCTGACCCGCGACGCCCCCACCGAATAAGGCCCCCGGCAGGGATCTGCCGGCGCGCGAAACCTCGGGGAAAGTCGCAGTTTTTTGCGCCGCCGGGTCTTGCGCCTTCCCGTTCAAGGCCGTAAATAGGCCCCCACGTTGGGATGTAGCCAAGTGGTAAGGCAACTGTTTTTGGTACAGTGTACCGTAGGTTCGAATCCTACCATCCCAGCCACATTTTCCAGATAGCCCCTTGATTTATACCAATAAATCAGAACAAGAGCGGCTCGAAAAACGGAATTTCAACCGACTTCCTCAACATATCCTGCACCTTGAATTTGCTTTCAGCATAAAGCTTCGTTCTGCTGCACAAGGTCAATTTGTTGGACTAAGCTTGCGATTCCCGGCTCTGCTGCACAAATCCCGTGCGGGATTCATCTTGTGAATCCAGCGTGGTATCTGGATGGTATGAGCAGACCCATACCCCCTGCCCAAACGCAAGGCCTTGGAAGCCCGACACTGCCGGAGCAATCGCACGGTACGAGGCGCTGCGCGCGTCGAAACGCTTCGGCCGGACGATCTGGATACGATGGAGCGGAAACCACCGCCGAAGCCGCGTCGAGACCAAATGCATTGTGTGAAGCTGCTGGGACAGCGCCTGACCGCCCGGGACCTCGACCGTCAGGTCGCCGAGTTCCAGAGCCGTGTCGCCGTACTGAACGGCTCACCGCGCTCGGCATACCTGTCACGGAAGCAGAGGGATGAGTCTGTCCGGGGAAAGGGGCCGTCCGGCCTGCAGTTGAGTTGTGCAACACAGTCGGCGCGCGGAGTCCGGTGGAACACATCGACCGCGATATCCGACAGCGGGAAGGTGCGCTTTTGGTCATTCGTCCCGACAGGCAAGTTGGATGCCATAGATCGCGGAGAGCGTCCGCAACAGCGAACTGGCCGTCGTTGGGATGTTGGACATCGCCTTGATCTTCTCGTTGACCATCTCTGCCGTGTGATGTCCGAGAT